>JABDBW010000011.1 GCA_013288485.1 Bacteroidota bacterium
GATAGTAGGAACTGCCGCTACTTAGATGAGGATATTACCATCTTTAACCCAGAACAAATTAGAGAGGTAAAAAACCTGGGGTTTGAAGTGAAAGGATATTCTTTTGCAAACTTTAGTAGATGAATGTTATAAAAGTAATAGTAGCTAAATAAAAACACCTGTTGAGCGAAATGAAATCCTGAGCCTGGCTCTAATTTGAGTGCTTTGAGTTTGCTTATCTTATCAAGCGTGACAGCTATCTTTTTGGTCTTACTGTCCAACCGCTTGTTAATGCTGTATTTCTTCTCACCAAATGGATAATCCTGTTGTTTGAACTGCTTATCCTCAATAGCCTGGTTGATAACGCGCTGTAGGTTGCGCATCTTTACACTGATAGTAGTATCTTTATTACTCCGCTCGTTACGCATCCAGTATTCAAAACTCTCCAGAAACCTAATATTGACATCTGACAGTAACGCATTGGGTCTGAACTTACTCAAGATACATTTGTTTTCAAGGTATAATCCCGACAAGCCAACTCGTCCCTGTTCATCCAGTATCTTAATCTGTAAACTATAATAATCTTGTAGGGACGTAATTAGCGGTTGCTCCCTCTTTTTAAGGTCGGCTTCAAACTGCTCAAAGCTGAACGCCGCCCCCTCTGTATCGTATCGCTGAAGTATTTTATTTGCCTCTAAAAGCTTGGCCTCTAGAATTGTATTGCACTCTTTATATGTACTAAAGCCTTTTCTGAACTTACCCAAGCCACTATCTTCCGCTTCTGCTGCTTTCCACTGGTCGGGTGTACACCTGAACTTATAGGACTGGTCTGTTAAAAGGGTGTTAAGTGCGTAATACTTCCTTTTGTATTGATGTGTTACCCTTAGTGAGACAGGGTGTTCATTGTTAATTAGTTTCTTAGTAGTATTGAAAACTACGGCTACATTTACCATCTGATTTGGTTTTGTAGCTTACGATTGGGGAGTACAACAAAGAGTACAAGTAGAGACAGAAAGGACAGAAGATTCGAACTTCCGACCGACGCAATGAAAGCCTATCGGCTTTCAAACGAGCGTTAGCGAGTGTACCCCATGCTGGCGCGATACCTGGCTACGCTACATCCCGTAATAATTATGCCCTTCCGACCTTCCCGTCCCGATAGCTATCGGGATCGGGACGCGATACCTGGCTACGCTACATCCCGAAAAGGGTTACAAATATATGCATATATCGATACATCAACCCTGTTGACCGATATTTTATTAAACCACCTTCGGGAGAATTATTTCTTTGAAAGGCAACAGTAATAAATAAAACGACGTATTAATTTTATAGAAATAATATTAATTGAAAATAATAAATTTTGAAAAACAGGGTTTATATAAATTACATATATATTGTGTATCAATACTTCAATACCATGTTAAAAGAATATTTTACTAAAAATTTGCCGGTCCTTCCGGGCTTGTTTTTACTCTTTATCATAGCATCGTGTACAAAAGATACTATGAATAGTAACAGTACATCAACTAATAACAATACAGTAACCATAATACCAACAGCAACCCCCGTAAAACTCGGCCTAATAGAGGTGGATACCGCCATTTATAAACTGCTGTTTATGGACGTTTCAAAAATTGGCACCCAAACGGTTAATTATGATATGATATTTGATACCGGCTCGGGCGGGATGGTAATTGACGCGAACGGAATTATACCGGCATCAATGATAACCAGCACGGGCTTTAATTTTACCGGCGACTCGACCATTGTTAATGGCATTACCATTACCAGCCAAACATCGCTAATTGAATATGGCGATGATGCCAGCACTCTAACAAAGGTATACGGCAACCTGGCCTACGCGCCCGTAACCATTGGCGAACCCGATGGTAACGTTGTTATTAAACGCCTGCCCTTCTTTTTATATTATAAAGGGGTTGATGCAAAAGGCAAGGTGCAGGAAGCGCATTATTTCGACGTATTGGGCGTATCGCCCGAATACGACGTTACCTTTCCCAACAACGCTTATATTACCAGCCCGTTAAGTTATTATGATCCGGGTACCGGCCTTACCCGTGGTTTTAAAATGGCCGCGCTGGGCACTTCAAATTTTTCTGTAGGAGGTACTTATGTGCCGGGCGCAATTACCCTGGGTTTAACATCGGGTGATCTTTCCTCGGCAGGTTTTGTTATGCAGCAGCTTTATTTTACAGCCGCAGACGGTTATCTTACCGCTTCTCCGGGAACGGTTACTTATAATGGTAAATTGGTTTCTACCCCGGTTATATTTGATACCGGTACCGAACCCTACAGCTATATTGAAGATAAAACCGCGGCATCGGGTTCATCTGTGCTGCTGGCTAATAACAGTTCGGTAAGTATTGCTACAACGTCGGGCTTTAATTTTGCCTACACCACTACCGCTGCCGATTATTTAACCTATGTAGAAAACCCAGGCTCCTCCACTAATAATATTTCTATTTTCGGCATGGAGTTTTTCCTGAAAAACTCTTACCTGCTGGATTATACCGACCATAAGTTAGGCGTGAAAAACAATTAGACAAGGCCTAACTATTTTGCAAAAAAAAGCCCCTTACCTACCAGCAAGGGGCTTTAATATTTATACTAAATTATTTACAAACACACATTGCCGTATTAGGGCAATCGGCTTTTTTTGTACATTTTTCTTTAGTACAGGTATTGCAGGTTGCCTGTTTAACCTTTTTAGGGTGAACAGGAATATTTGCCATTAATGAAGTACCTGCAAATAATATAGCGATAACGCTTAAAACTATCTTTTTCATGATCTTTTAAATTAAATTGTTAAATAATAAATTACAACGGTTCAGGTTGTTTCAGGAATTATTTAACAGGCTTTTGGCGGTTTCCAGTTGGAAGCGTGGTAAGCAGACAAGTGGCCAATTTTATATAGGGAAACTGGTTTCACGGGATAGGGTAAAAAAACAGGTGATATACTTGTAGATTCGACAATTAAAAACCCGCAAAGCTGGCAGGAGAACAGCATGGTACAACCTTCATTAGCACAATCTTTTTGCTGTTCTTTATTTTTTTGCTGATGACAAGCGGACATGCCGGCCATTTGATGGCACGCCTCTTTTTTAACAGGTTGCACAGTCGCCGCCATCCCCGAAAAACAGGATAGGAACAGGATGCATACCGCTAAGAAACCTGCTAAAAATTTCACACATCAAATATATTAAATATTCCGGTTTTAGTTGGTTAATTACTACCGGTTAATTGCAGGAAAGTTTTCGACTGCCTTTTTTCTACCGGGATGAGGAGAAACTTTTTGTAACAATCGTTTATATACAGCATGAGGTTAAACTTACTGCTGTACCAGGTGGCTGCATCGGGCATATACAGTATAACAAAGTTTTCCATTTCCTGGCCCCTTATGGGCAAATAAGTTTGCAAGTTTGTAGGGTTGAATGTTTTTGCAATTTCCTGTTGCCTTTGGCCGCCAGCTTCCAAGCCACGGGCATTCGCCCGCCTGCGCTCGTCTTTATGCGAATCAAAAACATTAAATTTTAAACCCCCGGTAGCGTTCCCGGATGCGTCGGTCTGGTAGCGCACTACGTTACCGCCAAACGGAGTAATTACGTGATAGCTGGAAAGGGCATTCTTGTTTACTTCGGCGCCTGTAATTTTTACTTCTTTGAGCTGGTATTGTTTCAGCAGCAAAAAAACCGTTTTATATTTTAAATCAACCAGGTAAAGAGTATCGGGTTTATAATTTAATCCTGAAAAACAAACGAGGTCGCCTTTTTTAGCGGATATGGTAAATTTCCCTCTCGCATCAGATTGCACGGTGTCATGGGTGTTTAAGTTTTCTATCCTGATGCCCGAAAGTGTGATATCCGACCCGTACTCCAAAACCTCCCCGCTCAGTTTGCTTTGAGCATAAGTCAGCCGGGTAATTGAACAAAATAGAAGGATCAACAACGTCCGGTTCATGGTTTAGGTTCATGGTTTGCCGGTAATTAAACCGTTGTTGCCGCGTTTTATTGTATGCCCCAATATTATTGGATTGTTTTTATATCATTATCTTTAGGCATGGATGAAGATGATAAAGAAAGTTATAATCCCTGGAAATTGGGCTTTATTTATTATAATCCCGATGATACCCATGTTATTGTAGGCAAACGGTTTGGCCTGGGGTGGACATTAAATTTCGCCCATAAAAGAGCTTATTTATACCTGGCGGCAATTCTTATTATTGCACTGCTAATTATTTGTTATAGAAAACAACAGCCGGGTAAGCGGGTATAATATGTTATTTTGCTAACACACCTAATGCCGATTTTTCCGACTTTGGCAACGGAATAGTTTCGGGTAACGGCAATTGATTTTTTAGCACCTTGCCTGCGTATCCCGCCAAATACAAATAATAATCGGATGGTATGCCCTTGTCAAAAACAACAAAGGGGCTTGGGCCCACCGGCGGGTTTTGCGATACCTTCATGATGGCAGTACCCTCATCCACTTCATCAAACATGGCTACATAGATCATTTCGGCGCCGTTCTTTATAGCGTTTGATAACTGTGTCCAAAAGAAAGTGCCGCTCTCCCTTGGTATGTCATTGAATTTTGATTTCAGGTTAAGGTTATGCCAGCTAAAACCGGGGAAACAGGTGGGGGCATAATCAACATGGTTTTCTTTGCACCAGGCCATGTCGCCCTTTAGCACATCGCTGTATTTGCTGTTATATTGATCAATGCTGCGGTATCTCCCCACCGTCCAGGGATGAATGACATCAACTTTTTTTATCAGGGCATGCAGCTCGGGGTTCTTCTCGGTATCGCTGCCAAATTCGCGCCAGTAGGTAGGCACGCCCAGCATAACTGCACAATGCCCGTAAACGGGATCGTTCTGTAAAAAATCAACTATCCGCGCAACTGTTTTTGTAGAATAGTGGCGGCCGCTATCGTTAAAACCCACACCCCATAGCACCACCAACGGCTTGCCGTTATGGTACAGGTAAGGCTGGTTGTTGCCGCCGCGGGTTATTTTCAGGCTGTCCACCAGGTTTTTCCAGTCGCTTATAAAAAGCGGAATATCCAATGTATCGCGCATACCCGAAAAATCATACATTACCGCTATCGCACGATTGTATTTACGCGCGGCCTTCAGCGCGTCGCCCAATACCTTATTAAAGTGATTGCGGGTATTGCCCGGCCTGGTATTGCCAATAAACCGCTGCATAAATACGCCATCCACGCCATACTGTTCCATCCATTTAAAGCGGACGTCGGTAGTTGAATAGTCATGGTCGCTGGGCAGCATAGCTACTGTACCATCGGCATGTGTAAACGGGGTGGGATACATTTTTTTGTATTCGCTTAATTCGGGCCAAAGGTCTATTTTAAGATTTCCCGGGCCAAACACGCCGCTTTGCAGGTAATGCCCCCAGCCACGGTCAGCGCCGTCTGTTGGCGTATCGTGCCAGCCCTGGTAGCCTGCCATCAGCAAGCCTTTATAGCTGGTGTGTTTGGATGTTTTGCTGTGTTTTATTTTGGCGAAAGCGCTATTGATGACCAATACGGCCACAAGCAACAGGAGAAGTTTTTTTAACATGGTATGGTTAGTTAATTGGCATACTAAGTTAATGCAAATTGGACTGGGTAGGAATATATAGCAAGATAGTTACTTATCGCGCCCATCCGTGCTAAACCGCCTGTACCACCACCGGCTCAACAATTACTTTCCTTCTGCGCATCGCTTTTTGCTTTTCGCGGCGCAGGTAGCGCCAGTGTAACAGGCCGATCAACAGGGCCGCTATGCCCTCGCCCATCAGGGTATCGGTTGTACCTACCCATTTGGATATGGCTCCAACCAGCAGGCCGCCGAGGGGCTGCATCCCGAAAAACGCCATTGCGTAAAAGCTGATCACCCGCCCCCGCATGTTTTGGGAGACGGTTGTTTGTATCAGTGTATTGCTCACCGTAATTTGCGACATCATGCCAAAGCCTGCAATGGTAACAAACAGGAGCGCCAGCGGGTAATTGCGCTCATGCGAAAACAATACCAGTCCCGCGCCAAACACCAATGTGTTAATGAATAATATTTTTTTGAGGTTGGTGCGTGGTTTAAGCGAGGCTAAAAATATGGCCCCCGAAAACGCGCCCAGGCCTATAAAACTGTCGATAATGCCAAAGGTGGTAGCGGTACCTTTAAAAACATCGCGGGCATAGTAGGGGATAAGGGTACTAAAGGGCAGCACCATTAAACTGATCAGTGCCAGCATTACCAATACAAACGCAATGGAGGGCGTACGTTTGATATAAGAAAAACCCTCTTTTAATTCGCCGAATACATTTTTAGGATGCGGCTTTTTAATATATTGAGGCAGGCGCATTAATAGCAACGAGCCAATAACCGCCACAAAGCTAAGCGCATTCAGCAAAAAACAAACGCCGTCGCCCATGTATTCCAACACCAGGCCCGCGATAGCGGGGCCGATGAGCCGCGACAGGTTAACCATTGACGAGTTAAGCGCGAGCGCGTTGGGAAGGTCAGTTTTGTCCTCCACCATTTCATAAACCAGCGATTGCCTTGCCGGTACATCGAACGCGTTAATAATACCCAGCATTACGCTTAGCGCCAATATTTCCCAAACCTCGTAATGTTTTAACAGTATCAGTACCGCCAGCAACAGGGCCTGCAGCATAGAAGCCACCTGTGTGGTTAACAGCACGCGGTAACGGTTGTAACGGTCAGACACCACGCCGCCTATCAATGAAAACAAAAACGAGGGGAACTGGCTGCAAAAAAGCGTTACACCCAGCATCAGGGTAGAATGGGTAAGGGTATAAATAACCCAGCTTACGGCGGTTTTTTGCATCCATGTGCCTATAAGCGATACCGATTGCCCCGTAAAGAATAGCCGGTAATTACGGCTCTTAAATGCCCTGAATGTATTAATGTTCATGTGTATTGTCTTCTCCCGGCCTTATCCTATTATTCAAAATCAATTATTTTTGTTAGCGGTACAATAACCTGTTTTAGCAATTCCCGTTCCTCTTTGGTGCAGGTTGCTTCAATGGCTTTGGCCAGCCATTGGTCGCGTTCGCTGCGTATACGCAGCATTGTTTTTTCTCCGTCAGTGGTTAATTTTATCAGCACTTTGCGTTTATCGGTTTCCGACGAGGTGCGGGTAATATAACCCAGTTCCAGCAAATGGGCCAGTATGCCCGACATGGATTGATTGGTTATCTTTTCCAGGGCAGCCAGTTCATTTGGAAGCATTTCTTTGTATTGATACAATGAGGAAAGCGTTGACCGCTCGGTAAGAGAAAGTTGAAGCCCGGTTGCCGATTCTTTACGCAACTTTTTTGTTAGCCGGGTTACCGCCGTGCGCAGGTTTGAAACAAATTCGAGGTTTTTATTATCCATTTTATTGTATGGCAAACTAATAAGTTTACCTTACAAAGATAGGATGATTTGGGTAGGGAATTATCATGCGGGGGTAAATTTGGAATAATTAAGGGGTGGGATTATTTATTTTCATCGCCTTCCAGCTGTGCTATGGTTTTTTTAGCTGACTCGAGCCTAATTTTTTTATTCTTTTCCACCATTGTTCTGGTCATCCATTTTTCGAGCTGGTGATGCGCCGGAACCAATAGGGCAGCGATACAAACAAGAGCAAGCAACATTAATATGGGCGAGTGGTCTGTAACGTCTTCTAAAAAAGGATGCAAAAACAGATTAATAAACTCAAACGCTATTAATAAAGCAATTATGCCAAAAAACTCAATAACTTTTGGGCTGGTGATAATGCTCCTGCTCAGCAATAAAAACAACAGGATAAAACTTACCAGGCCAACGGCTATGGCCGCATACTGCAAGTTCTGTTTCCTTTCTGCCGATAACTCTTTTTGCCGTATATCTTCTTCAAAACTTAAGGTTTGCACTTTTGTTTCTTGCTGGTTACTGTCTACCCTGGCCTTGGCTATGGTATATACTTCCAGGTATTTTAAAGCGCTGTCTGTTTGGTTCCGACTTTTAAAATATTTATATATTGATTGAGCGGGGGATTGATATAAGGATTGACCAGGGGGCACTTTCCAACTATCCATTTTATCGCGCATGGCCAGATCCATTATTTTCCTGTTATAAAAAAAAGCAGAGTCGGTGGGGCCGGTCTTTGCAAAGAGATTCACCATTCCCATATATGCCCGAACTTTGTTCCGGTCAGAATTAAAGTTTAGGGTTGCTTTTAATGCTAATTTAAAATAAGTGGTGGCCAGTTCTGTGTTTCCTAATAATAAATGGGTGCCGCCCAAATCGGTAAGTGCAAATACCAGGGAAGTCGCGATAAAGCTTTTATTCCACACTTTGTTCTTTCGAACCAACAGTTCATAATTTTGCTGCTGGTATTTTAGCGCAGAGTCTGGCTGTCCCTTTCTTAAAAAAGTGAACCCGATATTTCCAATAATAATTGATTTTTCCTCGCGTTCAACGCCATTATTGACCATTTTTAATGCCTTAAACGTGTATTCGAGACTCTTCGGGGCATTATCCGGGTAACACACTCCCAACACCGTATAAACCATAGAAAGGACGCGCGGATCAGGATTTTCTTCGGCAATTTTTAGCGCCTTTAAGGCATATTCTAATCCTTTTGCGCGGCTACCTAATACCAAAAGGGCATAACCCCTGCCCGCCAAACCTAAAGCCTCCGCTTTCCTGAAATGGGTTTCCATGCCAATGGCTCTTATTTTTTCAGCATAGTATAATATAGAATCAGGTGGCAGGTAAGCCGCCATCAACATAATATTCATTGCGGCATTGGTCCTGTCACTATCTGTTTTAGATGTACGTACTATTTTGTACAGCTTATCCGTTGGCGTTTGGGCCCTGGCGGCCACAAGAAAAAGCACAAATAAAATAAGTAATCGTATTGGTTTCATGTTCCCGGAGTGGTTACTCGAAGATAGGAATTTAAGCTGGTAACTACTTTGATTTTCTTTTCGGCAATATTACCCCCGGGCGTTTTTTTACCGGCACAACCGATCGGGTTGTGGTTGTCCCCTTTGGCGCTTTGGCCATATCCTTTGCCTTGGCTATCGAAAACGCGTAGGCATCGGCCATTAGCTTTTTTACATATTCCTGCGGTAGGTCGGTTTTTTCCTTGATTTTTAAATAGCGGTATTGGCTGCCGTTGCCCAGGAGCATTTTTTCAGGGTCAGCAATTTTTGAGCCCCAGTAAAACCCAAAATGCACCGACTCGTTACCATAAACAGCAACCGAGCAAAACGTTTCTCCCATTTTACCCGACGGCGACCAGCCGAACGCCAGCGCGTTGTAGTTATCGTAGATCAGCTCGTTGCTTTCGGGGTACAGATCCCATACAAAATCACGCAGCCATAGGGCCAGGTCCTGTATCTTTGGCGAGAACGGGCGAAGGAATAATAAGAGGTCGGTGTTGTCTTCTTTTGCCATAACATTACTCCTTCCCTAGCTCCTTCCATTCCCAATGCTCACCAAAAAAACCCGCGTCCGCTACCTTGCCGGGATGAACGGCATCAGGCGGGGTATTCAGGTCTATCACCGCCCAATCGGGCAGCATGGGTATTTGTTTGGAGTTGTTTAAATAGGATTCTTCCCTGAAAGTAAAGCCGCTGTTCAATACAATATAGTTTTTCTGGTTCATGGGATTAGGGTAGATCATGATCAGCCCATGGTCCTTTGATGAATACGCTGTATTGCCTGCCTGTATTTGCGCGGCGTTCCATTTTATGGGCAGTTTTCCGCTAAGTTTGGCAATTACCTTGTTGCTCTCCGCATCCCCAAAAAGAATAAGGTTTGATGAAGCCATATCTTCAGCTGTTACTTCCTTATCTGCCTTCACTATCGGGTCGCCGCGGAACTCGCGCCGCCATTGCACTATAAAACGTTCCATTTCGGCTTTCGACCATTTATCAAACAACGCATTTTTACTGGTGCCCGATGGCTTAACCACCACAAACGCCGACATGAACGCGTCGTCAACCGGGCCCTGTAAATTATGCTTTTTGGCAAGCGCGGGCTTTTCTGCGCCCAACAGCCATTTCCCGTTCTCGTTATGAAAATTCAATGCCATATCAACATCGGGGCCCAATACAATTGTCGAATTATCAATCTTTACGGTATCGGGGCCATAATGTGTATAGCCATGCACCCGTACCAAACTAAGTGTAAGGGCCTTTACGTTACTGGTTTTTAACGTTACCGTATGTTTCCCGTTTACCGCGTCAACCCTTGCCTTGCTCCAGTGTTCGCCAATGGCATCAACCGTAAGCCAGTATAATTTATTGTATTTTAGGGTATAGGTGGTAAAATGCAGTTCGGTGGGTTCCTTTTTTCCTTTTGATGCTACAATATCCAGCAGGCTGTCGACCGTTTTGGCTGCGGCTTTGGTATATCCGTGGCCCATGTTTAACCCCCATATACGGTTTAAGGCCAGGCCCTCGTTTTTCATGGCAACTTCCATCACATCAGCGGCCTGTTTCTGTACATCCTTGTCGCCGTTATAAGCATACAGCGGCAGGTTTGACAGGTTGCTGGCGTAATCAGTGCAATCATACAAATGCCATAACTTGCGCTCGTACCAGGTGGGGCGCAGTTCTTCTTTGCCGTAAACTTTCATAAAATCAACCGTTTCCGAGAAACCCGCGCCTGGGTTAGCGGCTATCCACTTATCGGTATAATGCGCCGCGAAATGCCAGGCGGCCGCGCCCCCCATAGAGAACCCGCGATCGAAAAGGCCGTTATCATTTATCTTATAATGTTTCTTTACATCATCCAGCGCTTCCAGTACATCCACCTCACCGGCAAATTTAAAGGCGTTGCAAAACCGGCCGTAAGGGTACAGCATAATGGTGTTTTTCATGGCCGGCATCGATCCTGCGAACCCCTTGCCGCCCGCTATAAAATTTACCTCGCTCAATGTTTCGCCCCTGCCATGAAACCAGGTAGACAAATTAAATGCCGGCCCGTCAGCCATATAATTATCCGGAACAGTAAGCCCATAAGGCTGTACCGAACCGTCTATCTTTGAAACATACCCACGCACAACCTCGCCTTTTTGGGTGGCCCAGGGCGCTTTCTTTTGGCCCAGGTCTGCCGCTCTGGACAAGCCTGTTTGCAACAGTTTCTTAGCCGATTCAATTTCTTTTGGCGCGAAAAACTCCTGGTACTTCAGCGCGTAATCAACTGCTTTATAATAAATAAGCACATCGGGCAACAGGTCGTTCGTAAAACGATCGTTCTTTTGTTTCAGGCCATCAATAGCTGTGCCCAGTTGCTGCAGCCCTGCCTCCAGTTCCTTTCGGTCATTATCGGCTACCTGCACGCCATCGGGCGGTATTCTTTTTACCGGCGGAGTTGTGGTTTGTTGGGCAAAAACACTATTACAGCATACTGCAAAAACAAACAAAGCGGTTAAAAATCGGTTCATAATTAAGGTTTATAGGTTAAATATAAACATCATCTGTTAAATTGCTATTTATTGCCTTTTATTTTATTACATTAGTTTTCAGATTTTAATTTCTGCAACATATAATTTACGCTATTTTTTGCAGTTTAATGATTAAATACTGGTATTTTAGTTGTGAATTATGGAATCATCCGAAAACTATAATAGCCTGATCGTTAAGATCAACACCTTTATCAAAAAATATTACCTGAACAACCTGTTAAGGGGATTGATATTTTTAGGCGCGGGGCTGTTTTCGGCTTATGTAGTCATTACACTGAGCGAATATTTCGGCAATTTCAATTCATTTTTCCGCGGTGTGCTTTTTTATGGGTTCATACTGCTCAACCTGGGCCTTACGGGCTGGCTGGTTATCCCTTCGTTATTGGCTTGGCTAAGCGTCGGCAAAACCCTAACGCACGACCAGGCCGCCGAAATTATAGGCCGGCATTTTAATGATGTTCATGATAAGCTGCTGAATACCTTGCAGCTTAAAAAACTATCAGGCGAGGATACGCGTCACCGCGAACTGATAGAAGCCAGCATCGATCAAAAAATTGAAAATTTAAAGCCCGTCCGTTTCCCTTCGGCTATTAATATTAAAGAGAACTCCAGGTATTTGAAATGGATATTAAGCCCCCTGGCTGTAATTATTATTATCGCTTTGGCCGCGCCATCCATATTGACGGAAAGCACCAAAAAAATCATCCGGCATAATGAATATTTTGCCCCGGTGGCACCATTTAAGTTCGTGGTTTTAAACCAAAACCTGTCTGCCGTGCAGGGCGAGGACCTGAAACTGCAATTAAAACTCCAGGGCAACCAGCTCCCGGCTGACGTATATGTGGAAACAGCCAACAACACTTTTAAGCTCGATAAAGACAACGTGAGCAGCTTTCATTATCTTTTTACCAACCTGCAGCAAAGCACCTCGTTCAGGCTGGTTGGCAATGGCTTTGAGTCTGCTCCCTATGAAATAAAGGTAAACCTGCGCCCCGCATTATTACATTTTGATGTGGCCCTAAATTATCCTGCTTACCTGCACAAAAAAAACGAAACCCTGGCTAATGCCGGCGATCTGACCATCCCTGCCGGAACTACGGTAAGCTGGCAGTTCCATACGCAAAACGCTACAAAGCTTTCGTTTTCTATGAATAACAATTCGTATACCTTAAACCCGGCCGGCAATGGCTTGTTTGAGCATACCGAAAGGTTAAATAAATCATCTATCTATCAATTAAACCCGCAAAATAATATTGTTAAACAAACTGATTCGGCAGCTTACCGCATTAATGTGATAGCCGACGAACCACCATCTATCAGCGTAGAGGAAAAACCAGATTCTGTGAGTTTAAGGGCGTTTTATTTTAATGGTAAAATTCAGGACGACCACGGCTTCTCCTCTTTAACCTTTCATTATAAATTGGGCGTACCCGGCAATAAAGGCAGCGAACAGGATATGGTTAAACCCGTAAAAGCCGACCTTAATCAAACATTATCAGATTTCTTTTATTTCTGGGACTTAAAAGACATGGGTATAAAACCCGGCGACCAGGTAACTTATTTTTTCGAGGTTGCCGATAACGACGCGGTAAATGGCCCCAAGAAAGCCCGCACACCGGAGCGTACCATAAATGTGCCCGATGCAACCCAATTAAGCAATGAATTAAATGAGGGGACCACCGGGGTAAAACAAAAAATGCAGTCGGCCATTAAGCTTGCCGATCAAATTGAACGCGACTCGAAAAAGCTCGACCAGCTTTTGCTCAATAAAAACTCGCTCTCGTTTGATGAGAAGAAACAGGTGGAAGACCTGCTTCAAAAAAGACAGGAGCTGGACGACCTGGTAAAACAAATACAGGCGGAGAACCAAAAGAACATGTATAACCGCCAGCAAAATGAAAATCAAAACAAGCAACTAACTGACGAACAGCAGCAAATAGAAAAACTGCTGAACAACATTCTCGACCCCAAAACACGTGAAATGCTTGAAAGGTTAAAAGAGTTTTTACAGCAAGATCAAAAAGACGGTACCCGCTACCAACTGTCGAAAATGCAGACCGATGATAAATCGCTGAAAAAGGAGCTTGACCGCATGTTGGCGCTTTATAAAAAAATGGAGTTTGACCAAAAACTAAATCAAAACATAAATAAACTAAACCAGCTGGCAGACAAACAGCAGAAACTTGCCGATCAAACCCAGCAAAAGGCGGAAGCTGAGATGAAAAACCCGCAGCAACAAAAAGACGCGGCTAATCAAAAGGATCAGCAGCAAAAGGACGCGGCCAATCAAAAAGACCAGCAGCAAAAAGACGCGGCCAATCAAAAGGATCAGCAACAAAAGGACGCGGCCAATCAAAAGGATCAGCAACAAAAAGATGCGGCTAATCAAAAGGACCAGCAGCAAAAAGACGCCGCTAATCAAAAAGAACAGCAGCAAAAGGACGCCGCTAATCAAAATGACCAGCAGCAAAAAGACGCCGCTAATCAAAATGACCAGCAGCAAAAAGACGCCGCTAATCAAAAAGACCAGCAGCAAAAAGATGAAAAAGACCTAAAAAGCGAACAAGACAAACTCAACAAAGAATTCCAGGATATCGAAAAGGGGTTAGAAGACCTTAATAAAGAAGAGAATAAGCAGAACTTTGAAAATCCAAAAAGTGAAGAAAAAAGCATTGAGGACAAGATGGACCAAAGCTCGCAGCATTTATCAAAAAACAACAAGTCGAAAGCATCACAATCGCAACAGCAAGCAGCCAAGCAGATGAAGCAATTGGCCCAGAAAATGCAGCAGGATGAGGAAGAGCAGGATGAAAAAGAAACCGAGGTAGATGCCAAACAGTTGCGCGAATTGCTTAAAAGCCTGGTGAACAGTTCGTTTGGCCAGGAAAAGGTAATGGAAGATTTGAGGACTACCAGCCAGGTCAACCCGCAATATATCACACTTGCCCAAACACAAAAAAACATTAAAGACAATTTAAAAACCGCCGAAGACAGCCTGTACGCGTTAAGCAAACGCATCCCGCAGATACAATCAACTGTTAACAGGGAAATATCGGCCATAAATACACATATCGACGATGCGCTTAGTAATTTGGGCGACAGGCGAACCCCCGAAGCCAACCGTAATCAGCAATATGCCATGACCTCAATGAATAACCTGGCATTAATGTTAAGCGACGCGCTTAGTCAGCTGCAGGCTAAAATGAGCAGTTCAAAAAGCGGAAAGGGAAAGCCAAAACAACAAATGTCTGTTTCGCAATTACGGCAAATGCAGGAGAAGCTAAACCAGAATATGCAAAAAATGCGCGATCAGCTGCAACAGCAACAACAGCAGGGGGGCAACAAAGGGCAAAGCCAGCGGGGACAAATGAGCGAACAACTGGCCAGGCTTGCCCGTGAGCAGCAAATGATAAGGCAGACAATGGAGCAAATTAACAACGATCAAGGCAAGGATGGCGGGGCCGGAATAAAAAATGCGGATAAAATATCGCAACAAATGGAACAAACTGAGAAAGATCTCGTAAACAGGAAAATAACAGATGAAGCGCTGAAAAGGCAACAGCAAATTCAAACCCGTTTGCTGGAAGCTGAAAAGGCGGAACAGGAACGAGAACAAGATGAAAAACGCGAAAGCCATGTGGGCAAGGATGTGCCCCCGGGATATATAAAAGCATTGCAAGACTACCAACAGGTAAAAGAAAAACAAACAGAACAAATTAGAACCGTACCCCCCGCGCTAAATTTGTATTATAAGCAAAAAATAAAATCTTACTTTGATCAACTTAATGCCAAATAATATGGACCATGCCCCTATTCAAACTACCGAACTTTATACGTTACAGCTTCCGTCTGTGCGGGAAAGCATAACGCTATTGGAAAATTTGATAGAAGAAATTGCCGATAAACATCAAATTGCCGACGACACCTTTGCCAATATGATGACTTGCCTAAACGAAGTAGTTATTAACGCTATTATACATGGCAATAAATTAGACCCCGCTAAAAAGGTAATTATAAATGCCGAAGTTGACGCCAAACGCGCACTATGGACCATTACCGACGAGGGCGAAGGCTTTGATTATGTTCACCTGCCCGATCCCACCGCTGACGAAAACCTGGAAAAACTAACGGGGCGCGGTGTTTTTATTGTTAAACATCTTGCCGACCAGTGCGTATTCAATGCCAAAGGCAATGAGGTTGAACTGCTATTTAAAATATAATGCCCGCAATCCGGTTTTTTGAGGAGGATATAACCTACAAACTGAAAAACAAAACGAATTTGCGGCAATGGATCAACGAAACGCTGGTTGCCGAAGGTTTTCATCTGCAGGAAATCACCTATATATTTTGTTCAGATGCTTACCTGTTGCAGATCAACCGTCAATACCTCAACCACGATACCTATACCGATATTATCACCTTTGATAACTCAGCGAAAAAAGGGGAAATAACCGGCGATATATTTATCTCCATACCCCGCATTATTGAAAATGCAGCATCTTATAACGTATCGGCAACCGACGAACTACACCGGGTAATGATACATGGCGTATTGCATTTAGCGGGCTATAAAGACAAAACCGCCGCCTCAAAGAAAAAAATGACAGAAAAAGAAGATTACTATTTGGCTAAAAGAAGTTTTATTAGCTAATTTTACTAAATCAAATATAAAACGGTCATCAAATTTTAAACACTATGAAAATATTAGTAATTTTTTTCGCGCTGCTGTTTGTTAGCGCCCCCGCTTCGGTTTATGATTTTAAACTGAAGACTATAAAAGGGGATGATTTTTCCCTCGCCAAATATAGGGGCAAAAAAATATTAGTGGTGAATACCGCTTCAAAATGCGGCTATACCCCACAATACACCGATCTGCAAAAGCTATCGGAACTATACAAAGACAAGTTGGTTGTAGTTGGTTTCCCCGCAAATAATTTTGGCGGACAAGAGCCTGGCAGTAATTCGGAAATTGAGGCATTTTGTTCATCGTATGCTTCGGTTACTTTCCCCATGAGTGAAAAAGTTAGCGTTAAAGGCGATGATATAGTGCCTTTATTTAAATACTTAACTGAAACCGCGAACCCCGATTTCACCGGCGAAATTAAATGGAACTTCGAAAAGTTTCTGTTAGATGAAAACGGCAAACTAATACATCGCTTCCGTTCGGCTGTTAAACCAATGGACCCGGCGATCACAAGCAACCTATAATTGCTCTTAAATTATAAAAAAAGCAGCCATGGAAATTTCCATGGCTGCTTTTTTTATGATCTGTTCCGATTTTTGTCTTACGTATATTTCAACATATCCCAAACCATATCATAGGCTTCATTAATTGTTTTTTCCTGTTCTCCGGAATCCAGCCCGGCAGATTTTAAATATTGGCAAACACCGTAAACCTGGCCGTTAAACAGGGCCGTAACCAATTCTTCCGGCTGCTGCCGAAGTAATTTCTTTTTGATGCCTTCACCTATCAACTGGGTATAAGGCATGGCCTGCTGTTTAAAAATATCCTTTGGTACTTTGGCCAGGTGCGGTGAAAAATTAAATTGCTGTATGTAGTAAAATTTCTCCGGGTTTTTGAGTGCCCAATAAACCGAATGAATAAAAATATTTTTGAACCTTGTTGTAATAAAACCTTCCGCTTGAGCAAATGAAAGTATATTATTTGCAAGTTCGCCCTTTATGCTGTTATAAAGCGCGACCATTAGCTCTTCCTTGGTTTTATAATGATAAAACAGCGTGCCATTGGCAACGCCGGCCTCCAGCGCTATTTTGCTGGTAGGTGTACCATGAAACCCGTCAGCCACGAATAAACGCAACGCGGTTGCTAATATTTGTTCTTTTTTATCCACCACAGACCGATTAATCAGTCTATAAATGTATGTATAATTTACTTTTTATATCCTATTTTTTTTGAAATTTAGTTTTTATTGTTTTTTACCTGCCGATTCCTGGGACTTCTTTATAGAATCTTGTTTGGCTTTTTCGGCCCTCTTTTTCTTGTTAAAAAACCCTTTTAAAAATATATTATGCTGGGCGGCTGTCAGGTCCTCATTTAATGTAGTGGTAGTTTTATGCACGTTTTGCATAGTGGTTTTTGCCTGCGATACGGTGTTTTCCATATCCTTCGCCATTTTATCATTATTTAACAAACGGCCAATACTTCCTTTACCGCTGTTTACTTTAGCTACAATTTGCGACAGGTTATCAATCAGGGTGCCTGTATTGTCTGTTATTTTGGTTAATTTTCCAATTATCTTATCAATATCTATTGGGTTAACAACGCTTAATTGATCACCCTCCTTTATCATTTCGTTGGTTGTGGCGCCCCCAGGCATAATAACTATCAGTTTATCCCCCATTAATCCATCACTGCCAATATTCAGCCGCGCATCCTTTTTTATAAACTGTTTTACATTGTTTTTTACTGTTAAAATAACCCTTACAGATGTATCATTTATAATATCGATGGCGCTAACCACGCCAACATTAATGCCCGCAAAACGCACATTATTACCTGTTTGTAAACCATTAACAGTTTTAAATACTCCGCTTATTTTAAATGTTGAGCTGAAAAGGTTTTTTTGATTGCCAATAAAGAAAATAGCTAATACCAATACCAGTAGCCCGGTAAAAGTAAATAAGCCTATTTTTATTTTTTGTCCCGGTGTTGTTTTCATAATATATCTTTAAAAAATGATGCTGCAATTTTGTTGGATGATTGGTGAAGTTCATCAAATGAGCCTTCGGCTATAAATTTACCATCATCCATTATCAACATGCGGTCAGCAGCAATTCTCGCACATTCCATGTCGTGTGTAATAATAATGGATGAGGTTTTATATTTTTTTTGAATTTCTAATATCAGGTGGCTGATCTCCCTTGACGTTATAGGATCAAGTCCCGTAGTAGGTTCATCATACAACATAATTTCGGGATTTATTATTAACGTTCGCGCCAAACCCGCTCTTTTTCTCATACCGCCCGATAGGTCCGATGGGAGTTTATCTATAGCTTCAAGCAAGCCAACGCTTTCCAAAACATCTTCTACCCGCTTATCAATTTCCGTCTGGTCGTTTAGTCTTAACACCCTGGTTAAGGGAAATTCCAGGTTTTCGCGAATGGTCATCGAATCATACAGCGCTCCGCTTTGAAACAAAAAGCCAAACTTCATCCTCAATTGTTTCAACTCATCATCCGACATTTGGGCCACCTCGTTGCCAAAGACTTTTAGCGAGCCCGCATCGGGCGTTAACAGCCCAACTATACATTGTATGGTCACTGATTTTCCTGTACCGGATTTTCCCAGGATCAGTACATTTTCACCCCGTTTCACTTCAAGGTTTATATCTCTTAAAACATCCTTTTTTCCAAATGATTTTTTTAAGCCTTTTATAGCTATTACCACTTCTTCCCCATTTCTGGCCTTTGGCATTTGTTCGATATCTGCTTTCACGTCGTCCATCACTTATTAATAAAATAATAAACTCGTGACCTGAACGGCAATAGCGTCAATAACAAATATCCACAGGGATGCTGTTACCACGGCCGAATTGGCGGCTATGCCTACACTTTCTGTCCCTTTATTAGAATGAAAGCCTTTATAGCAGCCGATGAAACCTATAGCAAAACCGAAAAATATGGTTTTAACAAACGCAGGGAAAAGATCGGAGAAACCAAGCGACGCTATTACTTTATGAAAATATAATTGAAAACTTATACTGTCCCTTAAGTTTATTGCCAGGAAACCGGCAAAAAGGCCAATAACATCGCCAATAAGCGATAACAAAGGTACCATTACCGTTGTCGCCAGGATACGTGTAACGGCCAGGTATTGCACAGCGTTGGCGCCTGATACCTCCATAGCATCTAATTGCTCGGTTACCTTCATGCTGCCCAGTTCGGCGCCAATACTCGAAGCAATTTTACCCGCGCAAATTAAGGCGATAATAACAGGCCCCAATTCGCGTACAAATGAAATAGAAAGCGATTGAGGCATCATGCTCACCGCGCCAAACGTAACCAGGGTTGGCCGTAATTGAACAATTAAAACCACGCCCATTATAAAAGAGGTTACGCCCACCAGCATAATAGAGCGGTAGCCTATTTCGTAACACTGCCTAATGAATTCGCCCCATTCAAAACCACCGGAAAAAATGTTCCTGAAGAATTTAAAGAAAAATGCAACTTGGTCGCCAATGTCTTCCAGCCATTTTTTCCAGCCGGGAATGGTTATTTCTTCTGCCATAGTTATCGTATTTATTGCAACGGCTATTAAACCGTTTGCTTAGACATTCAATAAACAGATAAAAGGCAGGAGGTGTTTAAAGCATCGGCACATCAATTATAAGGAGCCGTGTGTTTGCCTGCGTATCAATAGTTATTGAACTGGTATCATAAACACCTAAAGCGTCCCTTTTGTTTAATATATTATCGCCTGTCTTTACAACTCCCTCTAAAACAAACAGGTACGCGCCATTTCCAGGGTTCTTTATTTCGTAGTTAATGGTTTTTCCGGCCTCAAATTCACCGATGGAAAATGTAGCATCCTGGTTTATCCATAAGGCGCCGGTTGTCTTATCGCCCGATACCAGGGTTGTTAATTCATTTAGCTTAAAGCTATCGGTAAAATTTCTCTGATCATATCTTGGCTCAATATTTCTATGTTTAGGAAACAGCCATATTTGCAGCGCATTAACAGCTTCCGTAGCAGAATGATTGTACTCAGAATGTTCGATACCCGTACCTGCCGACATTACCTGTACCTCGCCTGCAGTAATTACACCGGCATTACCCATGCTGTCCTTATGTTCTACTGCGCCTTTTAAAGGAATCGTTATAATTTCCATATTATCATGCGGGTGGGTGCCAAAGCCGGTACCTCCGGCTATTATATCATCGTTTAACACACGCAATGCGCCAAAATGAACCTTTTTTGGGTCATAATAATTGGCAAAGCTAAATGAGAAATTTGCCTTTAACCATCCGTGGTCGCTTGTTCCCCGCTCATTGGCGGGATAAAATATACTTTTCATGTTGCTAAATTTATATGTTTAAACACGCAATATTCATTCCAATAATTTTTTTATCGTATTTTTGCGAGCCCCTAACCTTATAAAATGACAAAGAAAGCAATAATAGTAGGGGCAAGCGGACTAATTGGCAGCAAATTATTAAATATTATTTTTGATAATGACGGCTATAGTCAAATTTTACTTGTTTCCCGAAAAAAGACAAGGATATTAGATAACAGGGTGACGCAATTAGTAATAGACTTTGAGCAACTGAACGAACATGCGGAGGAAATAACAGGAGATGTATTATTTTGCTGTTTGGGTACAACAAAAAGCGAAACCCCCGACCGGTGGCAATACAGAAAAATAGAACATGATTACCCTGTTAAATTGGCAGAAATAACTTTGAAAAACAAAATTGAACAGTTTCACCTGGTATCATCTGTTGGTGCCAATACGAAATCGTCTAATTTTTATCTGAAAATAAAGGGCGAAACAGAAGCTGACGTTAAAAAAACAGGTTTAAAGGGCCTGCATATCTACCAGGCGTCGCTGTTAACCGGCCCCAGAAAGATATCCAGAAAAATGGAGAAGCTGGCTATTGCCATAATGAAGGTTTTTAACCCGCTCCTGTTTGGAGGGCTGAAAAAATACCGCAGCATCCCGGCCAAAACGGTGGCTATGGCCATGTTTAAACAATCACTTAAAAACGAACCGGGTATGTTTACTTATACATCCGATAAAATAAAAAAATTAGCGTGAGCACTTATATATCTGCAGAAAACCTGGGCCATTCTTTTCATGACCACTGGCTGTTTAAAAACTTAACCATCGGCATTAACCGCGGGCGCCGCGTGGCGCTTGTGGGTATTAATGGCGCTGGTAAGTCGACACTTTTAAAACTGCTGGCGGGCGTATTGCAGCCAACGGAAGGAAAAGTTGTGCAAACCCGCGATCTGCGCCTGGGTTACCTGGAACAGGACCCGGGGTTTAAAAATTCGGTTACCATAAGCGATTATATTTTCCACGCGGATGACGCACAGCAACAGGCGATCAGGAAATATGAGGAACTGCTTGAAAATGAGCCAGATAATGTGCGTGCCATTGAGTTGGTAATGGAAGAATTAAGTGAGGTTGATGCCTGGGAGTACGAATATAAAATAAAAACCATTTTAGGACGGTTGGATATACATCATTTAAATCAACCTATTGATACCCTTTCGGGCGGGCAAAGGAAACGGCTCGCATTGGCAAAATTGCTTATTGAGGACCCCGACCTTTATATTTTGGATGAGCCAACCAATCACCTGGATATTGATACCATTGAATGGTTAGAAAAACTGCTCACTGACGGTTCAAAAACCATATTAATGGTTACGCACGACCGGTATTTTCTTGATAATGTTTGTAATGAAATACTAGAGATAGACAAGGGGAAAATAATTCCTTACGTTGGTAATTATGGTTATTACCTAGAGCGTAAGGCTGAACGCGAAGCTTCGGATGAAGCCTCTTTTCAAAAAAACTCCAACCTTTTACGCAAAGAACTGGAATGGATGCGCCGGCAGCCACAGGCGCGCGGAACCAAATCGAAAGCAAGAATTGACGCTTATTACGAATTGGATGCCAAAACAAAAAATGGCGGCCCCAGGCAAAATGTTGAATTAACGGTTAAAACAGCACGCCAGGGCAATAAGATCATGGAAATACAGGATATAAGCAAGGGCTTTAACGGCCAAACCTATATCGACCATTTTAACTATGTGTTTAAAAAAGGTGACCGTATTGGATTGGCCGGGAAGAATGGCAGCGGCAAATCGACCCTGTTAAATATGATAACCGGGGGCTTAACGCCCGATACTGGTTATATTGAAAAAGGCGAAACCACTGTTTTGGGCTATTTCCATCAATCGGGCATTGTGTTTAAAGATGATGAGCGCGTAATTGATGTGGTTAAAAACGTAGCGGAATTTATCACTATGGCCGATGGCAAGCTCATATCTGCTTCGGCATTACTTACGTTATTCCTTTTTCCACCAGCCAAACAGTACGGATTTATAGCTAAACTAAGCGGCGGCGAGAAAAAACGGCTTCAGTTAATGAGCATCCTGATCAAAAACCCTAATTTTCTGATACTGGATGAGCCAACAAACGACCTGGATATTGATACCCTAAACGTACTGGAGGAGTTTTTAACCAACTATGCCGGTGTGCTGATGATCGTATCGCACGACAGATATTTGCTGGATAAGCTAACCGAACAGCTTTTTATTGTGGAAGAAAAAGGGCATGTTCGCATATATAACGGCAATTATTCTTCGTACAGGTTGGAGCAGGAAGATCAGAAGCAGCAAAACAGGCAGGATAAGGCGGCGGGTATTGCGCCCTCAGCCAATACCGTTCCTAAAAGCAAACTGAGTTTTAAGCAGCAAAAAGAAATAAGCGCGCTTGAAAATGATATAACAATACTCGAAGAGCAGTTAAAAGAATTAAACAAAAAGCTAAATTCGGGTATAGATAATAGCGCTATTGTAGAAACGGCAAAGAAAATAGCCGATATGAGTGGCGTGCTCGATGAAAAAAGCATGCGGTGGCTGGAGTTAACGGAATTGAAGGAAGCATGAAATTAGCGGACATTTTAGGCTCGCTAGGCGTAATTATATTACTAATAGCGTTTTCATTAAATTTATATAAAAAAATATCAGCGGATAGCCGGGCCTATTGCCTGTTAAATTTTGTGGGCGCTGCCATTTGCGGCATTTCGTCCTACCTGATCGCCTTTTATCCTTTTGTGGTATTAGAAAGCATTTGGGCCTGTTTTGCGTTGGTATCGTTTTTCAATGTTCCACGTGGAACATCGGGAAAATGAATAAATATTTAATGTTCCACGTGGAACATGGAGGTTGTGATGTTTAAGAAATATGATGTAATTGTAGTGGGTGCCGGCCATGCCGGGTGCGAAGCAGCAGCGGCGGCGGCCAACCTGGGCTCGTCTGTTTTGCTGGTTACCATGAACATGGGCACTATCGCGCAAATGAGCTGCAACCCGGCAATGGGTGGCGTGGCCAAAGGGCAGATTGTGCGTGAAATTGATGCAATGGGCGGTTATTCGGGTATAATTACCGACAAAACCTCGCTTCAGTTCAGGATGCTGAACCTGTCGAAAGGACCGGCGATGTGGAGCCCTCGTGCCCAAAGCGACCGTATGCGCTTTGCCGAAGAATGGCGCCTCGCATTAGAACGCACACCAAATGTTGACTTTTGGCAGGACACCGTTACTTCCCTACTGGTGGGCAACAATACCATTAAGGGGATTCGCACCTCACTGGGAATAGAAATTGAAGCCAACGCAGTAGTATTAACCAACGGAACCTTTTTAAATGGCATTATACATATTGGAGAAAAAAAATTCGGCGGCGGCCGTACAGCCGAAAAAGCGGCTACCGGCTTAACCGAACAATTAGTAACCCTGGGTTTTGATTCGGGACGAATGAAAACGGGCACCCCGCCGCGCGTGGATGGACGAAGCCTGAACTATACATTAATGGAAGAGCAGTGGGGGGATGAAGAACGGGGGAGGTTTTCGTACACAGAAGTAGAGCAAATAAAAGAACAGCTCTGCTGCTGGATAACCTATACCAATACCAATGTTCATGAAACTCTGAAAGAAGGCTTTGAAAAATCGCCTATGTTTACCGGACGCATTAAGGGTTTGGGGCCGAGGTATTGCCCTTCAATAGAAGATAAGATCAACCGTTTTGCCGAGCGCGACCGTCACCAGATATTTGTAGAGCCCGAAGGTCTAAATACGGTAGAAATATACGTAAACGGGTTTTCAACCTCTTTGCCCGAGGATGTACAATATAAGGCATTAACACAAATACCAGGTTTTGAGAACGCAAAGATGTTCCGTCCCGGTTATGCGATAGAATACGATTACTTTCCGCCCACACAGCTTGGTCTTACCTTAGAAACCAAATTAGTAAGCAACCTTTACTTCGCAGGCCAAATAAACGGCACTACCGGTTACGAAGAAGCTGCATCGCAAGGCTTTATAGCGGGCATTAACGCGCATCAGAAATTAAATGATAAGCACGAACTGATCATGAAGCGGGCGGAATCATACATCGGCGTATTGATAGATGACCTGGTTACCAAAGGGACGGAAGAACCCTACCGCATGTTCACCTCTCGTGCCGAGCACCGGTTGTTGCTGCGACAGGACAACGCGGATATCCGGTTAAGCCCTATAGGCAATGAGTTGGGATTGATCAGCGACGAACGTTTGGATAAGGTGAAACAAAAAATAAAAAACTCTGATGATATTGTTGCTTATACCCGGGCAAAATCCATCGCCCAGGAAAGTGTGAATACTTTATTAGAAAAGCTGAATACCAGTGCCGTTTCGCAAACCACCAAACTGTTTAATTTATTGAGCCGCCCCCAGGTTTCAATAAACGATCTGCAACTGGTTGACGCGGACCTGAAAAATTATTTAGCGGGCTATGACAAGGAAACTATTGAGCAGGCTGAAATAAAAATCAAATATGAGAGTTATTTTGAAAAGGAAATGGATATTGTTGGCCGGATGAAAAAAATGGAGGACAAAGAAATTAACCCCGATTTTAATTATCAGCAAATGCAATCGTTGTCGAAAGAAGCACGCGAAAAATTGATGAAGATAAAACCACGCACTTTAGGCCAGGCTTCCCGCATTTCGGGGGTTTCGCCTTCTGACATATCGGTTATCATGGTGCATTTATCCAAATAGCCTGTAAATTATTGTAAATCAGGTGTTTATAAAATATTAATTTTAAGCCATTATTTTTAAATCAGAATGATAATCTTCATAAAAAACAAAAAATCGCTTATTTCGCCTAAAAATGACGTCAAATAAAAATTGCCTGCTTTATTGCAAATTTTTTGTGTTTTCGATGCTGGCCTTAGTTACTTTTGGGTGCGCGGTGCAGCAAAAACCCCAGGGCGGCCCGCGCGACATAACTCCGCCCAAATTATTGAAGGCAACCCCGCCAAACCTTACGCGTAATTTTACCGCCAAACAGATCCGCTTAGATTTTGATGAGTATTTTAATCTTTATAACCAGTTCCAGGAAATAACCATATTTCCCACGCCAGATAAACTGCCACCCGTTTTTAGCAAAACTCAAAAAAGCTTATTGGTAACCTTTAAAGATACCCTCCAAAAAAACACAACCTATGTGATCAATTTCGGTACGTCTATCCGCGATGTTAATGAAGGCAACGTATTAAAGAACTTTACCTACGTATTTTCTACCGGCAGCCATATCGACTCGCTAAGTATCTCCGGCTCGGTAACTGACGTGCTTACGCAAAAAAAGGTGAAACCTATTGCCGGCCAGGCGTCTACAGATGTTACGGTTATGCTTTTTACCCCTAAACAAGATTCGCTATTGTTTCGTAAAAAGAAACCCACTATTTATACTACGGTTGATACCTCCGGGAACTTTACTTTAAATAACCTGAAAGCCGGTGTTTATAAAATATACGCCTTAAGAGAAAATGCTCCCAATAAAATATATGATAACGAAACCGAACAGCTTGGCTTTTTAAACAAACCTATTTACTTACGGCACGATACGGCGGGTATACAACTAAAACTAGCTACGCTGACCCCAACCAAATTGCGTGTTGTTGACCAGTTTGATCCCGATGGCAAGATGCAGTTTATCTTTAATAGAAGCCTGGAAAAGCCTTCTGTACGCATTATTTACCCTCCGGAGCTCGATGAACAAAAGATCGTTGACATTAGTAAAACAAGGGATACGATCCTGGTTTACTCAAAAAACATGGATTTTGATTCGGTAAGATTTGTTTTTTTTGAAAATAATAAGCCTGTTGATACAACCTATTTACACAAGTTGCGGAAAGAGTCGTTTACGAGAGCGCTATCATTAAATTATGGCCTAAGTAAAGGCGGTAGCACGTTAAAGCCCGGAACCGATCTGCATATTTATACGAATGAGCCCATTGATTCGTATGACCCGTCGCTTATTACCCTAAAGGAAGATTCGACAACGGCAAACTTTACCCTGTTAAAAGATGCCGGAAGTGCCAAAAACTTTACGTTAAAATATCGCTGGCGGCAGCGGTCAAACTATACGCTTACTGTTAATGATGAAGCCTTTACCGATATATACGGAGATAAAAACAAAAAGCGGGCCCCCACCAAATTCGTTATAGATAACCCGTCAAATTACGGTACGTTAATTTTAAAAGTTACCGTTCCCGATACTTCAAAGGCATATATTGTAGAATTGATGAGCGACCTGAACGGCCAGAATGTGCCGATGAGAAGCGACGAGATAACAAAAAACACAAGCCTGGTGTATAAAGACCTTCCTACGGGCAAGTTCACGGTAAGAGTAATTTATGATAGTAACCGCAACGGTAAATGGGATGGCGGCAACCGTGAAGATAAAATTCAGCCTGAGAATATATGGATATATAATAAAACTTTCGACCTTAGGCCAAATTGGGAGCTGAACGAAGATCTAAACATACCCAAAGAGATCACTTCTCCATAAACCAGCCCGAATACATAATGTAATTGCCCGGCAACCTGTCAAGCATGGCGCGCTGTTCGGCGGTTATGGGTTTTATTTTTTTGGCGGGAGTACCTGCGTAAAGGTAGCCCGATTCGCAAACGGTTTTTTCGAGGACGACCGAACCTGCCCCAATTATTACGTATTCTTCTACTATGGCGTGGTCCATTACAATAGCGCCCATACCTATAAGCACATGGTCATGCAGTGTACAGCCGTGTACAAGCGCATTATGGCCTATAGACACATTGCTGCCGATATTAGCTGGGGCGTACAAGTACGTGCAATGTATAACAGCGCCGTCCTGTATATTGGTATTATCGCCTATTTTAATATAATGCACATCGCCCCGTATTACAGCGTTGAACCATACCGAGCATTTATCACCCATAACCACATCGCCAACTATAGTGGCGTTTTCGGCTATAAAGCAATCGGCGCCCCAGGTAGGGTGTTTGTCTTTTACGGGTAGAATGAGTGGCATATTAAAAAATTACTGTCATTGCGAGGAGGAACGACGAAGCAATCGCAAGGATGCAATGCGGTTAAGCAAAGCTTGCGATTGCCACGCTACGCTCGCAATGACAATTGTAAATATAAATATTTACTTTTGTACAAACTTAAGCGGAAATAGCTCAGCTGGTAGAGCATCAGTTTCCCAAACTGAAGGCCGCGGGTTCGAATCCCGTTTTCCGCTCTAAAAAACCGTATCCACCACTTCCTTCTGATGCTCCGGGTAATCCGTCGTATAATGCAACCCCCGACTTTCCTTACGCATCATGGCTGATTTTACTACAATAAACGATACCTGTATCAAATTACGCAGTTCACAAAGCTTAACAGATAGTTTGGTGCGCTTATAAAACTCTTCTGTTTCTTCGTATAATAAACCCAGGCGGCGCATGGCCCGTTCCAAACGGAAATCAGAACGTACAATGCCTACATAATCTGCCATCAATTTCTGCATTTCGCGGATGTTGTGGGTTACCAGGATATCTTCATTAGATAATTGTACGCCTTTTTCGTCCCAGTCGGGTATATTTTCGGGGATAGTTATGGTATTGAATTGACCGATGGCATTTTTATAAATACGGTGCGCAAAAACTAACGCCTCTAATAAGGAATTAGAAGCCAATCGGTTAGCGCCATGCAAGCCAGTTGATGAGCATTCGCCGCAAGCATACAAACGCATAATAGACGAAGCGCCTTCATGGTTAACCATCACACCACCGCACATATAATGACAGGCAGGCGATACCGGTATCATATCCTTCGTCATATCAATACCTATCTCTAAACATTTGGCATAAATATTCGGGAAATGCGTTAAAATATCCTTTTTGCTTCGGTGCCTAATATCCAGGTAAACATAATCTTCGCCCGATTTTTTTATCTCCGCATCAATGGCCCTTGCCACAATATCGCGCGGAGCCAACGACTTTCTTTCATCGTACTCCTGCATAAATTCTTCGCCATTGGTGCGTTTCAATATGCCACCAAAACCGCGTACCGCTTCCGAAATTAAGAATGACGGATAATCGCCGGGGTTATATAAAGCTGTAGGATGAAATTGTATAAATTCCATATTACGCACCTTACCCTTAGCGCGGTAAACCATAGCCACGCCATCGCCGGTAGCTATGGTAGGGTTGGTGGTTACCGAATAAATATGCCCCGCGCCCCCCGAAGCCATCACCGTAATTTTAGAAAGTATCTTCTCTACCTGGTTATTTATCGTGTTCAACGCATAAATACCATAGCAGGTGATATCGGTTGTTGATTTATCTACAAACTCCCCCAAATGATGTTGTGTGATAAGGTCTACAGCAAAATAATGGGTTAGGATTTCAATATTGGGGTTTTTATGTATTTGTTCTAATAGGGACCTTTCGATCTCAAAACCCGTAATATCTTTATAATGTAAAACCCTGAATTCGGAGTGCCCCCCTTCTTTTGCCAGGTCGTAAAAGCCTTCATTTGTTTTATCAAAACTGGTTCCGTAATCAATTATTTCGTTAATACGGTCGGGACCCTCTTTAACAACAATTTCAACAACTTCTTTATCACAAAGGCCATCACCAGCAATTAAGGTATCATTGATATGTTTTTCGAATGAATCTTCCTTTTTATCAACAACAACCGCTACGCCGCCCTGTGCATATTTTGTATTTGATTCATCTTCGTTTGATTTGGTAACTATCAGTACCTTACCATGTTTAGCTGCTTTTAATGCAAAACTTAAACCGGCAATGCCCGAACCAACTACCAGGAAATCCACATGTCTGGACATAGAATAGGTATTAGCTGTGTAAAATTTTGTTTTCTGTTAACAATAGGGTTCAAAGATGTTAATTTTGTGTAAGCAAAAAACTAACAAATAATTAAATAGTGGATAACCTTACTTTTTACTGATAATTACAACATTTTTTAAGCGACTTTTGAGCCGGTTTAACAGCAAAGCTAACATTATAACAAGCAATAAAATATCAACAAATAAGTTTTTAACATAAAAGTTACTTATTATATCCTGCTAATAATCAATAAAATAAATTTATTAGAATGTATATTTTATGTTCATAAATAATTAAAAACAAACTTTTGCCAAAAACGTATCACAATTTTTAAACATAACTAACACACCAATAACAATAGTTTCTTTTTATATATAAAACTAATTGTTATTAATTGAATTGTTGAAATGAATATCTTCGAAGAAATAAACCTGAAAGGCTACGTGGACGAAATGATCGACCCCACCCTCGACCTTTTTGATGAAATAGAGAAACTTAAAAAAGAGAAAAATGCGGTTATACTTGCCCACTATTACCAGGAGCCTGATATACAGGATATTGCAGATTATATTGGAGATAGTTTGGGACTTTCGCAGCAAGCGGCTAAAACCGATGCAGATATTATTGTATTCGCCGGGGTGCATTTCATGGCCGAGACCGCTAAAATATTATCACCCGCCAAAAAGGTCCTATTACCCGACCTGAAAGCAGGTTGTTCATTAGCTGATAGTTGTCCGCCGCATTTATTTAAAAAGTTTAAGGAGCAATATCCCGATCACCTGGTAATAACTTATGTGAATTGCACGGCCGAATTAAAAGCGATGAGCGATATAGTTTGCACATCAAGCAACGCGATAGGCATAGTTGAAAGCCTGCCAAAGGACCAAAAGATCATATTTGGTCCGGATAAAAATTTAGGGGCTTATGTAGCTAAAAAAACGGGGCGCGACCTGGTTTTATGGAACGGCGCATGTATGGTGCATGAGATATTTTCGAGAGAGAAAATTACCAAATTAAAAGAAAGGTATCCGGGTGCCAAACTACTGGCCCACCCGGAATGTGAGGAGGCAATATTAAAAATGGCCGATTATATTGGTTCAACAACCGGTATATTAAAATATGCCACTAATAATCCAGAAAAAGAGTTTATTGTAGCTACCGAGCCGGGCATCATCCACCAGATGCAGAAAAACAACCCAGACAAGGTATTTATACCGGCACCACCCAATAATAATTGCGCCTGCAATGATTGCCCCCACATGAAACGCAATACGCTCGAAAAGCTTTATTTATGCCTTAAAAATGAAATGCCAGAAATTGAAGTACCGCAGCATATTATTGAAAGAGCGGTAAAGCCTATTGAAAGAATGCTGAATATATCAAAAAAATTAGGGTTGTAACCCCCCAACCCCCTAAAGGGGGAGTAATAGCTAAATAAAAAAGCGATGAATTAAATACTCATCGCTTTTTTATTTAAACCGTATGCAAATCAACTCCTCCGCCTATAGGCGGAGGCCGGGGGGTTAATGCCCGGCATCCTTCTTTGTCTCAATAGCATCCTGCAAACTTTGAGGAAGGTTTGAAAATAAATTATAACCCGTAGCCGCTTCAATATCACGTACGGTAACTATATAATTATTCCAATCTGAATTAATTGAATTTATATTAGGTGTATTAACCGCTATAACCCGTGTTGTTGAAGTTATGCGGCTGATGTCCCCATTGCCCACCGGTAATATAACCGCTACTTTCCAAACATTGCTGGGCACATTTACATGGCCGCTGTTTATGGTATTAACCGTAGCGGTACTGCTTGAACCCACGCCGCCCGTGCCATAACTACCCATAATAATATAGACCTCGTTACCTGAAACCACCTGGTCGCGTAAATAATTTTCGAGGTTTGCCCAGGTTTGCTGGTTATTTTGCGGGGCTTGCGGTATCATATTGGTCATAAGGAAAGTAGCCGAATTAGCGTTGACAGAACTGGTACGATCGGCCGAAGGACAATTGTGCCCCCTATCAAAACCGGAACCGCTATAACTGTTACTTTGTACCGTATACCATCCGGCAGGCAAACCATTAAACCCGGCAAAATTATCTAAACGGCCGGTCGCGTTGGTAATATTTGATGCATCCAAATGCCAGCTAACCCAATTAGGTTCTCCCCTGGTGCTGCTGTAGGATTCTACATAATAACCCTGATCTATAAGGTAATTATCAGTTAGGGCCATAGAAGATTGTGCGCCTGATGGGTTACCCAACAGCATATTGCTGTTATCGCCCGATACCGGCGGCGCATCGGTACCAACGGTTACCCCGCGTGTTGATGAGGCGGAAGAAGTAGCTGTAGTATCAGCGCCGCCAGTATCAGGTAGTCCAACGGTTATGCCGGGGTCGCCTGTACCTTTAAAGGTGATATCATCAATATTTATACGGGTAGTTCCGGTTTTTACTATTTCTAACCGCACTTTGCCGGTTACAGTTACTTTAAACGAATCGGTTACAAATGTTGTACTGGTTTCAGTAATAGTTGAGCCTACTTGTGTATAAGTGGCACCCCCATTAGTTGACATCATTAATTGCCAGGTGGAAGTTGCGTCTGTACCATATTTGGCATGTTTAATAGTAACCTGGGTAAGCCCGTTAATATCAAAATCCATCGCAATATCGCCGGTACGGATCCTAACCGATTGATTGCCATCCCTTACATCGGTAGCCAGGTTGCCTATCAGCGCGTCATTAAAATTCCATAAACCGGTACTTAAAGTTACATCGGCAGCGGCATACGCGGTTTTTGTACCGCTTTCGAAAGTTTCTGTAAGGGAGTAAGATGAAGTTGTACCGGTGGTTCCTGTTGATCCGGTGGTACCGGTAGGGCCGGGTGAAACGACCGGATTCTCATTTTTTTTACAACCAGCAATAGCAGCAGCCAAACATAGGCCAATAAGTAGTTTTTTGATTTTCATAGATGATAATTTTTTATAAATATCCGCATCAAATGTTAACTGGCCATTAAGTTTTTAAACTTTAATTAAAACAGATAGATATGTATTAAACTATTTTATAAGTTATCCGATAATATACTAATAAAAAGTTGTTTTAATACTATGCCCTTTATTTGCATTAAGCTTTCGTATTTTTGCAGGTCGGAAAAAACTACCGTCGCGTATGCCCATGTTTGATAATAAAGAGAAAACCAATATAGAAGCATTAGGAGAGTTCGGGCTGATCGATCACCTGACCAAAAATATTCAATTGGTTCAAAAAAGCACGGTTAAGGGTGTAGGCGATGATGCCGCCGTACTCGATTTTAAAGGGAAAAGAATACTCGTATCAACCGATATGTTGCTGGAAGGTATTCATTTCGATTTGGCTTATACACCTTTAAAACACCTGGGCTACAAAGCTATACAGGTAAACCTTAGCGATATTTATGCCATGAATGGTACGGCTGCGCAGGTTACGGTATCTATAGGGATGTCGAGCAAGTTCCCTATAGAAGCGGTAGAAGAATTATATGAAGGTATTTACATAGCCTGCGAAAAATATGGCGTTGACCTGGTGGGCGGCGATACTTCCTCCTCAAAACAAGGACTGGTATTAAGCGTAACATCCATCGGTTATGCCAATCCTGAGGATGTGGTTTACCGCGACGGCGCACAGGAAGGCGACCTGATCTGTGTATCGGGCGATCTGGGCGGCGCTTATGTTGGCCTGCAATTACTTGAACGCGAAAAGCTGATCTATTTGGAGAACCCCAATATTCAGCCCGACCTGGAAGGCAAAGACTACATTGTAGAGCGCCAGTTAAAACCCGAAGCACGAAAGGATATTATAGAGCTACTAAAAGAAATTGAGGTTAAGCCTACAGCGATGATCGATATTTCGGATGGCCTGGCTTCCGAGATCATGCATATCTGCAAGCAAAGCGGTAAGGGCTGCAGTATATATGAAGAAAAAATTCCGCTCGACCCCATGACCTTTGAAACTGCCCGCGAATTTAACCTCGACCCAACCGTATGCGCCCTGAGCGGCGGCGAAGATTATGAACTGCTGTTCACCGTAAAACAAGCCGATTACGAAAAGATAAAGTTTAAAATGGATATCACCATCATCGGCCATATAACCGAACAGGCATCGGGGTGTAATTTGATAACGAAGTCGGGAAATGTACATGCATTGAAAGCGCAGGGTTGGAACGCTTTCCCCCCAGCCCCCTAAAGGGGGAGTTGAATAACAGGAGTATATGGCCAATCATGCACTTCAAAAGCACCCCTTTAGGGGGCGGGGAGGGCGTCATCATCCATATACTTCTGATCCAACTGCTTATTAGCCTTTGCCCCCAAACTCTTAATTTTCTCAGCGGTTTTGGTGAGGTTGCCATTGCCTTCGGTTAGTTTATTGATAGCGCCATCGTAGGCGTTTTGGCTTTGTTTAAGGTTTTTGCCTATGTTTTCCATATCAGTAACAAAACCCACAAATTTATCATACATGGCGCCACTTAAACGGGCAATTTCGAGCACGTTTTTATTCTGACGCTCCTGTTTCCAAATGCTGGCGATGGTGCGCAGGGTAGCCAGCAGGGTTGAAGGGCTAACAATAACCACGCGCTTGTCCCAGGCGTCGCTGAACAGTTCAGCATCTATCTGCACCGCGAAGCTGAACGACGATTCTATGGGGATAAACAGCAGCACAAAATCAGGCGAATTGATCTGGTACAGGTCGTGGTAATTTTTTGATGATAAACCCTGCACATGGCTGCGGATAGATTCTACATGCGCTTTTGAATATAATTTGCGCTCATCTTCGGTTTCGCAATTAACCAGCCGCTCATAAGCAATTAATGACACTTTCGAGTCGATAATTAAATGTTTTTCATCCGGCAGGTCAATAACCACATCGGGTTGCAGGCGGCTGCCATCAATACCGGTTAAACTGGCTTGCAGGCGGTATTCCTGTTCCTTAACCAGCCCCGAACGCTCTAATACCCGCTCCAAAATAACCTCGCCCCAGTTGCCCTGCTTTTTGTTATCGCCTTTTAAGGCTTTGGTCAGGTTTTTAGCCTCGTCGCTTATTTGCTGGTTCAGCTCCATTAGCTGGGTAATAACTCCCTTCATGGTATTACGTTCGGCGGCTTCCATGTTATAAACTTTATCTACCTTATCCTCAAAAGCTTTCAGGTTTTCTTTTAGCGGATTAAGTATGATATCCAAATTAACACGGTTAACATCAACAAACTCTTTCGATTTTTCTTTGAGCAGCTTCTCGGCAACGTTCTCAAATTCTTTTTGAAACTTTTGTTGAATTTCCTGTATACTTTTTTCCTGCTCGCTTAAACGCTGGCGCTGTGCCACAAACGATTCTTCTGCTTTCGCCATGCGGTTCTTTTCGGCCAGCAACTCCTGGTTTAAAGTATTGATGGCATTATCGTACCGTGCGCGTTCATCCTGCAATAATTTATCGGCTTTATCGCGCTCCAAACCCAGGCCCAGCGCGCGCTCCTCGGCTTTAGCCAGCGATATGTTTAGCGCATTATTATCATTTTTAAGACGGGAAAATTCATCTGCCGAAATACCATCAGCAGATGCAGGCCGTTTCAAAAACAACCATACAGACACTAAAAGAAAAATAGCAGAAACAACTAAAATAGCAATGGTCATTTTGATAAAAATATTAGCAAAACGAAGGTATGAAAAATTAGTAAAAGAAGAATACGGGAACTAAAAGATGTTGCTTTAACATACGAAACCAGGCACAGCAATATTATAGAAGGCGTGTTTAATACATTTAAAAAAAACCTGCTTACATTTTGCCATTAGGATTGTTAAAACGTAAAGGCAATTAATTATGCATCATCATGTGGCAGGAAACCAATAAACTATACCGTGCTTTTGAATTCAAAGATTTCAATGAAGCATTTTCATTTATGAAAAAAGTGGCCGCGCTGGCCGCAAAAATGGACCACCACCCTACCTGGACAAATACATACAATAAGGTAGAAATATGGCTCAGCACCCATACTGCGGGCGATGTGGTTACGGATAAAGACAGGAAATTGGCTAAAGAGATTGACGGTTTGAGGAGGGCTTGAGATGAAAGCGGAGCATTTGTATTTGCGAATATGATTATATAAATTGGTTTTTTATTTCAATTAAGTATGGAATTAAAAAAAACCAATTGTTCTCATTTTTTATAAAAAAACCCAAAAATGAAAAAACATTTCTGTGTGCTGCTATTTGTGGCAACGCTTATTAGTGCCTGTAAAAAAGGGGGCAGTTCCGATTCAACTACTCAAAACACTACCACCACAACCACCAACACGCAAGGTACAACCGCCAAGATTACGGTGACCACTCTTGCGGGTACGGCAGGCAGTTTCAACCAGGGCAATACGAACGGCACAGGCCCTGCCGCGTCTTTTGATTCCCCGAGGGGTATGGCTACAGATGCGGTCGGAAACATATATGTGACCGATTACGGCAATGGTCTTATCCGCAAAATAAGTCCCGCCGGAGTTGTGACGACCTTTGCATCTGCCAGTTATCAGCTGGCCGGCATAACAGTGGATGCCGCCGGGTATGTTTACGTAACCGTAGTTTATCCCAATTATATCTATAAGTTAAGCCCGGGCAGTGTATATAGCGCTATTGCAGGCGCGCCCGGTGGTCCATCAGGAAATATCAATGGGCCAGGCTCGTCCGCTACTTTTAATGGGCCAGCTGGCGTGGCGGTGGATGCTGCAGGCAATTTATATGTAGCGGATACCGGCAATGGTCTTATTCGCAAAATAACATCTGCCGGAGTAGTGACTACTCTCGCGGGTAATGGCAATCTTTTGAGTAGTACCGATGGGGTAGGCACAGCCGCTTCGTTTTTTTACCCACAAAGTGTGGCGGTTGACCCAAGCGGCAATGTATATGTTGCAGACCACACCTCTATCCGCAAAATAAGCCCCGCAGGAGTTGTGACAACCCTTGCAGGAAGTAATACAGCTGGAGCCACCAATGGTACTGGCGCGTCCGCTACTTTTAATGAACCCTACGGTGTTGCACTTGATGCAGCCGGCAACTTATATGTAGCAGATACTTATAACAACCTTATCCGCAAAATAACTGCTGCTGGTGTTGTGACCACCCTTGCAGGTAGCGGTGTTGCAGGTGGCGCTGATGGTGCAGGCAGTGTTGCTTCATTTAATCAACCATTTGGTATTACCGTGGATGCTGGAGGCAATATATATGTCGCAGATACTAATAACAACATTATTCGTAAAATAACTGTGCAATAATTATTGACCCCATCCCGCCTCTATTCAAACCGCTAAAAAGGCAAAGGCCCCCGGTTTCGTCGGGGGCTTTTGCTTAAAATTTATCGTAGTTTAATTTACTCAGCAGCCTTTTTCTTGCCCCTTAAAAGATAAACTACAGACGCTATAACAAAGATCCCCCCCAAAACTACCACTAACGATGAGCCGGCCGGGAAATCATAATGATAGGAAACATACAACCCAAAATAGGCTGCGAGCAGGCTCATAATAATTGCCGCGATGGTAATATAGAGATTGCTTTTACATAGCATTATTGCCGCTACCGACGGAATAATAAGGAACGAGAACACCGGAATTACCCCGCTGGTGCGCACAGCAAAAACTATAGCAAGCCCAATGGATATGTAAAAAATAAAATTCCAGAATTTGAACCATTTGTTTTCCCGGAAAATATTGGCAGCTACGCTGCTTTCATGGTTTTCGAAGGTTTCGGTAAGCAGGAAAAACTTTTTATGAAATATGAGGTGTACCGCGCCAATAATGCCAAAAATAATACCCACTATCCTTATTTGTCCCCAGTTTACCGAAAGGATATTGCCGAACAGCACTTCCTGTATGTCTGAATCACCATGCGGGGTTTTTGAAATAAGCATTACCGTTGCTGCCGATGCTACCGCGTAAATTATCCCGATAACTGCTTCCAGTTTCAGCCGTTTATCGCTGATGGTGATCAATGACATCAGCAAAGCGCCCCCTAAAGCGAACGCGATTGGTATGATGGTTTGTCCGTGGCCCACATAATCAGAAAAAGCAACCCCGAGCGATGATATCTGGCCGAGCGCGAGATCGACGAATACAATTCCACGGCCCACCACGTGCACACCAAGATACGACAACACCACGCCAATAATAATGCTGACAATGAACGCCTGCACTATAAAACTTAATTGAAACATTTCGAACATAAGTACGGTAATTTAAGGTTTGCTAATTGGTTTTTTTTATTTCGGCCGACCTGGGTTTATCTCAAACCGCTGGTCAGCAGTTTGAGATCATAATCAAATAAGTCGTAATAAGTTTTAATTGATGGAAATGCCCCAACAGAAGTGGCCATTACCAATGTTTTTGCCCCCGTTTGCTGAGACACCACATCAGAAGAAGAAGCCGTAAAATAAGGCGAAGTAATAATGACCTTAATATTATTCTCTTTCACTTCTTTAATGATCTTTACCAATTGAGAGGGTGTTGGCGGAATACCCGGTTTAGGCTCCATGAAATCAACAATATGCAAGCCAAAACGGGTTTCGAAATATACCCATTCATTATGGTAGGCAATAACTTTAGCGCCCCTGAAAACGGCCATTTCGGCACTCCATGCCCTCATTTTAGCATCAATTTGTTCATCAAAAATTTTAAGGTTTGCTTCAAAATAGCCCCTGTTTTCGGGAGATACTTTTTCAAGGCCATTACAAATATTTCGGGCAATAATTTTTCCGTTTGCCGGATCGAGCCAGTAATGCGGGTTTCCGAAAGCGTGAATATCACCCTCGGCGCGGTTTATTGAGGAAGGCACCTGCATAAGTGCAACGCCAACAGAAGCATCCACATAAGCATCGGCGCCCCGTTGAATTTTTACATTTCGCGAGGCGGTTAGCAACGACGGTGACCAACCCGCTTCCAGGTCAAGCCCCAGCGTAACATACAGGTCAGCGGTGGAAAGTTTGATAATATAACTTGGTTTCGGATCAACAAAATGCGGGTTCTGGTAGCCCGTCGCGATGGAAAATACATCCACTTTGTTTCCGCCAATGATCTCGGTAATACTTTTAGTATCCATTGTTGTAGTAACAACATGGATGGTTGCACCGAATGAGTAGTTAGCCGAAATAATGGTTGCCATTAAAAGGCCTATGATCTTTATTTTCATTTTTATTTATTTTAATAATTAATTAGTTAGCCGCGCAAGTTACATTACAAAGAACTCAAATACCTGTATAAAACTTACACGTGTTTGGTAAAATTGTCGTTGCGTTCACTTGCACAGTATTTAAACTCCTTGTTTGTATAATTTATTTCAATATCCCCAATTAATACCGGTGCGCTCCGTGCGAGCCAATTACAAATATCCACCGTAAATATGCCGATGCAAAGTTTTTCTCGTTATTATACTGTATCATCGGCTGGTTCATAGTTGTATATTTTGCCTCTATTTCTATTTTCTGAAACTCCGTGGCTTCCCAGCCTAATGTGAGCGAACCCGATTGCTGTATGAATGAATTATCGAACGGCGCGTTCGAATAATCAAATCTTCCTGTTAAAAAAGTGCGTTTATCAACTTGTGTGTACAGCATAGAATAAAAGCCTAACGCGTTTACTATACTATTGTTTACTTGCTGCGCATGGCTAAAATAAACTTCGTTCTGAAAAGTAAACTGCTTGTAAGTATTGAACTGTACGGGCTTCCATTTATAAGTGAAATCCAATGCTCCTAAATTTGTTCTCATGCCCAGTATATTTTCGCCGGTTAGCCCAGTCAGCCCAAATTCTATGGTTGAATTTGCAGACAGGTCCCAGAAATTTCTCATGTGCGCCAGGTACAAATAATTATTGGCGGTACTCCGTTCAAATGTGGGGCTGGAGGGGTCAACATCGGTAGCTTCAAAGGTTAGTTCCTGGTAAAAAGCCGGGTTCGGAATAAGCCAGCTTAATGAGAAACCGTCGCCCTTTAAGCCCTCTTCGCCGAAAAAGTTCACGTACACATCGGGCATGTCAATAAAAGGCAGCGCGTGCGGGTGTACCAGGTTTAATCGGCCCAGCGACTGCTTGAACCGGCCCGCTTTTAGTTGCAGGTGAGCAGGGAGCGCCAGAGTGGTCAGGTAACCCTCTTCCACCTCGCCCGAAAATTTGCCGGTGGCAGGGTCTTCGCTAACCGAGTAAAAAAAATCGGCGCGTGCGTAAGGGTCTATCACCGATTGGAACGAAAATTCGGCTTCGTTAAGCACCGCGTCGAAATTATGCTTTCCATAACTGCGGTAAAGCCCCCTGAAATCGCCGATCACACTGATGTCGGGATTGGCGGAAGCCCCGGTATGCGCCGGTTGTGCGGGCGCCGGTTGCGACTGTTGCATTTGCTCCTGAACTTTTAAAAGCATCAGCGAATCGTTTTTTGCGCTGTCAACCTGTGCCTGTGTTTTCTGTGCCTGTACTTTAATCGTTGCGAAGAGCATCAGGAACAGCAATATTTTTTTAATAGCCATATCTTTAATTTTTTGGTATAATGAAACTTGCTCCCGAAAAACGGAGCCCATCCTACATCACTAATAGCATTAAACGAACGATGGCGGGGCGCGCGGAGACAGGAAATCTCTGCTTTGGATAGGATAATGATCTTCTGAAGAAAAAAAATGGAGAATGGTTATTTTACTTAACCTAAAATGGTAATCGTTAAATGATGGGGCGGCAGAAAAATGGCTGGTGAAGTCGCAAAGGCTGCAATGGTGTTCTGCTTTATGCAAATGTTGTGTTGCCGCAGTGCAATGAAAATCGTCCGCATGTGCATAGTCATGAATTTCTGTTTCTACTAACGGAAACAAAAAAACCAGCAAAGAAAAAACAGCGAATATTTTTTTCAGTTTTTGCACGGTTAAATATATATAATACTATCTAAACAAATGCTTTATGTCACGAAAACAATACTGGGTGAATGCAAGATGTTTTATAAAGTAAAAAGTATAAGAATTTGGTTTTTCAGGGAGATGTCTTGTCTACAATGCGCTTAATTATTGCATCCAGTTCTTCGGCTGCTGTTTCAAGGTGTTGTAGTATTTCTTTATTTGATTCCATTCCGCCTGTTTCTTTAAGCAGGTGTGTTAAGCCCAAGATACTTGCTACGGGCCGCCTAATCTCGTGGGCGTTTATTTCAGCAATTTCATGGAGCTGTTCATTTTGTTGTGTTATGCGCAATTCGTTTTCTTTAATCTCCTGTATGTTCAGGATATTTTGAGTAGTATCTTTTGAAAAACAGGCCACACCAAAAATATCACCATTAACATTGATCATTGGGTTTAATGAGATCGAACTATACCGAATGTTATTTTTTAAGGGGTTATATTGTTCGTTGTGTACAGTGAACCGCTCTCCTTTTAATGCACGGGTATAATGTTGCCTCCATTTTTCCAATCGCTCCTCCCCAAATTCTTTAAATAATACACAATCCCCCTCCCTCATCGGCTCACCTGTAATAGCTTCTACCATTTCCAGGAAAGAATAATTCGCGGTAATAAGGCGCATATTGGCATCAACCGACCATATCAGGTCTTGAGTGCAATTGATCAGGGCATCCAGGTTGGCTTTGGTTCGCTGTATCTCTTCGGCTTCTAAAGTTTTAAGCAATTCGGCTTGCTTTGTTTGAACTTTCATATTGACCAGTTTGTTTGGGAAAATATCAACTTGAACGGAATAGCACGTGTTTAGTTTTCTAATTTAATAAGAAAATTCTATTCATTCAAAAATAGATGTTAATTATTAATTAATCAACCGGCCCACCCCTCTCTGTCTAGGCTTCTAAAATGTATCGCCTCCGCTAAATGCTCTAATTCTATATCATCACTTCCCGCCAGGTCGGCAATGGTGCGCGATACTTTTAAAATACGGTCATACGCCCTTGCGGATAGCCCTAATTTCTCCATCGCTTTTTTAAGCAGGGTTTGCCCGGCCGCGCTTATCTTACACAGATCGCGCACCATTTGGGGGCTCATCTGGGCGTTTGCATGCAAATCGGGCTTGCTGCCGAAACGGGCAATTTGTATCTCCCTTGCTTTTATTACGCGTTCGCGGATGAGTTCGCTTTTTTCGGATAAACGGTCTGATGCCAATTCGTTAAAATTAACCGGGGTTACTTCTACGTGCAGGTCGATACGGTCAAGCAGCGGGCCCGATATTTTGCTTAAATATTTTTGTACCACTCCCGGCGGACAGACACATTCCTTTTCGGGATGATTATAATAGCCGCAAGGGCATGGGTTCATGCTGGCAACCAACATCAGCGAACACGGATAATCGACAGAAAACTTTGCCCGCGATATGGTTACTTTACGTTCCTCCATAGGCTGCCGCATTACCTCGAGGGCCGAGCGTTTAAACTCGGGCAGTTCATCTAAAAACAAAACGCCGTTATGTGCCAGCGATATTTCGCCCGGCTGCGGGTTACTGCCCCCGCCCACTAATGCGACATCGCTTATGGTATGATGGGGCGAACGGAACGGGCGGATAGTTACCAGCGCATCGGCTGTGGAGAGTTTGCCTGCTACCGAATGTATCTTGGTGGTTTCTAATGATTCATGTAAACTCAGCGGCGGCAGTATGGATGGCAGCCTGCGTGCCAGCATGGTTTTACCCGCCCCCGGCGGACCGATCAGTATCACATTGTGTCCGCCCGCGGCGGCTATCTCTAAAGCGCGTTTGATGTTTTCCTGTCCCTTTACTTCGCTGAAATCACTGTCGTAATTGCAGAGGCTGTTATAAAATTCCTCGCGGGTGTTTACCTCTTCGCGTTTTAGTTCTGTATCGCCATTAAAAAAACCAACTACTTCCTTTATGCTTTCAACCCCATAAACTTCCAGGTCGTTAACAATAGCGGCTTCGCGGGCATTTTGTTTAGGCAGGATAAAACCCTTAAAGCCATCTTTACGCGCCTGTATGGCCATGGATAATGCGCCCTTTATGGGTTGAAGGCCGCCATCAAGCGATAGCTCGCCCATAATGATGTATTTCTCAAGGTTTTCGTTTTCAACCTGCCCCGAGCCGGCGAGTATACCTATGGCAATAGGAAGATCATAGGCCGAGCCTTCTTTGCGGATATCCGCAGGGGCCATGTTCACAATAATTTTTTGCCGGGGCATACGCAAGCCGTTTGTCTGCAGGGCAGCCTCGACCCGCTGCATCGATTCACGTACCGCATTATCGGGCAGGCCAACGATCAAATAGAATGGTTTGCCTCCACCACTAATGTTTACTTCAATAGTTATGTTTATTGCCTCAATGCCGTAAACCGCGCTGCCAAATGTTTTAACTAACACTATGATAAAGTTATATTATAGCGAAAGGTATATAATTTTATGTGCTAAAAAAAGATTAATTGCCTGTAACGATAAAACTTGCCAGCAAATTTACATCGGGGTCAACTTTTATAACCGGCGGATTTGGCCCTGCGGAAATATTTACAATTGCTGTACGGTCGGCCATGTTAATGGTATGCAACTGCCCATCAACAGAAACCTCCAGGGGGAAAACATATAAATTACTTTGTTTTTGATCAACCTGTATATTAACCGTGTGGTTGGCGGCATTGTATTTCCAGGAAACAGCCAGGTCGGGATGGCCGGCTGTATTTAACCATTCCTTAAAAAACACCTCCAGGTTTTTACCATTTACCTGTTCCATAACCTGGCGGAAATCAGCAGTATTGGCATTGCCGCCGTTGTATTTTGCGAAATAGGTGCGTATGCCTTTCCAAAAAACATCATCCCCCAGTTGACGGCGCAGCATGTGCAGCACCCAGTTGCCTTTTTCGTAGCTGTTGGCGTTAAGCAGCTTCATATAATCAGTTTCTGCAGTATCAACAACGGGGCGTGAATGTGTTCTTTCCAAACGGAATATTTTTACCCTGTCGGCAGCTAATCTTTTTTTCAGGGTGTCAACCCCATATTTATTTTCGAGGTAATAATTGGTGAGGTAGGTAGCAAACCCCTCGCTTAGCCATAGGTGATGAAAGTTCTTTTCGCTTACTGCGTCGCCAAACCATTGGTGGGCTATTTCGTGTGCCATTAGCGCCTCAATGCCCCTATCGCTAACCGAGTTTTCATAATAAAAAATAGCGCTGGCATTTTCCATGCCGCCAAATATGGTTTTTGATTGCACATTGGCCAGTTTTTTATAAGCATACGGCCCTATCCTGCTGCTATAAAACGGCAATATCTCCGTGGCTACCGCATAACTTTTAAAACCAGTGGCCGAATTCTCCGGGAAGACATAGGTATAAACCGGTACACCGTTAACATCAGCTGGGTGGTCTATCGCAAAATCGGCTACGCCTATTACCATCACCTTGGTGGGCAACCGGGCTGTTTCGGCCCAACGTGTTTGTTTCATTTTACCGGGCAGCTCTGTCTCGTTCAATTTTAAGCCGTTGGCTATAACCTGGTAATGATCGGGCGCGGTAACGGTAAAATCAACCGGGGCTTTATCCGCCGGGTCGTCAACACAGGGCAGCCAGTTATGCGCACGGTTGGGCCAGTTATCGCCAAAAAAAGTGCGGTGGCCGAACTTATTGGTTGATATAATTAATCCATCAGCGGGAATGCCCTGGTAAATTACACTAAAAGTTCTTTGCTGATTTTTTGAAGCGTGAGTGAAGATGGTTACGTCGTCGCCGTCCTGCTTAAAGCCAACGGGCTTACCGTTCTCGAGTACAGCGCTTACTAACATGCCCCTGCCACTATCATTCCTTTTAACCAGGTTGAGTTGAAAGGACGGCGTGTTTTGTAGAAACAATACAGAAACATCTGCCTTGCCTTTTATGGTATCGCTTTCATCGCTCAGCTTAATGTTAAATCCGTAATGCCGCACATCAATTACAGCGCCGGGACGCTGGGCTTTTGCCGATAGGCAAAAAAAACAAAGTACGATTAATCTATAGAGATGAATTTTGCGCATAATTAATTTAAACAAGAAAACTAATATATGAATCTTGCTTTGTGAATCAAAACAATGTCTCTTGTCATTTCGAACGATAGAGAGGGGTTTATATTACCTCGGCATCCTCTTCATCATACTGGCCATGGCAGCCGGGTTGCTCATTTGTTTCATCACCTTGCGCATATCCTCAAACTGTTTAATAAGTCGGTTCACTTCGGGCAGGTTGGTGCCCGAGCCTTTGGCTATACGGTTACGGCGACTTTGGTTAATGCTATCCGGGTTTTCCTTTTCGTGCGGCGTCATGGACTGTATGATGGCCTCGATGTTTTTAAAGGCATCATCCTGTATATCTACATCCTTCATCATTTTACCTACGCCGGGTATCATGCCCATCAGGTCTTTCATGTTGCCCATTTTTTTGATCTGCTGTATCTGGCTGTAAAAATCGTTAAAGTCGAATTTGTTTTTGCGGATCTTGCGCTGTATTTCGGCGGCTTCTTTCTCGTCAAACTGCATTTGGGCGCGTTCAACCAGCGATACCACGTCGCCCATACCCAAAATACGCGAAGCCATACGGTCGGGGTGGAAAACATCCAGCGCTTCCATCTTCTCGCCTGTACCAATAAACTTGATGGGCTTGTTTACTACCGATTTTATTGAAAGCGCCGCGCCGCCACGGGTATCGCCATCCAGTTTGGTTAACACAACGCCGGTAAAATCCAGCCGGTCATTAAACACTTTGGCCGTATTTACCGCGTCCTGCCCGGTCATGGCATCAACTACAAATAAAATTTCCTGCGGATTTACGGCGGCTTTTACCTGCTCTATCTCTACCATCATAGCCTCGTCAACAGCCAGGCGGCCGGCGGTATCAATAATGATCACGTTATGACCGTTCTGTTTGGCAAAGGCAATACCCTCTTTAGCAATGGCTATCGGGTCCTTCGATTCGCGGTTAACGTAAACCGGAACACCAATTTGGCCGCCTAAAGCCTCCAGCTGGTCAATAGCCGCGGGGCGGTAAATATCATCAGCAACCAATAAGGGTTTTTTGTTTTTTTGCGTTTTTAAGTAATTGGCCAGTTTGCCGGTGAAGGTGGTTTTACCCGCGCCGTTCAGGCCCGCTATCAATATAATAGTAGGCGAAGCGGTAAGGTTCAGATCGGCAGCTGTGCCACCCATTAGCTGCGCCAGCTCATCGTTCATGAGTTTGGTTAGCAACTGGCCCGGCGATACGGCGGTTAGCACATTGGCGCCTATGGCTTTTTGCCGCACATCGTCGGTAAAGGCTTTGGCGGTTTTATAGTTAACGTCGGCATCCAGGAGGGCCTTGCGTATCTCCTTCATGGTTTCAGCCACGTTTATTTCTGTAATGGTTCCCTGTCCCTTCAGGACTTTAAATGCCCTGTCGAGTTTATCCGAAAGATTTTCAAACATTAGTATTGTTCAATTTTAAGAGGCAAAGTTAAGATTTTGAAGTGTATCCGGTAAATTAAATATGCCGGGCGAAATTTGTATGTATAATTTTTTTATACCCCCCCGTTTTCGCCCTATCTGAGTATTTAGCAAATAAACCTGGTGCCGATATTACCTGTAAGCGATATGAAAAAAATAGCCGCCGTATATTTAACCTTAAGCTTGTGGGCGGTGAACACTTTTGGCCAGGTAAACAACGGCTTGCTTACTACCCTGTCCGCCATTGCCGGGATGCGCGACAGGATGCCCATTGAAAAACTGTACCTGCAACTGGATAAACCCTATTATGCCGTAGGCGATACACTGCGCTTTAAGGCTTATTTGCTGAACGGCGATCTTTTAAAGCCATCAAAAAGAAGCAGTTTGTTTTATGTTGAACTAATAGATGACAGCAGCCAGGTAGTTAAGCGGCAAACCCTTATGTTGCGCAACGGGACGTCATGGGGTGATATCGTATGCAAAAAAGCCTGGCATGCCGGCAATTATACCTTGCGCGCCTATACCAACTGGATGCGGAATGTTGGCGAGGCGGGCTTTTTCACGCGGCAGGTTGGTATTGTCCCGGC
>JABDBW010000012.1 GCA_013288485.1 Bacteroidota bacterium
ATCTAAAATATCCAAAATATCCGATAAATGTTCTAATAAACTCCCATCGCCTCCACTAAAATTTAAAAAGCCTGTTCGCTGAAAGCGGATGGGCTTTTTAAATTTTAATTGAACTTGCAAACTTATTTATGTTTAGTGTGTTCATAGCTACAGGCAAACGCGGCTTATTGGTGTAGGTTGTTTTTTCCGAAACTTATCTTTTTTAATTCTGAAAAAAATGTTCGCAAAAAGGCCCTCGGCTCCCAAAAAAATTACCTGGATCATAGGTTTAGTGTGCGGTATCGCCGGAATGATCGGCCACTACGCCACTGTTAAATATCTGACAGAAAATAATTATATCCTGTTATTGGTTGGCTTTTTAGTCCTTGCCGTTGGTACAACGTTCCGGGAGGCCTGAAAATCGTTAACTAATTCTGCCTGCACATTCTCGCCTGATATCTCCTCGCCCCTGTTGGTGTTATCATTTATCAACATAATTTGGCCGGTGCACGTTTTGTAAAGTTTTAATACTCTATTCATAACTTGTTGTATCAGTTGCCAGGACACTGTAAGTGGTAAACATTACAAATATTATATATTTGTAAACAGGTAAACCAAATTAAAAAATATGAGAATTAAAATTTTGATATTCGGCCTGGGGGCCCTGGTCTCGGCAAAATCTGTTTTTGCACAAAAAGGCGAGTTAAGCAACGCCCGTGAGCAATTTAATAAGTATGATGGTTTATATAGGCAAAAAGCTTTTGCCGCACAGGCAACGACGGCTTTGAACGAAGCGAAAACATCCATCGACAAGGCATCCGTTAATGAAAAAACGGCCACATTGCCCGAAACATACGCCGTAAAAGGTGCGGTGTATGCTGCCCTGGCTTTTCGTGATAGCGAACCAGGTACGTCTGCCCCGTTATTTGCCACCGCCGAAGAAGCATTAAAAAAGGCTAAAGAGGCTGATAAGAAAGAAGAAAACACCACAATAATAGAAAATGCCTATCAAACCCTGATTGTAATTAAATACACTGCGGGGGTAAAGGCTTACCAGGAAGGAAAATATGAATCAGCTTACCAGGATTTTTACTTTTACCGTACGGTTAAACCCGATGATACAACGGCATTATATTTAACCGGATTATCGGCAACAAACGCTAAAATGTACGACCAGGCGCTAAGCAATTACAATAAACTTATTACCATCAACTATTCTAAAAACCCGGATGTATATACCGATCTGTCGTTTATCTACTTAGCAAAAAAAGATTCGGCCGCGGCGCTTAAAATACTCAAAGAGGGTACTGTTAAATATCCAAAAGATGCCAACCTCAGCAAAGGAATGATTGGGCTAAGTTTACAAATGCACGACACCAAAGGATTAGCTGAAAAATTGGAGGCCGATATTGCAGCAGACCCCCGAAATAAATTGTATTATTATTATGCCGGCCAGCTTTATACCAGTTTAAAAAATTACGACAAGGCTGCCGAAGCTTACAAAAAGGCAATTGAAATTGATCCCAATTATTTTGATGCCTATTTAAACCTCGGGTCTGTTTTGTTACACCCGGCCATTGAACTATATAATACTGCACAGAACCTTCCGGCAAATAAACAAAAGGAGTATGATGACGATGTAAAAAAAGCAATGACGTATTTTGAGATTGCCAAACCCGCTTTATTGAAAGCAGCTGAGCTCAGACCAACTTCGTACGAAGCACTGTTTAACCTAAAAAAATATTATGTCGCTAAAAACGATAACGTTAATGCAAATGCCATCCAAAAGAAAATGGAAAGTCTTAAATAATAAAATACCGGCCTTCCGTCCCCCGCAGGGTCTTCCAACGGAGACCCTGCGGGGACAGAAATATTTCTGCTATCGAACAATACTAATAAATCCTTTCATATCCAATATACCGGGGCCAAGCGCTACAATATAAAAGTAAGTATCCGGGGCTAATGGCCGCCCGTTCACTGATCCGTCCCATTCATTATTATAGCCAATTTTTGCATATAGTACCCTGCCTGCCTTATCAAAAATAGTTACTTTGTTGCCCGGGTACTGTTGTATACCGTTTATTATCAAGGTATCGTTCTTACCATCACCATTGGGGGTTAAGATGTTGCTTATGGTTATGGTTACCGGGTTAATAGTTAAAGTACCGTTCACATAAGTGAAGGTATAATTTGCCGATGATGCCCCGCCGGCGGTAATTGCATAATTTCCCGCCGCTGTATAAATGGTGGCTGTGGTGGTTAATGTGGCAGGCACCGTTAAGTTGCTTTGCGTTTCCCCGTTCACAAAACCGGTGTAGCTTGCGGTTAATACCGGGTTGGCTGTACCAAAGTTCCTGCTTGCATTATTGGCTGTTATAGTTAGCATGGCCTTATTTACAATTAATTGTTTGGTTACACTCGTTGCTGCGGTATGGGTAGCATCCGCGGCCTGCGAGGCGGTAATATTTGCCGTTCCGGCCGCTATTATATGCACCTTTCCGTTTACAATAGTTGCTACCGCCGTATTATCGCTGCTATAGGTTATGGCTGTACCGCTGTTATCGCTTGTTGCCCCCGGATCAAGATCAGCATTCCCGTAAGTTTTTATGAGCGCGTTAAAAGTAATGCTTGGGGTTAATAATACCGGGTTTACCGTACTGCTTATGGTCGCCACGTTCACGTTCGCTGCCCCGGTGCTGGTTAATACTACATTGCCCGCATACGTGCCCGGCGCATCGGCGGCCGCTAACCGGATATACACCGGCGTAGCGGCAATAGTACCTGCCGCACCAACGGTTACGGTAGCGCCAAAGGTAATATTATCAATACTTACCTCAAATCCCGGCGGGGGGCTTACCAGTATCCCTGCCAGCATATTCAACCCGGATACATTAAAGCCGGTGCTTGCCGAGGCCGTACCTGCGGTTGTACTTAAGGCGGTTAATATAGCGGTGGCGCTTATGGCAGGCGTTAACGTAATACCCTGCGGGTTGTTGCGCAATACCGATACCGTACTAATGCCCGCGTTAGCCGTTGCCAGGTCGGGCCTGCCGTCACCGTCCAGGTCGCCAATGGCTACACTGTAAGGGCGAACTCCCGTAGCAAAGTCGACTTTGGTGGCAAACGACGACGTATTGATGCTGCCACTAATTGACGTATTGCGCAATAGCGATACCGTAGCGACGAATGTGCTAACGACAATATCTAACTTGCCGTCACCATCAAGGTCGCCAATAGCCATGGCGTAAGTATCAGGGCCTATAAGAAAGTCAACTTTGGCGGCAAACGATGCCGTGGTGATGCTGCCGCTGGTTGATGTATTGCGAAATACCGATACCGTACCGCCAACGCTACCCCCCTGGTTAGCCGCTACAAGGTCGGGCTTACCGTCACCATCCAGGTCGCCGATAGCTACGCTGATAGGTTCGCTGAGAAGGCCGCCGATACTAAAGTCAACCCTGGCAGCGAACGAACCCGATGTGATGCTGCCGCTGGTTGACGTAATACGTAATACCGATACAGACGAAATGACACTACCCGCACAAGTCACTGCGAGGTCGGGCTTACCGTCACCATCCAGGTCGCCAATGGCTACACTGCGAGGGTAAAAGTCTGTAGTAAAGTCAACTTTAGCGGCAAACGATGCTGTGGTGATGCTGCCACTAATTGATGTATTGCGAAATACCGATACCGTGTTGAAGTCATTAGTCACTACTATATCTGGCTTGCCGTCACCGTCCAGGTCGCCAATAGCTACGTTGGCAGTATAAGCGCTAAGCCCTATAGCAAAGTCAACCCTGGTCGCGAACGAACCCGATGTGATGCTGCCGATGGTTGATGTATTGCGGAATACCGATACCGTACCGCCGGCTGTTACTACAATGTCGGGCTTACCGTCACCATCCAGGTCGCCAATGGCTATATAATCAGGGCTTTGGCCCGTAGTAAAGTCAACCCGGGCTGCGAACGAACCCGATGTGATGCTGCCACTGGTTGATGTATTGCGAAATACCGATATCGTACTGCTGAAGTTGGAATTGGCCACTACAAGGTCAGGCTTGCCGTCACCATCCAGGTCGTCAATGGCTACATAGAAAGGGTTAATGCCCGTAGTAAAATCAACTTTGGGAGCTATATCAGTAGCAGTTATAGCGCCTTTATTGGGTGTAAAAGTGGTAATAAAGGGCTTTGCCGAATAAGCTATTAAATGGGTGGTGCCATTCAGCGCTGTTATGGGCTGGTAAGTGACCCCAACCGGAACGGTTACCGTAAGGCTGGTGGTACTTGCCGCCGCGACAGAAGCCATAGTGGCCCCGAAAAAAACAATATTATTGGCGGGGGCAGCATCAAAACCGGTACCGGTAATAGTTACCGTAGTGCCTACCGGCCCGCTTACCGGGCTAAATGAGGTAATGGTGGGTGCCTGGGCATCAGCATAAAAAACTATGGCCATCAGCAGGAATGAAGTGAGTAATAAATTGCGTAAAAGTTTTTTCATTTCGCCCAGGGCCAATAGCGTGAGTTAAAGGGGGTAAATTAATAAATATTAGTTGTTTATTCGCAGGGTCCCTTCGGAGACCCTGCGAGAACGGAGGGTCGTCCCCGCAGGGTCTCTCGCCAGAGGACCCTGCGATACCTCGAATTACCGGCGATAAAGAAGTACCGCAACAAGATGGCAGTGTAAAAAAATTCAGTTACAGGGATGCCTATTTTAATCTTTTAGGCCTGGTTATACTTTAGCATATTTATCCCTCCGCCGGTGTAAGTGTGCAGCGTAAGCCGGGAGCGTGGTGTACTTGTGCCTCTTGAAAAAAACAAAAAATATTCCCTATTTTTACGCCGCGGTGCTATTATTGTATAGCGCTGTTAATAGCTTATGTTCCTAAACAAGATCAAATCCGGTGAATCCGGAATTTTACTTTACGGCATCACGCCCCCAAAATCAGAAACAAGTCCTGAAAGAATTGCTGAGATCGCCGAAAAGACCATTGCAAGGTTAATTCCACTTGACATCGACGCGCTTGTAGTGTATGATGTGCAGGATGAATCGGCCCGTACTGCTGATGAAAGGCCATTCCCTTTCCTGAAAGCATTGGACCCTCTTTTATTTGCCAGCAATTACCTGGAGGACCTGGATATCCCTAAAATAATATACCGCCCGGCCGGAAAGTTCTCGAAAGAAGAATTAGCCGTTTGGCTGGATGATCTGCATCAACATAATTTTTACCCGATTTTTGTAGGCGTACCTATACCCGATTTTCCGGTTAAAACAAGTTTGCCCGAGGCTTATAAAATATGGAGCAAAAATGAAGACACTTCTGTTATAGGAGCAATAACCATCCCCGAAAGGCATGAAATACTAAAAGACGAGGATAAAAGGATATTGGACAAGGTAAGCTGCGGGGTATCGTATTTCATATCACAATGTGTTTTTAATCTGGCTTACGCGAAGCAAGTTATAGAGGACCTTAGCCATACCTGCAAAAAAGAAAATATAAAGTTCCCTACCATCATTTTTACGCTTACGGCCTGCGGTTCAGAAAAAACATTAAATTTTATGGAATGGCTGGGCATCCATGTTCCGGACGATCTGAAAGAAGATATTAAGAATTCTGAAAATATTCTTGAAAAATCTGTTAATGTTTGTTTGGATATTGCAGCAGAATTGGCTGCTTTTTGCACAGCACGGTCGGTTCCTTTTGGGTTCAATATTGAAAGTGTGGCGATCAAAAAAGATGAAATAGAAGCATCCATTTATATGGTGAATAAAATTGCAGAGATGCTGGATAAAAAGGGTATCCGGAAGATGAAGGTGGTATTATAGCTCCTATAACTTCTCTACAGGCTCCAGCTTATATATCCATATACAGGTTACTATTAAACTGCCGTATGATTCTGCATACCTGATCGCCCACTGCCCCCAATGTCCGCCCGCTTCCAGAAAGAAAAATGGTAATAGGGTTAATAAAATACCTATTACAGTGAGTATAAGTTTCCTGGCTGGCATAGTTATATCAAGATAATTAACAACAGCCACTGATATTGTCAAAAAAACAAAACATGGTAAAGAGAAAATAAATGAATATAAAAACACGCTACCGATAAACCTCAGTACGCCACCTCCATGCCCGCGCATGTAGGGCTCCCCGATCAAACGGAGTACATAATACACAATTGGACCAAAAGCCAGGCTGGTAGCCCATACCTTTAAACTGTATACCAACGCTTTCATAGCATAAAGATAGCATAGATGTATCAATTCAGCGGGTAATTTATAAAATGGCCCAAATACATATTTTCCGTCCCCGCAGAATCTGCGGTGTATTCCCACCAAAACTTACGGTAATCTCCAATCGTTCACGTAGCATTCACGATCTAAAAACGTGAACACTTTAAATATTTGGTAGCAAGTATTTTATGTGGGAATCAATAAAAATCAAAACACCTGCGCAAGCCTTCAAATTTAGGTTCGGTATAATGCGAAGGCAGGGTGGTTTCGTAGCCAACGCTGCCTTCGGAGGTGCCGCTGGTATTGCTGTAATTAAGCCCGGAAACAGGTACGTCATGGCTAACCCCCAAACGGAATTTTTCACCGCCTTCACGGTTAATAAAAATATCGAATATTAATGAAATGCCTATGGCGCTTGTGCCCGACTCATTCTTGCTATGATACCATAAACCCGCGTTAACCGCCTGCCGTTTATATTGCAACCCCGCACTGATGGATTGTGCGTTTGATTGCTTGTAATAAACAACCGTAGGGATGATAAACGACTTTTCATCATCATACAGGTCTTTACCGGCATCGAGGTCCCAGCGGTAGCTTAAATGCCCTGTGGCACGCATGGGTAACCGGGCGGGCGTACCTGTAAACGATTCGTCGGGCTGGTTAAGATGTTGCAAGGCGCCGCCTATATTAAATTCGCCGATAACCACATTTATTCCTGCCCCCGAGTCGAAATAAAACCGGTTGCCAAATGGTATAGTTGAGGCGGCAGAAATTGAACCCGGTATAAAACCAAGCCGCGAATCTAACTGATCGTCAAAAACCAGTTTACTATAGTCGATAGTTCGGTTGGCAATACCCGCTTCCAACCCAAACGAAAGCACAAAATCCTGCGCCACTATGCTGTACGCGTAAGTACTGGTAATGTTATTATTGCTCAAGAAGGCGGTACCCTCGCTGCTGTGGCTAAATAATAAGCCTACCCCACCGCCAAATTGAGGTACGTTATAATCTATAGAAGCAGTTGTGTACGAAAGATTGCCCGGTATAGATGTCCATTGGGTACGGTAGATCAGGTTCGCGCGCACATCGCCTTTAAATTGGCCGGTAAGCGCCGGGTTAAGATAAAGCGGTGAATTAAAAAACTGGGTATACGAGTGGTCCTGCGCAAGTATGCGCGAATGGCATAGCAATATTGCTGTGAGAAATAAAAACAGTCGCTTTATATTTCTCATCACCTACCTTATTAAATATACCGAGCCTATCCTTTTTGGTAAGGAGTTATTGTACGACATACCTTTCCACTCGGTACCGTTAATAAATGTGGCGCTTGCCTGCCATACATACATACCCTGCGGGGCCGGAATACCCTTAAAGGTACCGTCCCACCCTTCAACCGGCGCTCCTTTACTGTCGAGTTTGGTGGTTTGCCATACCAGTTCGCCAAAGTTGTTAAATATTTGAAATAGCCAGGTCTTGATACCAGATCCTTTGACTATGAATATCTTCAGACTGCCGGTAAGGCTTGTGGGTACAAAAGCGTTTGGCACGTACAGCTGCCCGGGTACGCCTGTTATCCTCACGTTGCGGGTTAGCGTGCTATCGCAGCCCATCGCGTTCGCAGTGGTTAAAGTAGCTTTATATAAACCCGTATCAGGAAAAGTAATTATAGGGTTTTGCTTTGTTGATGACTGGCCGTCGCTAAACGTCCATTTCCACGAAACGGGGCTCCCGACTGTTTGGTCGATAAACGAAAAAGTATAATTGGGTATAGAGATCGTACTGTCGGGCTTTTCAATAAAGGCTGTTTCGGGCGGCCCTGTGAGCGCGATATACGATTGCTTAACTATAGTGGAACTACAGGTTGTTGTGGTATTAACAGCGGTTAAGGTTACCGTAAAGGGTGAGTTAACATAATGATAGTTGTGCGGAGGCGGCGTATAAGCAAATGAATGCGGTGAGCCATCGCCGAAATCCCAGTCGTAACTTAATGAACTTGCCGGAATATTGGGGTCGTTGCTTACCGTATTATTGGTAAATTTAACCGGAATGTCTTTACAGCCACCGGTAATATCAGCAGTAAAATCGGGTTTGGGCGCTGTATAAACATCAATTCTTGTACGTGGGTTTGATACGGTTGTACCGCAAGGGTTTGTCGCGGCTATGGCAACATAATAAGTGCCAATTGTATTAAATGTATAGGGCACAGGCGCCGTACCGGCCGCAAACTGGTCGACTATATTGTTATTACTGTCATAAATAATGTAAGCAAAAGTATCACCGCCTGATGAATTATTGATAAAGGTTACATTTAAAGGAACACACCCTTTATTAATGTTGTTCTGAACGAACATTTGCGCGACGATACTGATGGGCGATATGCTAACAGGGATATGAACCGATTCGCCCGTATTGTTACAATATCCGGTAGCTATCATATATAAGGTAAAAGTTTTTCTGCTTGTGGTGCTTATGGGGTTAAATATAGCATCGCTTTTATCGGTTTTAGTTATTTTTTGTACCAGGACCGCCCCATCATACAAATAAAAATCATAGCTTACATTTTTGCCCGGCGAAATGTTTTGAACATCCAATGCGAAATTCCCGCATCCGTTGAGTGTATTAGGTAATATACGGGCCACAGGTATTGCCGGCCGCACCAGTACTGAATCAATAACAGGCGCCCGCTGCACGCAATTGCCGGGTATGCTCAATGATATAATATAAGTAGTATCGCGGCCGTCTGTACGCTGAGCGAAGGTATGCAGCGGGTTAACGGCGTTTGATTGCGCGGAACCATCTCCAAAGGCCCATAAAAATGCGGCTCCCGCCTGGTTGGTGGAGGTATTGGTAAACTGGGCGGTTAAATTTCCGCAACTACTTTTTGGAGCTATTGTAAAACCGGCTACCGCATCATTGCTGTCGTTTATGGTTACCGGCGACTGCGTAGTGGCGCAAGGCGCCAGTGCCCTTATTGTCCAGGTAAAAGTATAGCTGTTCCCACCCGATAAGCCGCTTACTGTGGTTTGATAATTGGTAGAATCGGCAAATATTACCTGCGGGCCCGCTGTTTGGTGCCATACACCGGGAAATGCACCCGGGTTATTGCCTGCTAAGGTAGCAGAAGTTTGGTTGCAAATATTTTGAGAAGGGCCGGCGTTAGCCACGGGCGCCGGTGGGTTTACCTGAATGGTAGTTACGCCTGACTGCACTATGGGGCATACGCCGCTTTGTACTACTGCACGGTACTGTGTGGTTTGTGTTAAGTTTGAATAGGATATACTGGTAGTGGTATTCGTTATTACATTCCATGTATTCCCATTGTCTGTTGATGATTCCCATCTTATTATGCTGCCTGTTTGGCCTGATAATGTTATTGCCCCACCGTTGCTGCCTGAGCAAACTGTCGCGTTGCCGGTAGTATTGCCGCCAACAGCAAGCAGATCGTCTTTAATAGTTACAGAAGCTGAACTTAACGAACAAGGCCCCCCCGAAGATATGGCCCAGGTAAACTGGTAAGTATTACCCGGGATAAGCCCTATAGCAGTGGCGTTTGGCAACGTGTCGTCAGAAAAAGTTATGCCTGTTTGCCCGGAAGCAAGTGTCCATTTCCCGGTGCCCGAGGTTGGGGTATTGCCCTGGAGGGTATAGGTGGTTGCACTACATACTTCATCATTTGGGCCTGCATTTGCTGTTGTAACAGGCTGAATTATGGTAATAATAGTAACGGATGAATAAACCGGCGCGCACACGCCGTTTTGCACCAAAGCCCGGTATTGGGTAGTTTGCGTAAGATTAAGGTATAACTGTGATGTACCCGTATTATTAATGATCTTCCAGGTGGTTCCGTTATCTGTTGATGATTCCCATCTTATTATATTACCTGTTTGCCCTGATAAAGTTACAGCGCCGTTGTTGTTTCCTGCACAAAAGGTATTAGCACCTGCGGTAGTACCGCCAACGGCGGGCAGATCATCCTTTATAGTAACACTGCCGGCGGTCGACTGGCAACCGGGAATGGTTATTGTCCAGGTAAAAGAATAAGTGGTACCGGGCACCAGCCCTATGGCGGTAGCATTAGGCTGCGCGGCATCAGAAAAAGTAATCCCTGCCGCGGGAATAACCGTCCACAAACCAATCCCCGATGGCGGGTTATTACCATTAAGCGTATAGGCAGTAGCGTTACATACCTCATCATTCGAGCCGGGCCTGGATGTTACGGGTAAGGGTAGTACCGTTAGTGTTACAGTTACCGGATTACCGGGGCAGCCGTTATTTAATGGCGTAATGGTATAGGTAATACTGCCTGCTGTAGTGGCGGCATTGTTTAGCACATCGTTTATAATCACTGTAGCTACCGGTATATTTCGCTGACTATTACCGGTAATACCAACGGTTGCGGTACTTGTCCAGGTATAAGTGGTGCCTGCAATAGTAGGTGTTAAACTAATACCGGTCGCGCTGCCGCTGCAAATGGTATTATTCGCGGGCGAAGCTGTAACCGCAGTCTGTGGTTTAACCGTTACCTTTAGCACAAAAGGGTTACCGGTACAGCCATTAGCTTGCGGGGTAATGGTATAAGTAACAACCGCGTCACCGGGGCCGTTATTAACCAATACATCACTTATAGTTGCGCCGTTTCCGTTTGCAAATCCGGTGGCCGTTCCCGAGGTAAGCGCTGCTGTCCAGCTAAAGGTGCTGCCCGAAACGGTCGAAATAATATTATAATTAGCAGCATTTCCGGCACATACCTGTACTGTTGAAGCGCTTATAACATTGTTTACAGGATAAATATTTACCGTTACGTTTTGAAGTATATGAGCGCATGAGCCCGTCAATCCTGTGTTAACATCCAAACCAACTGTTGTAATGCCGGCGGCTATTTCCGCGGCAGTTGGCGTATAATCGCTTGTTAACGAGCCGGGGGCAGAAAAGGTTCCGGAACCTATCCATTGAAAAGAAGTATAACTACTGCTAATAACACCTGTTAAAGTTACAGTGCTACCCGGGCAAATAATTGCTGCAGAAGGTGTAACTGTTACGGCCGGCGCGTTCTGAAAAGTAAGCGTTTGTGATTTAGTTAACGAACCGCAGCTGTTTTGTACCGTTACACTTATTGTATAAGCATTAAAATCAGTAAAAGTTATTTGCGGGTACTGGCTGTTGGCGGTTGTACCATTTACAAAACTATACCCTGTTCCTCCCGTGACCGTCCAGCTGTAGGTACTTGCTATAGCTTGCGCGGTTCCTGTTATAGTAGTTTGGGTAATGCCGCCGCCCGGCCCAAAAGTATAAGTTTTGTTGGTCCCGCATACGGCTGTACTGGGTGATAGTGAAACAACCGGAGAGGCATCAACCAATAGAGTTTGTGCCGCTGAAGTAATGGTTCCGCAGCCCGTGGTTATTATACTTAATGTAACCTGGTAAATGCCTGGCTGTAAAAATTTGAACTGGGGTTGATGGCTGGTGGCATTAGTGCCACCGGCATAAGTCATACCCGCAGGTCCGGTAACTGTCCATAGATAACCATAAGCACTGGCATTGGTACATGTCAGATCAAGTATAGACGCATCAATGGGTATAACCGGGCTGGTTAAACAAGCGGGCGAAGGAATAGAAAATGCCGGTTGCGGCGGGTCCTGTACACATAGCGTATCAGTAACCGGCGCGGCTGTACAAGGCCCCGTGGTGCCGGCCTGCAACTCAAGCGTAACATAATGAACGCCATGGGTGAAAGTATAAGTGAATGATGCCCCTAAAGGTTGATTTGGTTTCGCAATAGCACCATCAACATACCAATTATATCGCGCATTAGGGTTTTTAGCACAAGTAGTTAAATTACTGCTGGGGTCATCGCCGGGGTCTGATCTATTGGTAAAAGTAACCGCGGTGCCGGTACAGCCCGACTTTACAGGAGAAATACCATTGGTTGGCGCCACCAGCACTTTTGCATAACTGGTAACGGCTGATACTGACCCGGCGGGGCAATACGGGCTTTGAGGCTGTATATCAACTTCGAAAGAATTATTGTGTGAATTTACTGTATGCCCGCACGAACCCGTTGTATAGGTATGTACAATTTTTCCGCCTAAATTTTGTATATCGCAAAGGGTATAGGTTGTACTTAAGCCATCGCCCCAGTTTACCTGGTAAGTAGTACCCGGGAAATTATATTGTATCCCATTGGGACCCTGAATATCAACATTATAGGTTAACATACCCCCGCCGCTGCTGGCTAAGCAAACGGTACTGCCGCCTGAAACCCCGAAAGTATTGTTAAGCACATTATTTATTAAAGTATATGCCCGCGTGCCAATGGTGCCTGCGTTGGTTGCTGTTACCATAATGGTGTAATTGGTTAGCTGCGGCGTAAAAGTCGAATTGGAATTGCCGGTTAATATTAAAGGAGCCCCTTCGGGAAGTTGAGTTGATTCATTATAAAAAGTAACTACCGAAGCATTTGTGCTGGAAACATCATTAAAATAATACGGGATACCTGGCTGCCCATTACAAGTGCCAAATACTTCGGGAAAAGAGTTGCTTATGGATGCCCCGGTAATACCGGCGGTAACCGCAGCGCCGGGGCCAACGGTAAAAACTGGCGAGGTAGTACTTACAATTACAGGGTTGGTAGCCTTTATCACCAGGGTATAGGTACCCGGCGCGGTGCCGGGAGGTATTTTCCCATTTACAAATGTTCCGTAAAAACCTGAGAAGCTGCCAATAACAGGCGAAATAATAGTGCCTGACGGATCAGCCAGGTATAAATTAAACTGGTTATTCTGCTGGATGCAGTTAGCAGTATTAGAGTTAATGGTAAACGGAACCCCGATACTTGAACCGGGCGTATATATACCGGTTACAAAATCATGTATGGTTAGGGTTTGCGCAAAAACCTGCGAAACAGCAAAAGCCATAAATAACACTAATGAAAATAAAAATCTGGTAGATATCTTATACTTATTCATACGCGCTCTACTGTCTGCTGCTGTGTATTAAACACTTACTATCAAGTAACGAAATTAAGGGGCAAATTGTTACACAAATTATTTATTACCTGATAGTTGAAATACAAAAAATTATCAGGATAAGGAGTTAATGAAATTGAATTTAACAAAGACTTGTCGATATGGGTTGTCTGTTTGTCTCCGCAGATTTTCGTCAGAGGATCCTGCGGGGCATTTGGGAATATTTAAAGAATTTGCATTATATTATTTGTTTTTGATTTATCAATAGAGTTATTAACTTTAAATATCTAAACTGCTACCTAATTTTCCAAAAACATCATTAAAACCTGATATTACTCCTTAAAATTTAAATAAAAAATACTATGGCCGATCTTGATTTAATCCCCTATAATTTGTACGCCAGTAAAATAGGCATTGGCACAACAATGCCAGGTTTCGAACTTGATGTTGTTGGCAACGGGCATTTTAGTGGCAATTTAACTTTAGATGGTACGCTGACAGTAGCTATAGGTGCGGGTAGCGCTAATAATTTTGTGATTAGCAATGGAGGGTTATTAGAATATCGCACCGCAGCACAGGTATTAAGTGATATAGGGGCTGCACCCGGTACAGGTTCTTCTTCATATATTCAAAATCAAAATACAATAAAACAAAGTGGTCTCGGATTTAATATACTTTCAACCGATTCATATATATATAATACTAACGATAATTCTACCGGCACGGGCAAGGTAATTGTTTTTCATGCCGGGTACGATTCAGGTGATCCGCCATATATTGAAATAGCTGACGATGGAACAATCTCTACGTTAGGTGCAAATAATTTATCCATACCGGCAGCAACAGGTAATGGGAAAGTTAATTACGGACAAAGCCTTAATTCGTTTTATATTATTAGCGCATCAAATTATACATCTCTAAATCTTGAGTTTCCAGTTGCGTTAGGAGACGCAAACCTATTTACCACAACAGGAGGTAACCCGGTACAATTTGAAATGGATTTATTTGTTATTGGTAATGCAGGCATCGGCACAACAGTACCAACGACAAAACTTACGGTATTCGGTACTGACGCCGCTCCTGCCAACTCGGGCACTACTGCAACAGCAATTTCACGAATAACTGCCGCAAGCGGCGTATCACTTGATATGGGGATTAACGGCGCAGCAAGTCCCGTGTATTCATGGCTGCAGTGTGACGACCGTACCGATCAGTCGCTGCATTATAATTTTGTAATCAATCCAAATGGTGGCAATGTCGGCATCGGCACCACCACCCCAACTGCCAGTTTTCATATCAAAGCCGGAACTGCAACCGCGGGCACTGCCCCCATGAAGCTAACCGCAGGTACAAATTTAACCACACCGGAAGCCGGGGCCATAGAGTTTGATGGTACAAATTTATACTATACTACTACAACCCCGACAAGGAGAACAATTGCTACAAATCCTATGACCACTTTAGGCGATATGATATATGGAGGATCATCAGGAACTCCTACAAGATTAGGAATAGGTAGCTCTGGAGAGTTATTAACTATTTCATCGGGAATACCGTCATGGTCAACAGCGTTACCTAACGGCACAACAGCAACTACACAATCACCTGGAGATAATAGTACAAAAGTGGCTACTACCGCTTATGTTAATGGAAGTTATTTACCATTAGCAGGGGGGGTATTAACAGCAGCGGCACCAATAAACTATACCGCTGGTTCTTATATAGATATAGGCAACCCAAGCGAAACTCACGGGCAATCAATTAGACTAAGTAGCAATACCCGAGCCGGTAATCCCTATGTCATGCAGTTTTATTCTGATTGGGGTTATTCATTTCTAAAAAATGATGCAACAGCATTAGTTACTTTTGATAATGTTGGGGGTGCTGTTTTTACAGAGGGGATTATTGTGGGAGCTGCTGCTAATCTTAAAAACTATACTGTATCTACTTTACCATTTGGAACAAGGGGCGATATTGCCTATGTAACAGATGCTACCAGTCCAGTACCTTTAGCTACTGTAGTGGGTGGCGGAAGTTCAGTTGTACCGGTATTTTATAATGGAACAAATTGGATAGTACTGTAAGACTATATATAAACCCTATACATGAAAAAAATAAAAAAATCATTTAATATTTTCGATCTGCAAACCATTAGCCAATCGTGCGTAATATTAAGGGCATGTTCGGGTATTCAGCCGTTTCAGCTGGCTAATAATATTAATGCCTGCAAAATTGCCGCCGACCAATGTATTAAAGAATACCAGGAGGCGCTTGACCTGATAAAAGAGCGCGCGGCAGACCCTGGCGCGAAAGAGCAATGCGAAATTGATTTTAAAGACCTTGTTAAAAAAGAATTTGAGGCCCAATACCCTGAACTAAAAGAAAGCGAATTTGCCAGCCTGGAAATTACAGGCGATAAAGAAGTACCCCAGCAAGATGGCAGTGTAAAAAAATTCAGTTACAGGGATGCCTATTTTAATCTTTTAGGCCTGGTTATACTTTAGCATATATCTCCCCTTTCCAGGTCACTACCCCTATATACTTTCAACACTTTCTCCCGTTATCTTTGGTAAACTCTCTACAGGATCATTAACAAAAAGTCCTAACTTTTTTTTAGGGCGATACAGTCCTGCTAATATTTTTTTATAAGCAGCAAACAAAATCAATTTATGATTTGTATCAATTATAACTGCCAATTTTTTTCAAGTTTTATATACATCTTCTAACCTTAATAATATGAAGACCATTATTATTATTAATGATAATTCGCCTGATGCCGGACATGCGGCAAAATTTGCCTTAATGATGGCTGCAAAAATGAATGCTTCTATTTTATTGGCTAACATTCAAAAGGTTGAGAAACCCGTAATAGAGAAGGCGCTTGCAGGAGGTTCACAAAATTATACATTTAAAAAAACGGTGCCGGGTTTGCCTGGGCATTCCTTAACTATGTTTGATAAAAGTGAACTTGAGCCGTCAATAAAAGAAATTGATATTTCGGAAGCTAATGAAAATCAACTCGCGGAATTGATCAATAAAAATAATGCGTGGATGGTTGTTAAAGGCATGAACGCGCATTTAACAACAAACAGCCAAATAAATTTAAATACTTTACTAAATAAAATAGAATGCCCGTTATTGCTTATCCCTGCAAGCTTTCCGTTAAAATCTATTGAACGTTTGGTTTATATTGCCGACCTGCGCTATTGCCGTTTACCTATAGTGAGATACCTGGCCGAACTCGCTAAAAACTGGCAGGCCGATCTGTCAATTGCCCATTTATCAGCAAAAGGTTTGCCTGATATTGAAGAACACTATGCCTGCGATATTTTTAATGGCGACTTTTGCCGCCGGGTAAATTACGACCGCCTTTTTTTTAATAATATAAAAGAAAAGAATTTAACCACCGCCATTGATGTTATTATAAATGGATTGAACAATGATCTGTTGGTCATGGTTAAAAGCCGTTTTCATTTTAAAAAGGTAATTGGCGAATGTATAACCGGTTCGCTGCCGGCAAATATCACGGTGCCATTACTTGTTTTTCCGTACTGAAATTCCCGGAAAGTGTTTAAAAATGATTTTATGGGGTTAGGTGGACCAGGTGGACCACCCCGGACCAGGTTGGACCACCCCGGACCAGGTGGACCAGGTGGTCCGAAGCTGTTGCTTTTAGACAGCCCTTGGTTATACCTACAAATTCCCTTCAATTAATTCTCCATAAAAATCGGGCAGGCTCATACCCGCCGCCCGCACCTGTTGGGGTATCAGGCTGTTTGATGACTGGCCGGGCGTAGTGTTTATTTCAATAAAATAGAAATCTTCGGTTTCATCCAGCAAAATAAAATCTATCCTCACCATTCCTTTACAATTAAGGCGCAGGTAAACTTCGGTAACAATTTCGGTTATCTGTTTATTTTTGGCGGGGCTTAAATCGGCGGGAGTAATTTCCTGCGATACACCGGTTGTATATTTAGCTTCGTAATCAAAAAAATCTTTCGAACTAATAACTTCTGTTGCGGGCAAAACTTTTATTTTCCCGTGCAAACGGGCAATGCCTATGCTAAACTCACGCCCTTTTATAAACTCTTCAACTAAAACCTCGTCGTCCTCATTAAAAGCCTGGCTAATGGCACCGGGCAAAGCGGCAGCATTATAAACCTTGCTCATTCCTACGCTGCTGCCGCCATTATTGGGTTTAATAAACAACGGGAATTTTAAAGTAGCGGCAATTGTGCCGATATCATGGCCATCCTTTTTAAATAACCTCATGGAACGTGCCGTATGCAACCCGTGGATACCCTGCACTATGGTTTTGGTATACGCCTTATTCATGCTGATGGCTGATGTAGTAACATCGCAGGTATTGTACGGAACATTAACCAGGTCGAGGTAGCCCTGTAATTTGCCATCCTCGCCGGGTGTACCATGAATAGTAATAAAGGCAAAATCGAACTTTATTTTTGTACCGTTGAGTGTAATGCTGAAATCGTTTTTGTCAACATCTATTCTGTCGCTTCCCGATTCATAAAACCACCTGTCGCGGTTAACCAATATAGTGTAAACTCTATACTTATCCTTATTTAAATTGGCGGCTATATTTTGTGCGCTGTTTAATGATACTTCATATTCGCCGGTAAAACCTCCGGCCAAAAGCGCTATATTTTTGGTTACCATACGTCCAAATATAAATATTTTTTGAAGCAGCGATGCAGTAAATACTTAATTAGTTCATTACTTTTCAAACTACATAAATCCGAAATAATCCTTATGTTTGATGCTTGATCAAGTATAATAATTTATACCTACTGATGGATAAATTTTTGGCCTATTTAAAAACTAAATCGTTTCGAAACACTTTGCTGTTGGCCATAGGTTCGGTTATAACTGTAGTTTTAATAGCCTTTTTCAGCCTGGGGTTTTATACCAATCATGGGTCGGGTATACCGGTTCCTAATCTAAAAGGAATGCCTATTGAGCGGGCCATAAGCATATTAAATGACCAGGGGTTTCGTTACGAGGTAGACACTGTTTACCGCGACGCTCCCCCCGGCACAGTTATAGAACAGGACCCTGACCCTGAAACCAACGTGAAAGAAAACCGGGTAATTTATTTAACTATGGTTACCCTCAAGGCTCCCCCGGTTTCATTACCTGATATTGAGCAAAAACCCTTCGCCGAGGCTGCGGCCATTTTAGCAAATAATGGGTTAAAGGTTGGCGACACCACTTACCGCGCCGATATTGCCCGCAATGTAGTGCTTGAAATAAAATTAGCCGGGCAAAGTATTAAAGCGGGTACAAAAATACCAAAAGGTTCAAAACTCGACCTGGTGCTGGGTGATGGTGCGGGGGAAAGCGAAGTACCTGTACCTGATTTAATAAACCTGGAACTAAGCGAGGCAAGGTTTCCCATAAATCATTCGGGTTTAACGCTTGGTACCATTACATATTTGGGGCCTGTTACTGCTGATTCAAGCAATTTAATTATTGTGGCACAGTCGCCAATGAAGACAGATTCTTCAAGTAAAGTAAGTATAGGTACAAGAATAAACATTACAGTTAAACAGGGCAAAAAAACCGGGCCATTTTAATAGCATTATAAAATAAGCTAAATATCATACCTATGATATTACGATAAATATGTCCGTTATCTCAATTTAATTAAAAACAAGGCAAAACAAGCTATAACAAAACCAACAATATTATTGTTATGGTAAAAATTAGCATACAACGACTAACAGGCGAATCAACACTTCAAAATTTGCATCGCCAACAATATTTAAACTATCATGGCTAAACGAAAAGCATCATCCGGGGGAATATTCAGGAAATTTATTATAGTATTGGCAGTGCTGGTTGTTATAGGCCTGGGCGGCACTTTATTATTTTATTACCTGCGCTATTTTGGCCCCAATGTTACCGGCAATAAAGAATACCTGTATATACATACAGGCGAAAATTTCGACAGCGTTTATAAAACTATTCGCGATGAAGGTATAGTAAAAGATACTACAACATTTTCATGGGCCGCCCATAATATGAAATACGTTGAGCGGGTAAAGCCCGGGAGGTACCGTCTGCATGAAGGCATGAGCAACCGGAAATTTATCCGAATGCTTGCTTTGGGCGAACAGGACCCTGTAGAATTATCCTTCCATGTTTTCAGAACGAAGGAGCAGTTCGCGGCATTTGCAGGCAGCAAACTGGAAACTGATTCGTTAACCCTGCTTCATTACCTGGATTCTGCAAAATTTGTACAGCAATATGGGTTTAATACCGACGATGCTTTTGTAATGTTTATGCCCGATACCTACCAGTTTTACTGGAATGTATCGCCCGAAAAGCTTTTTAAACGCATGTATGCCCATTATGAAAATTTTTGGACACCCGAACGGAAACAGCAGGCAGCAGCCATTGGCCTCAGCCCTGCACAGGTGTCTATACTGGCCTCAATAGTTGATGCGGAAGCGGTGTACGATGATGAAATGCCAACCATTGCCGGCTTATACCTTAACAGGCTGCGTAAAGGCATGAAATTACAATCAGATCCTACTGTTATTTTTGCGATGCACGATTTTACTATTCATCGTGTATTAAATAAATATCTCACCAATCCTTCGCCGTATAATACTTACGTACATACCGGTTTGCCCCCCGGTCCGGTTATGATGCCGTCGGTTAACGCGGTAAAATCTGTACTTAACTATAAAAAAAGCGACTATTTATATATGGTAGCCAAGGCTGATTTTTCAAACCGGCACAACTTTGCCGCTACTAAAGCCGAACATGAAATTAATGCCCGGAAATTTCAAAAGGCATTGGACGAACATAACATTAAAAAATAATGTTTGAACACACCACCAAAATAAGGGTACGCTATGGCGAAACCGACCAAATGGGCTACATGTATTATGGCAATTATGCCGAATTTTATGAAGTTGGCCGTGTTGAAATGCTGCGCAGCCTGGGGTTAACTTACAGCGGCATGGAAGCATCGGGAATAATGATGCCTGTGCTGGAGATGAAATGCAAGTATTTAAAACCGGCACTATATGATGAAGAAATTACCGTAAAGGTAATAATGGATAAAATGCCGGGTGTAAAAATTCATTTCAGGTATGAATTTTTTAATGAAAAGGAAGAACTGATACATTTAGCCGAAACGCTGCTTGTTTTTGTTAATATGGCCACTAGCCGCCCCTGCCTGCCGGCACGCGATTTTCTTGATAAGTTAAAGCCATTTTTTAAGTAAATTAGCTTCGAAATGAGATGGTTGCATCGTTTACTGCTTCGCAGGGTAAAATATTACCGTGCCTTTACTGAATGGACCCGATCAATTGTCCTTCCGGGGTTTGGCAACCTTTCACTATACGCAGTTATCGTTTCACTGGTCAATGAATTCTTAGAAGATTCCTTGCTAAATAAGGCATCGTCGCTGGCTTATAATTTTATGCTGGCGCTGTTTCCTGCTACTATATTTTTGTTTACCCTTATCCCCTACGTTCCTGTAAAAAACTTCCAGGCCGAATTATTGAACATATTACAGGCTATCATGCCACCAAATGCCTACCTGGCTTTTCAGAATACTATTGACGATATTATAAAACGCCCACACGGCAATTTGCTGTCGTTAGGATTTATTACGGCCTTGTATTTTGCCACTAATGGGGTAAGTAATTTAATGCGGGCCTTTAACAACTCATCCCTGATCATTGAAAAAAGAACCTGGCTAAAACGCCGGCTTGTTGCAATGCTGCTTACGGTAGTTATCAGTATGGCATTATTACTTGCTATTTCTATAATGATAGCGGGCCAAAGTGTAATCAGTTACCTGCAAAGCCAAATGGATAGTAAGGGGCATTTTTGGATATATATTATCGCCTTATCCAGGTGGCTGATCATTGTGGGGATATTTTTTTTTACCACTTCCCTGCTTTATCGTTATGGCCCTGGACATAAACTGAAGTGGCGTTTTTTAAACCCGGGATCAATTTTGGCAACCGGCCTCGCGGTTTTAACTTCGCTGGGGTTTACTTACTATATCACCAACTTTTCCTCCTATAATAAGCTTTATGGCTCAATTGGTACTATAATAGTTGTAATGCTGTGGCTGTATTTAAACTCGCTTATCCTGCTAATTGGTTTCGAATTAAACGCGAGTATTGACCTTTCTAAACGAAATATAAAAGTTGTAAGGCCGCGTTATAACTCGTTCCGCATCGAAAATCAAACAGAATAAAGATACAATTATCTGTTTTTCAATAGATTATCTTCAATTAAACACTTGTTTAAAAAAAGCACATTTCGGGTTTGCCAATTCGGCACGGTTTTGTACTTTTGACCCCGGAGAGCTGGCAGAGTGGTCGATTGCGGCAGTCTTGAAAACTGTTGACTGTAACAGGTCCTGGGGTTCGAATCCCTAGCTCTCCGCCAAAAGAAGCAAATACATCCTGCATACTGCAGGATTTTTTGTTTAGCCTATAATATCCGGAGAGGTGTCAGAGTGATCGAATGTGCCTGATTCGAAATCAGGTGTACCGCAAGGTACCGGGGGTTTGAATCCCTCCCTCTCCGCTTTGTTTTATACAATATGATATCCCCTGAAAGGTGATGGCGGCCGAACGCCGCACATCACCATACCCCTATTTACCAATTTTTACAGCCACCTATGAGAAGTATGTGCCTGGGGTATTTTATCCGGGATTTATCTTGATATTGATTTTTCAATCTTTCATCAGCGCTGGTTAAAAACCGCTTAATTATTATGCCTTCAAAAACTAAGTATGCACCCGGTAAATTTCTTTTATAACGCACCTCCGCCAATAAATTCCAACCGGCAAGGGCTGAAGGCATCGATTAACATCCCCGCCTCCAAACAAACACAACCATGTATAGTGAAAGGGGGTACATAATAACCATCACCTTTACTTATTAGTTTTTTTGTTTCGCCCAGGGTCATTTCAAACACACCGCTCTCTACGTAAGCTACCTGTGAATGCGCATGACTATGTAACTCGCCACACCCTCCCCGTTCAAACTTTACTTTTACCAGCATTAGTTTATCATCATATCCAAACACCTGCCGTTGCACGCCCTCTCCTACGGTTTCCCAATCCGTAGCTTCATTATCTTGAAATAGATCGCTTTGTATCATATTTAAATTGTATTACTAACTCTCGTTATGTATAAAGAATACCTGTTTAATTCTTAACAAACTTACGGCTTCTCAGCAACGCTTCCAGGTAATAGTAATCGGCATAAGTTATCGGCACATCAATTTCACTTTTTGCAGGCTTATGGCCGGTGCTATGCAGCAGTATAAAATCACCATTGGTATTTAGGGGCGCTTTGTAATGTTCGCTTAAATTAGCCAATATGATATTTGCCTTTTCTTTAAAATTGTTATTTGTACTGTAAGTTGCCAATTCATATAAAGCCGAAGCCATAATTGCCGCGGCAGATACATCGCGCGGCGTATTTGGAATGGCCGGGTCATCATAGTCCCAATAGGGAATAAGATCCTTTGGAAGGTTTGGGTTGTTAAAAATAAATTTGGCTATGTTTTGCGCCTGGGCCAAATACCGTTTATCGCCTGTTTCACGGTAACACATGGTAAAGCCATAAAGCCCCCATGCCTGCCCCCTTGCCCATGCTGATTCATCACTATAACCCTGCGCGGTGTTTTTTTGGATTACCTTACCGGTTTCGGGGTCATAGTCAACCACGTGGTATGAACTGTAATTGGGCCTGAAATGATTAAGTATAGTATGATTTGCATGTGATACCGCAATTTTATAAAATGATGAATCGCCGGTAAGTTTGGTGGCATTAAAAAGCAACTCCAGGTTCATCATGTTATCAATAATTACCGGGTATTTCCATTTGTCTTTGTTATGATCCCATGAGCGTATTACACCGGTTTTGGCATTAAAACGGGTGCTCAACGAACGAGCCGCCTGGATAATTACTTTTTTGTATGCCTCATTCCCGGTTAAACGGTACCCATTGCCAAAACTGCAGTAGATGATGAACCCCAAATCGTGGGTTGTTTTATTATATTGTTCATCGGTAAGTTTAGCGGTAAATGCCTGCGCCTGTGTAAGCCACTTTTTTTCTTTGGTGTAATCATACAGGTACCATAAGATTCCCGGGAAAAAACCACTTGTCCAGTCTTTTGAATTTACCAGTTTTAACTTCCCATCTTCAAAAGTGCGCGGCGATACCAGCCCTTTGCTTGTATCAGCGGTTTTAAGCGCCTCAAGCATGTAGGTTGTTTGCTGCTGCGCATATTTAAATTGCCGGGCAATATCAATTTTTTGAGCAATTGCTGTGGTGTTTAACCCTAACAATGCAACAACTATAAGCGCCGGTATTTTGTTACCCCTTATAAATAATATCATTTTTTTACTTAAGAATAAACGCATTGGCTGTTTTTCTAATTTATTGCACCGATTTGCGCGCTTTGTTCAATATCAATTCCCAATCATTAATTCGGCGATTGCCACTGGGAGCTACCTGCTGTATTGCGGCCAAATATTTATTGTTAAAATATGCAGCCTGCTGTAAAACATGCACCCCGTTTTGAGGATTAAACTTAGAGCCTGGCTGATATTCTTTTTCGTTATTATTTGCCCTTGCCCTGTCGAAAGCTACGCGGCTGTTTAAAAATTCTCCGTGTGTTTTTTCACCATTTACAAATGGCACTAAAAAATCGACTGATTTTTTTATAGATGATCCTTTTTCGGATTCATAATTAAAATAATCCTTGCCTGTTGCCCTGTATATTACCGTGGCGGCAACAATTAATGGCTCCAATGTGTAAATATGGTAATGCAGCGCATCTCTTTCCATAAAATCATAGCCCGAACCATCAGGGTATAAGTTTATCGCTATCTGTTTAGTGAGTTCCTGCTGACTGATCTTTTCGAATTTATCATTGTGCAGTGTGTAAGCGATCATGGCGATAATTTTAATGCGGTGCGAGTTCCAGTTATTAATAGCAGTACCCTTACCGGGCGCCATATATTTACTGTTTAATTCACCATCGGCTATATCCTGGAGCCAGCTATCAACTGCTTTTTTTATTTCGGAGTTAACATCGTTGCGGATAATATCATATCCTATGATCAAATTTTCAAGTTTTGTTTCGTCTATGGGGTCGCCGCACGATTTATTTACTTTAGCCCAGGCTAAAAGGTATTCAGCAGCTTTATCAAGACAGGCCTTATTATTGTCAATTTTATATACCAGCGCCAGCGCATATATTTTATCCATGTCTTCGACAGATTTTGCGGTTTTTACTTTAGCCGGATCACCTGCCAGCTTTCCTTCCGATGCGATTCTTTCAATTGGATCGGGCTGCTCAGTTAAGGCTTTATTGGCCAATGTTTTAAATTGATCAAAATCCGACTTCGCAGCCGGGTCAGTGTTTACCAGGTTTTTAAGTTTTCCAAATTCATCATTTGTTAAACTTACGTACTGCGCGCTCGCCCGTATAGTTATTGCAACAACAAACAGTAGTAAAATTATTTTTTTCATCACGCTTATACTAATTAATTGGTTTGAAATTATTCTTCAGTATAAATCACCGCCATGCAGTTAAGCCCCGGAAACTGGTAGTGTTTAACTTTTGTTAAATATAATGAGATCGGTTAAAAGCGTGTTATTGCAGCTTTATAAGCTGCAATAACACGTTGAAAATTATTGAGGTATTATGGGTGTGATAACGCCGGTACCCGAATTCACAACTTGTACCACCCCATTCGTAGCCAGCAGATCGCTCGACGTTATATTGGTCGTAGCATTTATTACTATCGGATAATCAAGCTGCGACGTTACTGTATTCGCGTTGGAAACGTGTACGTTCATTATTGAATTGGGATTTGAAACAAATGTACCCGGGAACTTAAACCCGGCCGGATTTGTCGTATAGGTTCCCGCTGGTGCAAGTGTAGTAAACGGAACATCAGTTATTCCAGTGTTATAGTGTGAGTATATCCCCAACGCAATAAGGTACGATAAGTAGTTCTTCACATCAGCTTTTGAATAACTGGTCCAGTTTTTACCTGCCGTGGCGCCGTTAAGAACCACAGCCCATAAACCGGTTTTTGAAGTGGTGATCTCACTATTCGATAAAAATATAAAAGTACGGCCGGTCTTAATATACTCATTGGTATCAATTCCCGAGTAGATTATACCATCATACATTCTGCGGAATATGGTATCGGTGTTGCTTCCGTACGCGCGCGCTTTTAAATAAGCCCACGCGGTTTTATATAAATGCGCGTCAAGTGTATCAACATTAGTTGGCCTGTTAAAATCTTTTTGCAGCTTAAGGCAACTTGAAAACACGGTGCATAAACTCAAGCATGCTACTATGATCGCTATCGAGGCAAAATTTATCTTTTTCATAATTAATATCCTGGGTTTTGTTTTAATAATGTATTAGCGTTTAGCGCACTTTGGCTCACGGGCCAAAAATACCTGTTTGGCGCATCAATAAACCCTGTGGTTACAGGGGTGGTTATCCCGGTTATTGGGTCGGTAGTACCATTACGAACATTTAATATCGGGTCCATAAGCGTATGCACATGGTTAGTGCGTATTAGTTCAAACCAGCGTTTGCCTTCGCCCAACAATTCATATTGGTCTTCCTGCAAAATGGCATCTATCATGGCGGCGCTTGTCGGCAACTGTGCTGCTGTATACGTAGCGCCGGTAGTAGAAGCCCTGGAGTGTATATAATTTAGGTACGTTAACGCTGTTGGCAAATCGTTAGTTTGCGCGGCAGCTTCGGCATACTCCAGGAAAACATCACTTAACCTGTACATGGGAAAATACACATTAAAGTTCAGGTTACTTGCAACCGGGGTTATACCTGCTGCAGTAGGTGTTAAATTATAATATTTGTACAGCATATTAATGTGATTTAAAGTGTTTAAAGTATCAATTGATAATTTAACCCGGATGTCTGTTTTATACAGCGCCTTCCATTTGGTTTGAAAATTTGCATCTAACTGAACGGGGTTATTGGATAATCCAACAAATACGGGTATACATGCACATCCATTTACTGTGTAGTCCCAATAAATACTCCAGATAGGTTCGTTTGAATTTGTTGGTGTCAGGAACACATTTTTCCACGTAGCTGCAGGTTCTAAGTTGGCATTTGTAGCCCCATAAGCCTTGCCTAACGCGCCTTTTGCCAGGAATAAGTTTTTATACCATGTAATAGCATTTTGATAATCAGCAGCGCCGCCGCCACCCGTAGCTGTGGCCCTCCACATATATACATCAGCCAGTGTTGCGCAAATAGCGCCCTCGCTCATGTACCAAATAGTAGGTGTTTGGTTTTTTTGGATGAGCGAATATGCTTTTTTCAGGTCGGGTATAATTAACGAGTCAATTAGCGTTATTGCCTTGGTTTGCGGCTTGCTTCCCGATTGCGTAATATCCAGGTAAGGCGCTGTCCACATGGGCGCGTCGCCCCAAACCCTTACAATATAAAAATAACTTTCGGCACGCATGGCATATGCCTGTGCGAGCGAGTTATTTAAAATGGTTGGGGTAACATTAGGATCGGTAGCCGGCACTTGTGGATAATATTGAATAGCCAGGTTAGTGCGGCTGATAACTTTATATAAACCCGCCCAATCTGCAGCCGCGTTAGAAAATTCTAAAGTATTATGAGCCATTTCTACAACACTATAGGTCGCGTAGGTAGATCCTGTAAAAGCATCTCCGCGAACATCTCCCCAATAATTATACCTGCCTCCGTAACCTTCGTCGCTGGCGCTTCCCGCACCCATCATTTCTTCCTGGAAAGCCGAATAAATACCGGCTAAACTGGCTGTAATATCATTTTGGTTTTTGAAGTAATTATCTATAGTTACACCGCTTGATGGCGTAAGTGATATATCTTTTTTACAACTGCCAATGCCTATAGCTATTATAAACATTGCGACAATAATTAAAATCCTTTTCATTTTCATATCTTATTTATATTATTAGAATCCAACATTTATACCCAAACCTGCTTCCCTCCGACGCGGATACTTTCCGTTATCAAAGCCTGGTTGCAGCGGGTTGCTTGTAGTAAACTCCGGATCATACCAACTATAATTTGACCAGGTAAGCAGGTTATTACCATACGCGTAAACGTTAAATGACCTTGCTTTTATTCTCGAAAGAATACTTGCCGGCAGATTATATGATAATTTAACGCTTGAAAGCCTGATAAATGCCCCATCTTCAAGATATAAACTATTTTCACCATTTGCAATTGAGCCATAAGTATCTTTAACAGCCCCGCTCATATTTGGATATATAGCAATATCGCCGGGTTTTATCCATGAATTATAAATAGCCGCTACAGTTGGAGGTGTATAATTTGATGACTCAACATTCAGCCCGTTGGCAATTGAGTTATAAACTTTATTACCAAATGCGGCGTTAAACAAGAAATTCAACGTCCAGTTTTTGTAGGTAATGAAGTCGTTTATTCCGAAAAGTATTTTTGGAATAGCATTCCCCAAAACCTGCCGGTCATTTTCGTCAATCACTCCATCATTGTTAATATCCTGCCAAATGGTACTGCCTCCGTTTAATATTTTACCATTCCTGGTTAGCTGGTGCATAGTACCGGTATAGGGGGTTCCGTTGGCTTCTGTATACCCTGTGGCGCTTGTGCCTGCGGCATTAACACCAACAGGTAAAAGCCTGTTGCCCTGTACGTCATATTCATTAGATACATCCCACTGATAAACACCCAGGTTTTTCAACAGGTAAAAATCACCAATATGTCCACCTTGTTTAATCAGGTATGAACCCTGTATAGCAGTTGCAGTAGGGTTAAGATAGGTTATTAAACCTGCGTCCTGTAAAGTAACGTTACCACTTATGTTCCACGAAAAATCCTTTTTTGCAATAGGGGTAGCACTTATGGTAAGTTCAAACCCATGATTTGTAATATTACCTAAATTTATAGCACCCGACTTTAAGCCTGTTTCTTCGGGTAAAATTTGTGAGGATAAAAGGCCATTGGTCAATTTTATATAATATTCTGGTGTTACCGTCACCCTTCCGCCAAACATGGTAAGGTCGATCCCGAAATTCTGAATAGTTGTTTTTTCCCAGTGTAGTGTAGGATTTCCTAAATTCGGGCTTACATAAACCCCATTATTTCCATTATATACACCACTGTTTGTTGTAACGGTTCCCACACCAAAATTAAGCAGGGTTGAGTAGCCAAAATCGGTCAGGTTATCATTCCCGAGTACGCCATAACTATACCTAAACTTAGCATCATCAAGCCAGCTTTTAGACCATTTCATGAAATTTTCCTGCGAAAACCGCCATGCAAAACCTCCCGCGCCAAAATCTCCCCATTTATTTTGGTCCCCAAACCTTGATGAACCATCCCGGCGAAATGTCCCGTTAACAATATACTTGCCTTTATAGGAGTATTGGGCACGTGCAAAAATCGACTCGGTTGAACTATACGTTGCCGTACTGTTTATGCCTGTATTAACCAATGAAGCAACGCTTGATACACGGATAGCTTCACTTAAATAATTTTGAAGTGCAAGGTTGTAGCCATTATCATTGTGGCGGTCGCGGCTAAATCCTACTACAGCCGTAATCGAGTGATTTATATTAATTGTTTTGCTGTAGTTGAAAAACGCCTGCAGGTCATATAGCAGTTTGTTGTCAACATACGAAGTCCCGCTGTTTGGCCCCAGGCCGCCCGAAGTGATAGACAGGGGTACAAAAGTTTGACGGTTAAAATCATCAAGCCTTGCGCTACCTGAAGCAGTAAAGCGCAAATCCTTATAGATCTGGTAGCTTCCGATCAAATCATCCTGGATAATATAACTTGTCGGCACGTTTTCACTTAGCAGCGCATAAGCTAAAGGATTTTTTTTCGATTCAACATAACCCGCCATTGACCCATCGGGCCTGTAAAGGGAAACCCACGGATTTCGTTGAAAAACCGTACTTGCCGTACTACCAATATCAACCGTATTACCGGTAACATAATTTACAGATATGTGATTAGTGATTTTAAACTGATCTGTAGCCTGGTAATCTATATTAAACAAAGTTGTAAAGGTTTTTGCATAGCTGCCAAGAATAATAGACTGGTCATTTATATAATTCAAGCTACCATAATATAGCAGGCCCTTCTGCCCGCCGGCAACACTTATGTTAATATTGTCTTTATTTCCTGTACGGTATAGCAAATCCTGGTAGTCATTATCCTTATTGTCATATGTACTGACAGAATCGGGATTTACAGCTGCACCTGTACCGGCCCCGCCATTTTCAATACGGCGATAGTAGGTAATATCACGCGCCGAAGTAGTTTGCAGTTTATGCGCTAACCGCCCAAAAAGATGGTAATAATTTATATTCAAACGGGCTTTCCCTTCCTGGCCGCTCTTGGTTGTAATTAAAATAACACCATTAGCGCCACGAACACCATAAATTGCTGAAGATGCCGCATCCTTTAAAACTTCAATAGTTGCGATATCCTGCGGATTTAAAAAACTGGCGTCGTCATTTAATATACCATCAATAACATACAGCGGGCCGTTGCCGCTGTTTAATGACGACATACCGCGTATTTGTATAGAACCCGGAGACAATGGGTCGCCGCCATCGGTAATTGACTGTACACCCGCTATCTGCCCTTCAAGCGCCTCTGCGAAGCTGGTTGGCTGGCGTTCTTTTAATTGTTTGGCGCTCATGCTACCTATTGATCCAACCAGGTCGCTTTTCTTTACGGTTTGGCCATAGCCGGTAACCACCACCTCATTAAGGGTCGATTCGGTCTCAGTTAAAACCACGTCAATTGTTTTTTGATTACCTACCGTAACCTCTGTAGAAGCATAGCCTATATAGCTAAATACTAATACCGTCTTGGTGCCGGGTACCTTAATGGAAAATTTTCCGTTTACGTCTGTAGATGTACCGACCTGGGTACCTTTCAGCAAAACGTTAACGCCAATAAGCGCCTCGCCTTTAGCATCTTTTACAGTACCTGTAATTGTTTGAGACGTTGCCGAACCCGGGTTGCCTTGTTGCGAATAAGCATTGTGCCCGTAAAAAATTAAAGAAAGCCACAAACACATGAAGCTCTTTAAGTACAATTTACTCATAATTGTTTAATTTGTTTGGTTAATAAAGTGTATGCCGGGCATACTAATTGGTTAGCTGCATCTAAAAATCACATCCTGAATGAAGCCTGTAAATTACCCGGATCTCAATTTTCAGGAAATGTATTATTGCAGTTGATTACAAAACTATGGACATACAGGAGCACAAATCCATGAATTTTGGGGAATAAATGCATGGGTAATGCACTTTTAACAGGTTTATATTAAAAAAACCGTTTTTTATTTTAAATGTTTTCTTTATTAAAAACAATATGTTCTTTGGGCGTATAGCCAAATTGTTCTTTAAAACATTTTCTGAAATGATTTACATCTGAAAACCCAACGCTATACGCTACTTCGTTTACATTTAATTGTCCGTGTGATAATAATTGTGAAGCCCGTTTAAGTTTAATGCTGCGAATAAATTCAACAGCCGTTTGGTCGGTTAAGGCTTTTATTTTTTTTGTGAATGTGTTTCGATGCATTGCCACTGCATCGCTAAGCTGTTCAACATTCAAAGTTTCATCGCCCATATGAGCCTCAATAAAAGCCAGTACTTTACCTAAAAATAACCCATCTGTTTCGCTTATAGCAATGTTTTGAGGTTCGAGCATGATCTCTTTCTGATATCTTGAGCGCAGCTTCTGCCGGCCCTCTATCAAATTCCATACCCTTGCCTCGAGGATACTGAAATTAAATGGCTTGGTTACATAGTCGTCTGCCCCTGTTTCCAGGCCCTCCATTTTAAAGATCAATGGCGTGCGGGCGGTAAGTAGTATAATTGGGATGTGGCTCGTATCAATGTCTGATTTTAGATTTCGGCACAATTCTATCCCGTCCATCTTTGGCATCATCACATCGCTGATAATAAGATCGGGGATATGCTCCTTGGCTAAGTTCCACCCTTCTAACCCATCGTTTGCAGTATATACCTCAAAATCATCTTCAAACCCGGCTTTTATAAAGTTGAGCACTTCTTCATTATCTTCAATTATGAGAATGGATATCCTTTCATTTATTCCATTTTTAAGTATTTCGGCCTTGCGTAACGAAAATTGCTGGTTTACCGGTTGTTCTGCTGATAAATATAAATACTCGGTTATATCTTCGCTATTCTTAAAATTATCAATAACCTCGGCATTTTTAAAATGTGTATTGCCCATCGGCAGCCTTACCTCAACACGGGTAAAACCACGTTCAGCACCCTGCTCCGGCCTGCTATCTAATTTTATGCTGCCATAGTGTAACTCAACTAACTCTTTCGAAAATGCCAAACCCAAACCCGTACCCCGTACATTCAATTGGTCATGTTCATCATGGTAGAACTGTTTAAAAAGCTTGCTCATGTTTTGGGGTGGTATTCCGCAGCCATTGTCTTCAACGGTGATAACTAAATTATCACTATTTTCGTCGGTTTCATGTTTTACCATCAATACAATGGTGCCGTAGGCAGGTGTGAATTTTATGGCGTTTGAGAGTAAATTATAAATTACTTTTTCCAATTTATCGCGATCAAACCACGCCCGTAATTCATTAACCTCTTTTTTAAACACCAGGTTAATATTTTTCGACATAGACAATCCTGTAAAAGCCAGCGATATTTCTTTCAAAAAATGAACCGCGTCACCTTCAGCAACCTCCAGTTGCATGTTGCCCGAGTCGAACTTACGTATATCCAGCAGCTGGTTTATTAGCTTTACCAATCTTTCGCTATTGCGCTGCATCAGCATGAGTTGATGCTGAACCTTATTATTACCCTCATTCATTTTAGCAAGCCGCTCTATGGGCCCCATAATGAGAGTTAATGGTGTTTTAATTTCGTGAGATATATTGATAAAAAAGCTCAGCTTTTTACGGGCCAGTTCCTGGTCTTTTAAATGGCTTACAGACTCAAACTCCAATTGTGTTTTTAAACGCTCTGTTTTTTTCGAATACTGATTAAACAGGTATAACAAAGCAAGTATAATTGCGGCGTAACCCAAATAAGCATACCAGGTTTTATACCAGGGGGGCAATACTATTATTTTTAAGGTGCGGGGCGTTTCATTCCATATACCATCATTATTAGCTGCTTTTAGTTTAAACAGGTATGTACCCGGATCGAGATTGGTATAGGTTACCATTTGCTGGTTAACTACATTGTGCCATTCATTATCAGAAAACCCTTCAAGTTTGAACGCGAATTGATTTTTTTCGGGGTTAATATAATTAAGCGCGGCAAACCTAATACTGAAAAAAGCCTGGTTATAGGAAAGGGTTATTTCCTTTGTTTCGTTAATAGGTTTAGCCAGCGGTGAATTTTTGACGCCGAATGGAACAGACTTATTTAAAATCAGGAAATCAGTAAATATTACCGATGGTTTCACCAAATTGGTTTTTATACTGTCGGGTTCAAAAATGCTAACCCCCATTATACCACCGAAAATTAATTGCTGTTTTTTGGTTTTAATGCCCGCCCCGTTCATAAACTCATTGCTTTGCAGGCCATCCTGAACGGTGTAATTAGCAATTGTTAAATTGCCGACATTAAAAGGTATCCTAAACTGTTTAAATCCAATGCAGGATATCCCTTTATTGGTGCTTATCCACAACCGCCCCCTTTTATCTTCGGCTATTTGATGAATGGTATTACTGTGGATACCGTTCGATTCTGTTATGGCATAAAATTTCTTGCGGGCAATATCGAAATAATTTAATCCGCCACCGTCAGTGCCTATCCACAACCTATTTTTGGAATCTTTAAATAGGCTGAAAACAGAACTGTTGGTAAGGCTGTTAGCTTTACCCTCATCAAACTGGTAAGTTTCAAAAACCTGCTTACGGATATTTAGACAACTAAGCCCGGAAGATTTGGTACCGATCCATAAATTGTTACCATCCAGCAGCAAGCAGTTAATATTTGCCGAGGCGATCGAGTTGCCCGGGTTGCCCAATGGCAAGTAATGTTTTACCACCTGGTTGTTCTGTATATAATACAAGCCGTTAAAATTTGTTCCCACCCAAAGCCCGGTACCATCATTTAATAAAACATAGTTTTGTATAAGGCCTGTAACAGTTGGTTTATTTATCAGGTTTACATCAATAAACTGGCGTTGTTTTTTGTCGAATATCTTCAAGCCGTTTCCTGTACCAACCCAAAGTTTTGTTTTATCCTCATGGGTTACTATTGCTTTAATACTGTTGCCCAGCAGCTCTTTATTCTGTTCATTATCCTGGTAATAAACGTGGTTGCCGGTAAATGTGCTGTCTATATGATTTAAACCTCCGTCATCAGTACCTATCCATAACGAGCCGTCATTGTCCTGCATCATAGCATTCACTATGCCCGATGATAAACCATTATTTTTACCCCGTTTAAGGCCTATGTTATGGAAATTATCAGATTGGTTATAAACAACATTTATGCCTCCGTTATAAGTACCTATCCATATACTGCCTTCTTTATCTCTCAGTATACAGCGCACTGAGTTTTGACTTAATGAGGTTGGATTGTCCGGGTCATGCAAATAAGCCTTAATGTGGTTGTCGGCTAAATTAATGGCATTCAATCCGTTCTTGGTTCCTACCCAGATCTCCTTATTCTCTATTTCTATCAGCGCCCTAACGGTATTACTTAATAGCCCATTAGTTTTATTATAATTAATACAGGTTTGAGTTTTGATATTGTAAAAAAACAGCCCCTCAGTTTCAGTAGCGATCCAATAATTGCCAGTATGATCCTGTATAACACTCCTGATAATTACGTTTGATAATTTGGTTTGTGCCTTTAAGGCAGCCGGCGTCGATATAACCTTTCCGTTTTTCAGATCGTAAATTATCAGCGTTTGAGCTGTACCTATCCATAAATGCTCATACCGGTCAATGTACAAACACTGTATTTTATCATTACAGATATTGGTTTTCGAAAAGGTATTTGTTGAGGTGTTCTGTTGGTGCGGGTCATAATTAAATAACCCCGCATCGGTTCCGGCCCAAATTATTCCTTTTTTATCCTGTATCATATCAAGTACAGGGAATTTCTTTTTCGATCCGGCAAGTTTATACCTAATAAACTGGTCGGTATTGCTGTTGTAGCGGTTTACGCCGTTTAAAGTACCTATCCACAAGTTGGCATCCCTGTCTTCAAGCAATTTAAACACCTGGTTATTACTTAAGCTTTCAGGGTTCCGCGAATCGTTTTTATAGGTGTTAAATTCAATTCCGTTAAATTTGCTTAATCCCTCAAAGGTGCCTATCCATATCTGGCCCTTTTTGTCCTGCAAAATGCTCATGGCCGTGTTCTGGGCCAGGCCATTATCTACATTTATCCGTTTAAAAATAAGCGAGTTTTGGGCAAATAGCTGCCCGGCCTGCAAAAGCAGCACCAGGCTTAAAAAAGAAGAGCGCGACATTTTTTTAAGCAATTGCCGTAAAGTGTTAGCGATTTTCAGAGGCGTTAATAATTGGTTATAATGTAAAATTAGCATAATTTACGCCAAAAATCACAAACCACATTTATACAAAATATAGAACCTGGCAGGTAGTTAGATCGAATTACGTTATAATTCCTGTTTAAACCCAGTAAAAAGTGCATTATCCATGCATTTGTTGAGCAAACAACATGGTTTTATTCTGTCAGCCCCTGCTAATTTTGACCTCACAAAGGTACCGTGCATTCTCAAAAATGGCTCAAACCAGGCCTGACAACTTATTTTTTAAAGTAATGTTAAACTTGTGGGCATTATGTAGGTTTAACTGTCTGTGTAATTAATCAGTACTTCATGCAAAAAATATCATTTCTGTTTAAAACTATATTCCTGGCTAACTTTATTGCAGCTTCCGCCATAGCACAAACACCTGCCCAGGGCAATATCAATCAGCTCATATCGAAAATAACAACCTATAACAGTTCGATGCCCGTAGAGAAAGCGTTTTTACAATTCGATAAACCCTATTATTCTGCCGGCGACACCCTTTGGTTTAAGGGCTACATAATGAATGAATCGCTTGAATATTCACCGCTAAGCAGTCGTTTATATGTTGAATTGCTTAATGATAGCAACGCGGTAGTTAAGCGCTTTGTGTTCCCCGCATCGCTAGGCCTTACCTGGGGAAGTATTCCTTTAAATAGACAGTATGTTCGTGAAGGCACTTATACCATTCGCGCGTACACTAACTGGATGCGCAATTTTGGCGATGATTATTTTTTTAAGAAAGGCTTTTACATCAATAACGGGGGTAATAATACATGGCTTGTAAATATGCGGCAACCCGAAATTAGTGGTAATGATGTTAAGATTGGCGCAAAATTTTCCGGGGTCGATGGTAAAACCGCCGCGAACGATCTGCTGGTAAAAGTTATAAACAACAAAAAAGTGCTCCTACGAAACACCGCTCAAACAGGGCCGGATGGCATGATGAATGTGAATTTTAGCTTACCACAGCAAACGCCCTTGAAAAATCTAACCGTTGTTGTACAGGATAAAAATGATAAAACCCGCAGCGCTTTGATCCCTGTAAAGGTTAACCGGCCCCAGGATGTGGATATACAGTTTATGCCTGAGAGCGGCCCCATTGTGGCGGGTATACCATCGCATATAGGGTTTAAAGCAATTGGTGAAGACGGGAAGGGCGTAGCTATTGAAGGCAGTGTATATGATAATGACCGCAACGAACTGGCTAAAATAAATACCTTACGCTATGGCATGGGCACATTTGATATAGCAACACTGCCTAACAAAACCTATACGGCCGAGATCAGTTTACCGGGTGGCGAAAAAAAAACCATACCGTTGCCCGTGCCGCTTAAAACAGGCAGCGTTTTAACCGTACGTAATGCAATGGATAAGGATACGATGACGGTATCTGCTTTTAACACAACCGAAACGGGCAACAATAAATATTACCTGGTTGGTATTTCGAGGGGAGTTGTATGTTATGGGGCATCGTTTGTTTTTAGCAATAACCACTCTTCAGCGAAAATACCGAAGAAACTTTTTCCTACAGGGATAGCACATTTTATACTCCTGAATGCTGCCGGTGAACCTTTAAATGAACGGCTTACCTTTATTGACCATGCCGATAATTTGAAAATAGACCTTAAAACTGATGCGCCTGTGTATGCCGCCCGCGATAGCATACCTGTGCACATCACCGTTAAAAACGAAACCGGCCAGCCTGTAATAGGCAGCTTCTCGCTGGCAGTGACAGACGATAGCCAGGTAAAAACCGAAGCTGCAGTTTCGGATAATATTGTATCAAATTTATTGCTGACTTCTGATCTTAAAGGCTATATAGAGGATCCCGCTTATTATTTGCAGCACAACGAGCAGTCATGGAAAGCGCTGGACGCTTTATTGCTAACACAGGGTTGGGTAGGATATGATCAAAAAAAGATAAACCAGCCCGTAAAACCTGCCTTTGATCCGGAAATTAAATTTACAGTTAAAGGTACAGTAACCAATTTATTCAACAAGCCTGTAAGTAATTCGCGGGTCGTATTATTATCCAAAGGCGACGAGAATTTTGAAAGGGATACCGTTACCGACAAAATGGGCAAGTTTGAATTTAACCGGTTCCCTCAATTTGGTAAAACAACTTTTGCAATTTCTGCGGTAAATGAAAGAGGAAAGATAATTAATGGTGGTATCAGCATCGACGAAAAAAATCAATCGCCGGTTAGCGCAGGGTCAACAACAAATTTAGATCCGTGGAATATAAATACTGATAACGTGGTATTGAACTATGTTAAACTCGACAGAACTTATCACGACAGCACAGATAAGCGGCAATACGGAGTTAACGGCCATTTATTAAAAACAGTTGATATAAAGGACCATGCCATCGTTAGAAACTCGAAGAATTTAAATGAGCCGGGCGAAGCCGACCAAACCCTTACCGAAGATGAAATGGTAAATGCCGGAAAAGCCACTTTATTGGATGTGATAATGAGCAAGGTAAAATATTTCCACGCCAGCTTTTATAAGGATAGCAGCAAGCAAACAAACATGGAATATTTCATAAAAGACAAACGGGTGCATTTTGTCTTCGACGGAATAGATATACAACGATTTTACGTGCCTGTTAGCGGCCAGCCGAACGAGCATTATGATTACCAAAAGCAATATCTTGATAATATATCAGCCGAAGATATATTAGGTGTAGAAGTTAATTATTCGGCAAACACGCGTTATAACGCTCAAAATTTAAATTCAGACGATTTACTTGCCGCCAATGCTGCCGGCCCACGCGGAGCCGACTATGCCTACCTCGAGATAACAACACGTGCAGGTATTGGCCCCTTTATTCAAAGAGCCGCAGGGATATATATTTATAAACCTTTGCCATTGGCCGAGTATAAACAGTTTTACCGGCCGCGATACCCGGTAAAGGGAATTATCAATAACTCAGATCTGCGTTCAACCATACATTGGTCGCCTAATATTATCACCGATAAAAATGGCATGTCGACCATATCATTCTATGCTGCCGATAAACCGGCAAATTATACCATAATATGTGAGGGCAGCGACATGAATGGCAAGGCAGGAATTCAAACAGCTCAAATCACCATAAATGGCGCTAAATAGTAATTTTTTATTCTGTTAACACAAAGAGATATGCTAAAAAAACTAACCTTAATACAATGCTTTACCGGAATTTTACTCGTCACAAGTATTAAAAGCTTTTCGCAAACTGGAAACACAAACGGCTTTTTATTGCAGGATGAACGGCAGTTATCGGCTTTGAAAAAGCAATACGGTGTCGGCGATGCTGTGGTGACCAACGAAATTAATACGCTATTAGCGGATGCCGACAAAGAATTGACCTCGGGCCCCTATTCGGTAACGCTGCATAAAACCAGGGTTGCCCCAAGCGGTAACCCGCACGATTATATGAGCCAGGCCCCCTATTGGTGGGCCGACCCCACAAAGCCCGGCGGCAAACCTTATATCCGCAAAGATGGAGAGCGCAATCCGGAAATACGCTTACTTCATGATGATCAGCAGCTTAACGAATTGTGCATGGGTGTTAAGAAACTGGGGTTTGCCTATTATTTTACTGGTAAAGAGCAATACGCTCAGAAAGCAGCCAGCTTAATGCGTGCCTGGTTTATTGACACGGCAACAAAAATGGCCCCCAATTTAAATTATGCCCAATATGTCCCGGGGATTAATGATGGCCGCGGGATAGGCATAATTGAGAGCCGCGCTTTGGCAGTTATTCCTGATGCCCTGGTTATGATGCAGGATAGTAAAGACATTACAGCCGGCCTCAAAACAGGCGTAAAAAAATGGTTTGCCGAATATTTGCAATGGCTGCAAACCAGTAAAAATGGAAACGATGAAAAAGGATCGCAAAATAATCACGGCACTTTTTATGATTTTCAAGTGATTGATTTTGCCATTTTCACCGGTGATGAAAAACTGGCGCGTAACGTAATACAGCAACGAACAATTGCCCGGATGGATACACAGTTTACTAAAGACGGGAAACAGCCCCTTGAACTGGAACGTACAAAATCATGGGGATATTCAAATATGAACCTACTTGGCTGGTGTAAATTAGCTGTGCTTGCCGATCACCTTGGGGTTGATCTATGGCATACTGAAAAAGACGGGCGGGGGATAAAAAAATGCATGGAATGGCTGCTGCCCTATTTACTAAAGCAAAAAGAATGGCCGTATAAACAAATAGAACCTATGAGTTATGGGGAATCCGTATCAAGCTTTAGCCTGGCTGATGGCAAATATTCAGATATTGATTTTCAAAAGGTCTTTAAACTATATCCTCAGCCAAAGCCATGGATGTAATGCAAATATGTTTTATGGGGAAAACAGGCAATAATATATGAGAGGAAGAAGGATCATTATTTTTGCAGTTATTTCATTGATAGGCCGCATGGCCGCCGCTCAGCAAACCACCAGGCTAAACAGTAACTGGGAATTTTTAAAGCAGGATCTGGGCAGTATATGGGAAATCGTAAGGCCGTTAACCAAAGATGGCCCGGAAAATTATCCTATATGGGAAAAGGTAAATTTACCGCATTGTTTTAATGCCCGTGATGCTGTTGACCCTGATGTAAACTATTACCAGGGGCCCGGCTGGTACCACACAAGGTTAAACATTAACAACCCGTACAAAAACGGGCATACCATACTGCACTTTGAAGGCGCGGGCCAAAAAACAGAGGTCTATGTTTATACCACAAAAGTAGGCGTACACGTTGGCGGGTATGATGAGTGGTTTGTTGATATTACACAAGCGGTAGAGGATTTTAAAAAAACCGATGCTTTCAGCAAGCAATTTAATGGTAAAATTCCAATTGAAATACGCTGCGATAATTCGCGCGACGCGGAAAGTATACCATCGCAATTAGCCGATTTTAATATTTACGGTGGTATTTACCGGTATTTGAATTTGGTTTATCAGCCAAACATAGCCATTGATAATTTATTTGCAAGCGCAACATTAAGCAAACAATACAAAGGTGGTACCATAGCTATAAAAGCATCGTTTTATAACCCCGAACATATAAAGCAGGTAAGCGGAAATGTTAAAATAACAGATGCATCAGGTAAAACAATAACTGAATCAAACTACACGGGGGTTAATATTGGTAAAGACGGGGTTTTTCCGATAGCCAAATTCAATATTAACAACCCTCACCTATGGTCGCCTAACGACCCTTATTTATATACGGTTGAATTTACCGCAGGCTCCTATACACGAAAAGAAAAGATAGGGTTTCGCGATTATTTATTTGCCGATGACGGGCCATTTTATTTAAATGGCAAGCGCTTATTTCTTCGCGGTACGCATCGGCACGAGGACCACGCGGGAGTGGCCGCGGCAATGACCGATAGCATGATGCGGGCGGAGATGCAGCTGATAAAAGATATGGGCGCCAATTTTATCCGGCTGGGGCATTACCAGCAGTCGCGCATCATTTTAAACTTATGCGATAGCCTGGGCATACTGGTATCAGAAGAAGTTCCCTGGTGCCGGGGTGGCTTAGGAGGAGCCAAATATAAAGCACAGGCCCGCCGCATGTTAACCAATATGATCCATCAGCATTATAATCATCCTTCAATTATATTATGGGGGCTGGGTAATGAAAATGACTGGAAGGGTGATTTCCCTGACTTCGATAAAGCGAAAATAAGGGAGTTCATGACCGAACAAAATAACCTGGCGCATCAACTCGACCCCTCGCGTAAAACGATAATCAGGCGCTGCGAATTTTGCAAAGATATTCCGGATGTTTATTCCCCGTCAATATGGGCCGGCTGGTATAAGGGGCAGTATACCGATTATAAGAAGTTCACCGAAGATGAGTTTAAAAATGTAAAGCACCCCTTCCACGTGGAATGGGGCGGCGATAGTCATTCGGGCCGTAATTCTGAATTAGCCGACAAAGCTTTGGAGAATAAAAGAACAAGCGACGGAGTGATTGATACTGCTCTCTTTAATAAGTCAGCTAATATGTTAAAGGACGGGGATTGGAGCGAGAACACTACCTGCAACCTGTTCGACTGGATATTAAAAGAACAGGATACTATGCCCTGGTTAAGCGGATCGGCATTCTGGATATTTAAAGATTTCTCAACACCCATCAGGTTTGACAACCCTTTACCTTATATGAATCAAAAAGGTGTGGTGGAGCGGGACCTGACTAAAAAAGAAATTTACTATGTGGTACAGTCCTATTGGGCCGATAAGCCAATGGCATATATTTACGGCCACAACTGGCCCGTGAGGTGGGGCGATGAAAACGAACTAAAAATGGTAAAAGCTTATTCAAATTGTGACGAAGCCGAGCTATTAGTAAATGGCAAAAGCTACGGCATAAAAAAGCGCAACAGTCAAGACTTCCCCGCCGCCGGCTTAAGATGGATGGTTCATTTCGCAAGGGGTAAAAACGAGCTCATTCTGAAGGCGCGTAAAGGAAATACTGTGATCGGCGATACGATATCGCAACTATACCAAACTGAAAAATGGGGTAAACCTGCTTTACTAAATTTAGAAAAAGTTGCCGAAAAAAACGGTACCATAACCCTGCAGGTAACCTTGTTAGATAGCAAGGGTATATTATGTGTTGATGCCGTTAACTGGGTAAACTTTTCATTAACAGGCGACGGTGCTTTACTGGATGACCTGGGCACATCAAAGGGGTCAAGAAAGTTGCAGGTTTTTAACGGGCGGGCAATTATCAGTGTAAAAACAAATAAAGGCAAAAGTGTTGTGGGCGTGCAATCGCCTGGAATACCAACGGTGTTTTTAAATCTTTATGATGAAAAGATACGTTATTCTATTAATGATGACCGCCGGAATAATTAATTAAAAGGCTTAAATTTATTTGATATGAAAAAATTGCATTGCACTTTCCTGGTGATTTTAATCTGTTTTTTGCAAACTGCATTTACTTTTCCCGGGGATAAACCCGGATTTGATAATGTTAATATTAAAGCACAGGCAACAACCATTCTAAAAAAACAAATTATAGCCGCCGCCAATTGGGCAATGCAACAACAGCCGGTAACAGTAACCGCTTCTTTTTCGCCATTAAGCGCGGGAGGTAAGCATGATTTCTTTTCGCAGGCTGATTATTTTTGGCCTGATCCAAAAAATCCCGGCGGGCCATATATTAACCGCGACGGACTAACCAATCCTGATAATTTTGTTGAGCATCGTAAAGCTATGATCCGCCTGAGTAAAATAATAGGCGCACTGGCATCGGCCTATAAATTAACCGGCGATGAAAAATATGTAAAACATGCCCTGGTACATTTAAAAGCATGGTTTACTGACCCCGACACGATGATGAACCCCAACCTGCTTTACGCGCAGGCGGTTATAGGCAAAGAAACCGGGCGCAATTACGGTATAATTGATACTATACACCTGATGGAGGTTGCACAGGGTATGCTTATAATGGAGAATGCCAGGATATTTGATAAGCAATCGGCCATAAACATTAAAAAATGGTTTGCGGCGTACACTAATTGGTTAAATACCAGCAAACCGGGTTTGCAGGAAAAGAATGTTAAAAATAATCATGCTACGTGTTGGGCCATGCAGGTAGCCTCTTTTGCTAAACTGTGTAATAATGAACCCATGCTTGATTCTTTGCGGATAAGGTATAAAACCATTTTGCTGCCCAACCAAATGGGAGCCGACGGCAGCTTTCCGTTAGAGTTAGAGCGAACCAAGCCCTATGGTTATTCTATTTTTAATTTAGATGCCATGGTTATGCTGTGCCAGATACTTTCAACACCTAAGGATGATCTGTGGCAATACGAAACAGCCGACGGCAAGTCAATTAAAAAGGGAATAGTTTATTTATACCCTTTTATTGCCGATAAAAGTAAATGGACTTTAAAACCCGATGTAATGTATTGGGATAACTGGCCCGTAGCACAGCCTTTTTTATTATTTGGCGCCAATAAATATCATGAAAACAATTGGTTCAAAACCTGGGCCGGTTTAGATCATAACCCGCAGGTAGAGGAGGTTATCAGGAATTTACCCATTCGCAACCCGCTTATCTGGTTATAAATTTAACCGCTGTATTTGTTCTTTTTTATGCGGCACACCACGTGGTTCCCGGCCATAAGCTAATTGGTATTTAATAATTTATTAATGGTTGTAACAAGCTTATTAATATCAAATGGTTTGGGTATAAAGGCATCGAAACCAAAGCTCCCCAGCGATATGGCTAATTCATGATAAGCTGATATTAAAATAACCGGAAGATGATATGTTTTTGCATTGCTTTTAATTAACTGGCAAATTTTACCTCCATTCATACCAGGTAATAAATAATCTGTCAATATCAGATCGGGTTTGTATTTATTAATGGTTTCAATTATATCATCTGTTCTGTTTATTCCTATTACTTTGAAATTATTAAAACCAAGAACATTTTCGAGTACTTGTAAAATACTTTTGTCGTCTTCAATTATTAATAATTTTTTAGGCAGCATAATTTTAATATTAACATAGACAAACTACAAACAGCAAATAAAATTGTTTTACGTTGCAAACGCTAGCTTGTTACCCGGAACTTAATAAATTTTGTTTGATCCTATCAAAAATCGGGGACAAAGCTAAAACGGAGGCCATAAGGAGTTATGCCCGGATTGTTAAGATAGTTAAACCTGCGGACCATATCTACACGGATAAGTTTAAATATATTCCCTATGCCCACCCCTGCTTCAATATAAGGTGTGCTGCCTAACGAAAAGGTTGCCCCTGAGCCATTTGGACCGACAGGAAATTTATACAAACCGGCTGTATAGAACGGGTTGTTTTCGTTTCGTAAACCCCCGTATAAAATTTTAAATGAAACAAATTCTCTTAATTTAAGATGCTCAATTAACGGTACTTTATTCAAAAAGAATCCGCCAAAACTATGTGTCAGGTTTAATCCGACATAATGGTCGCTTACGAACTCCAGAAAGTTCATCATATTATACTCTTCTTCATCATAAAGGTAGGTTTGATTGGCCGGAATAATATTTAACAACGGGAATGGAACCTGCCCCAGCAAAACGCCCCCCAGGATGGTAATATCAGTATAACCTAACTGCGATAAATAAAAACGTTTAAATATGTTTGCGCTTGCATTGGTATAGCTATAAGACCCATCAAATACTTCCTTGAACCCGTGATTGATCTGGACAGCAAAGATCGGATATTTACTATATATCGTGCGCCGGTACATAGTGCCCTGAAGAATTTGTTCATGAGGCGCGTACCTAAAGCCCATATTAAATTCGGTAGTGGTTAAATCGTGTATGGGGGTGTTAACCTGATCATTAAGCTGAAAATTAAGCGTACCTGCGGCTTGCTGGTCCCAGTGCTTAAATTCAAAATTATAGGAAAAGTGGTTTTCATAATCCTTGATATAATTGAGCCTGAAAATTTTATTATATAACCAAAAATCGCTTGCTCCTCTTCTGAACGATAAAAGCAAACTTTGCGACTTTTCGATTAAAAAATTTTGCCCCGGTATATCCGTATCATATTCGTAGCTAATTTTAAAAAAATCATTTGGAAACTGGTAGTAAGGCTTTTGGTTAAAAGAATACGAACCATTCACATAGTATTTTAATTTTTCATCTTTAGTACCATATGCTGTATAGCCTTCAAAGTAAATTGATTTATTAAATAAAGGGGTGGTTCTGCCGCCCAGGCTGAACCTTGAGCCTTCAACAGAATTAAAGGAATAAAGCGCATCTGTTGTTCCCAGTTGTACCGCTCCAAGGTCGCCATACCCGCCGGTAATTGTTGATGCGATCCACGATGCCCTTTTAAATGACGGCATGCTTTGCAGTTTATTTATATCTGCATATACTTTAGCCTGCCTCGTTGTAAGTGTATCCGGGCGATGTTGCTGCCAGTAGCTGGTGTCGGTATGATTAGAATTCGAAACTGCTTGCTCGCTTTTTCCTTCATAAAAATCTGCAGATAAGGGCGCGTTTAATTTGTAATTTTTGTAGAATACAGTCCGCTCGCCAAAAATTCCCGAGCCTTTATTTTTAAAAATACCAAAATCGGCTGTTACATCACTCTTAATAAGATAGTACCTCCCGTCAGGATACTTCTTAAAGTCCTGCTTAACATCCAGGCTCCGCATAAAATTTATATTAATTTTTTTATTCACGTTCAAATCGCATGACCTCACGGCATAACTCCCGTCCATAGTAACCATTAACTTACCTTCAAATAACAGGTCGCCCTTGTTGCGGGGGGTGAAACTGATTTCAACCAATTTTTCGTTGCCTGCGTGTACAGTATCCGTAATAAAGAACTTGTAAAAATCCGGTGCATGATCGGCAATCGGGCTCAGGAACTGGTTAGTTATAATAAAAATATTATTTTCATAAATATCTATATTGTTACCATATAGCCGGTTAAGGTATATATCCAGGCCAACAGTATCTACAAATTTGATGATATTCATTTCTTTTTGCGCATCCAGCACCTGTATAGATTTGGCCGGATTTTTTCGGTAATAATCCCGGTAAAATTTTTCGCTGAAATAAACAGGAAGGGATGTTTGTGCTTGTCCGTTTATAACTTGTGTGGTATCGAGCAAAAACTTGTACTTACTGAAAAAAGACCCATTGATGAAATTAGAAGAAAGATGAAAAAGGGAAAGATCGATCCGCTCGTATTGGTCATATTGAAGATAATCAGCACTTTCCATCCTGTTTTGCGCTTTATGATCAATTATCTGCTGTATAAGTTCAACGGCCGGGTTTCCTTTATTCTTGTACTTTTTGCTTTTATTTGAAGTAACTACCACCTCTTTTAGTTGGGTTTGGCTGCTTTGAAGGCGGATATTTAAGTTATTAGCCTGACCGGGTTTAATGGTTTTAGTTACAGCTTGATAGCCTAAATAAGAAAAAGTGATACTGTTTAATAACCCGGGTGCACTTAAAATAAATTTACCCTTGCTATCCGAACTCGTTTCGTAATTACTTCCCGTAAAGCTGATGCTGATAAAAGGAAGGGGCTGACCAGAAGAATTGGTAACCTGTCCGCTTACACGGGTAATTGTTCCGGTTTGATAATTATTTTTTTTGCCGGTATCTGCGATAGCTTTTAAACTATCCTTTTGCTGGGCGGTGGATAATAAAGGAGTTATAATCA
>JABDBW010000013.1 GCA_013288485.1 Bacteroidota bacterium
ACAGGTAGGCGTAGCCAGTATGGGTTATGATGGCAATACCTGCAATATGCACCTTAACGACCTGGCTAAACTGGTTAAAAAAGGTATATGGAGCGAGGATTTGGTGGGGTTGGTATTCCATACAATCGGTGTGAGCGATGGCATGAGCAACGGCACGCCGGGTATGCGTTATTCGTTAGTGAGCCGCGATATAATTGCCGATTCGATAGAAGCGGTAGTTGGCGCGCAGTACTATGATGCCTTAATTGCCTTACCGGGCTGCGATAAAAACATGCCGGGTTCCATAATGGCCATGGGCAGGTTGAACCGTCCGTCAATAATGGTATATGGCGGCACCATAAAACCCGGGCATTATAAAGGCGAGGATTTGAATATCATATCGGCATTTGAGGCTTTGGGCAAAAAGATTGCCGGGCAAATGAATGAGGTTGACTTCAAAGAGATCATAAAACACTCCTGCCCCGGCGCGGGCGCATGTGGTGGCATTTATACAGCTAATACAATGGCCGCTGCTATTGAGGCATTGGGCATGAGTTTGCCCTACTCCTCATCAAACCCGGCATTGAGCGATGAAAAGAACGCTGAATGTTTAGCGGCCGGCAAAGCGATAAAAATACTACTGGAGAAAGATATTAAACCGAGCGACATCATGACCCGCAAAGCATTTGAAAATGCTATGGTGGTAATTATGGTGCTGGGCGGAAGCACCAATGCGGTGCTCCACATGATAGCTATGGCCAAAAGTGTCGACGTAAAATTAACGCAGGATGATTTTCAGCGGGTGAGCAACCGCATACCTGTGCTGGCTGATATGAAGCCAAGCGGCAAATACATGATGGAGGACCTGCATAAGGTAGGCGGTGTACCCGCGGTAATGAAATACCTGCTGAAACAAGGCTGGCTGCATGGTGAATGTTTAACCGTTACCGGAAAAACCATCGCCGAAAATTTAGCCGAAATACCCGAATTGAATTTTGATACCCAAAAAATAATATGGCCCGTTGAAAAACCGGTAAAGGCAACAGGCCACCTGCAAATACTATACGGCAATATTGCCACAGGTGGCAGCGTAGCCAAAATAAGCGGCAAAGAAGGTACTCACTTTGAGGGCCCTGCCCGTGTTTTCGATGGTGAATTTGAACTGATACACGGCATACAAAGCGGCCGAGTCAAAGCCGGTGATGTGGTGGTTATCCGCAACGAGGGCCCTAAAGGCGCGCCGGGTATGCCCGAAATGCTTAAACCAACATCGGCCATTTTTGGGGCGGGGTTAGGCGCTTCGGTAGCATTAATTACTGATGGCCGTTTTAGCGGCGGTACACATGGTTTTGTGGTGGGCCACATCACCCCGGAAGCTTTTGACGGGGGAGGCATTGCCTTAATTAAAGATGAGGATAAAATAATAATTGATGCCATTAACAATACCATCAATGTTATTTTAACCGACGAAGAAATGGCAGCCAGAAGGGCGGCATGGCAGCAACCCAAATTAAAAGTAACCAAAGGCCTATTATACCGATATGCCAAAACTGTTACCACAGCCGCAGAAGGTTGCGTAACGGATGAATAGAGGTAAAAGGTTAAAGCTGAAAGGTAAAAGGCTTGACTAACTAAATTAAGAAAATCGGTGAAATCACTAAAACAATCAGTGAAATCACACAAAAATAAAACAGTATGGAAGTTGCACAACAGGAAATACTAAACAAAACCGCAGAGAAGGAAACCGTAAATATTTTGGGTTCTGTTGCCTTATTGGAAGCATTGATAGCGGAAGGTGTTGATACCATCTTTGGTTATCCGGGAGGCGCCATTATGCCTATTTATGATGCTTTGTATGATTATAACGACAAGCTCGACCATATCCTGGTAAGGCATGAGCAGGGCGGCATACATGCCGGTCAGGGTTATGCGCGTACATCAGGAAAAGTGGGTGTAGTATTCGCCACAAGCGGACCGGGCGCTACCAACCTGGTAACAGGTTTGGCCGATGCACAAATAGACAGCACGCCTTTAGTATGTATAACCGGGCAGGTATTCGCCCATTTATTAGGGACGGATGCTTTCCAGGAAACAGATGTGATCAATATTACCAACCCGGTTACCAAGTGGAACTACCAGGTAACTGATGCTACCGAAATTCCGGAAGTATTGGCCAAAGCATTTTATATTGCCAAAAGCGGCAGGCCGGGGCCGGTATTAATTGATATTACCAAGAACGCCCAAATTCAGCTGTTTGATTACGAAGGTTATACGCCTTGTAACCATATCCGCAGTTACCGGCCAAAGCCAATAGTGCGTATGCCATACGTTGAGCAGGCTGCCGAATTAATTAACAAAGCCAAAAAACCATTTATTATATGGGGCCAAGGCGTTGTATTAGGCAGCGCCGAACAGGAGTTTAAAACTTTTGTTGAAAAAAGCGGTATTCCCGCCGCCTGGACCATTTTAGGCGCGGGCGCTATTCCAACAAGCCACCCGCTTAATGTGGGGATGCTGGGTATGCACGGAAACTATGGCCCGAATGTATTAACCAACGAGTGCGATGTATTGATTGCTATCGGGATGCGTTTTGACGACCGTGTTACGGGCCGCTTGGATAAATATGCCAAACAAGCCAAGGTTATCCATTTGGATATTGACCCTGCGGAAATAGATAAAAATGTTAAAACAACCGTACCCGTTTGGGGCGATTGTAAAGAAACCCTTCCTTTGTTAACCGCGTTGGTTGAACAAAAACAACATACCGCGTGGTTAAATAAATTCAGGGGTTATACAAAGCAGGAAGTTGAGGCGGTAATTCATGATGAATTAAACCCAACCTCGGGCGAAATGACCATGGGCGAAGTGATCAAACAACTAAACGACCTTACCCACGGCGAAGCCATAATTGTTACCGATGTTGGCCAGCACCAAATGGTGGCCTGCCGGTACGCACAGTTTAATAATACACGCAGCAATATTACCAGCGGCGGCCTCGGTACTATGGGATTTGCATTGCCCGCGGCCATAGGCGCTAAATACGGAGCGCAAGACAAAACTGTTGTGGCTATCATAGGCGATGGCGGTTTCCAAATGACCTTACAGGAACTGGGCACTATTATGCAAACAGGGGTTGATGTAAAGATCATCATTCTTAACAACCGTTTTTTAGGTATGGTGCGCCAATGGCAGGAGTTGTTTAATGACCGCAGATATTCATTTGTTGATATTGAAAGCCCTGATTTTGTGGCAGTAGCCGCGGCTTACCGTATACCGGGTAAATGTGTGAACGAGCGGGCAGAGTTGCAGGGTGCATTAAAGGAAATGATAAATAGTAAAGGTTCGTTCCTGCTTGAAGTAATGGTAACCAAGGAAAATAATGTGTTCCCAATGGTGCCGCAGGGATGCAGTGTAAGTGAGATAAGGCTAAAATAAGGTGAAAGGTAAAAGCCGAAAGCTAAAAGGTAAGAATAACCTAATGACAGCGAAGCGAAATGACTAATGACCAATGACTAATGACTAATTTTAAGACAATGAGCAATCAGGATATAGAAAAGCAGGAATATAACATCACCGTTTATACAGAAAACCAGATAGGTTTACTGAGCCGGATAGCTATTATATTCACACGCCGTAAAATAAATATTGATAGTTTGAATACTTCTCCGTCGGAGATCGAGAGTATTCACCGCTTTAATATCGTAATAACCGAATCGGAAGAAGTGGTACGTAAGCTTACCCGCCAGATAGAAAAACAGGTGGAAGTATTAAAAGTGTATTACCATACCAATGAAGATGTGATATGGCAGGAACTGGCGCTTTACAAAGTATCAACCGATGTAATTGCCGAGAAGGTAAGCGTTGAGCGTTTGCTGCGCGAAAATGGCGCGCGGGCTGTGGTTATCCGTAAAGATTATACAGTTTTTGAAACAACGGGCCATCGCGAAGAAACTGATAACCTGATCAATATATTACAGCCTTACGGACTGATAGAATTTGTGCGCAGCGCCCGGGTAGCGATCATTAAAAACAGTGAAGGTTTTAACGCTAAACTACGTGAATTTGAACGCCTGGAACCGGGTGAGGAAGTAATAGAGAATGAATATTTAAATAAAGGAGCGAAAGTATTCACAATGTAAGCTGAAAGGCGAAAGCTAAAAGCAAAAAGTAAAAAGTAAATTAAAACATAATTAAGTAACATAAACCAACCGATGAAAAATCGGTGAAATCAAACAATAAAAACTAAAACAATGGCAAAATTAATTTTCGGCACTACTGAAGAAAATGTAGTAACCCGCGAGGAGTTCCCTTTATCAAAGGCACAAAGCATTTTAAAAAATGAAGTAGTAGCTGTTATCGGCTATGGCGTTCAGGGCCCCGGCCAGGCGCTTAATCAAAAAGACAATGGTATCAACGTTATTGTTGGCCAACGTAAAAATTCAAAAACATGGGATAAAGCTATCAGCGATGGCTTTGTACCGGGCGAAACCCTTTTTGAAATTGAAGAAGCATTACAAAGAGGGACCGTAATTTGCTATTTATTAAGCGACGCGGCACAAATTGCTTTATGGCCAACGGTTAAAAAACACTTAACCCCAGGCAAAGCGCTATATTTTTCACATGGCTTTGGTATCACTTTTAATGAGCAAACCGGCATTGTTCCGCCAAAGGATGTTGACGTGTTTTTAGTTGCTCCTAAAGGATCAGGCACTTCATTGCGCCGTATGTTTTTACAGGGCCGCGGCTTAAATTCAAGCTACGCGATATTCCAGGATGCTACAGGGCGTGCTTTCGACCGCGTTATCGCTTTAGGTATAGCTGTGGGCAGCGGTTATTTATTTGAAACCGATTTCCGTAAAGAAGTATTCAGCGACCTTACCGGCGAACGTGGTACGCTGATGGGATGTATACAGGGTATTTTTGCTGCACAGTATGAAGTATTGCGCAGTAATGGCCACTCCCCTTCCGAGTCGTTTAACGAAACAGTTGAAGAATTAACCCAATCATTAATGCCATTGGTTGCTGAAAACGGCATGGACTGGATGTATGCCAATTGCTCAACAACCGCACAACGCGGTGCGCTGGATTGGTGGAAAAAATTCCGCGATGCTACAAAACCGGTATTTGAAGACCTGTACAAAAGCGTGGCAACAGGTGTTGAATCGCAAAAATCAATTGATTCAAACAGCAAAACTGATTACCGCGAAAAATTAGACGCGGAATTGAAAGAACTGCGTGATAGCGAGCTATGGCAGGCAGGTAAAACTGTACGCAGTTTAAGGCCGGAAAACCAGGCTGTAGAAGCGTAATATCAGTCTTGAGTTTTGAGTCTTAAGTAGTGAGCAAGCTACTTAAGACTTTAGACTCAGGACTTTAGACTAACTATTAAATACTTAAGAAACTATGTTACACGATCCCAACCGAGTCTATGTTTTTGATACCACGCTTCGCGATGGCGAGCAGGTACCGGGCTGTCAACTGACTACCCCAGAGAAAATAGAAATAGCCCATGAACTGGAAGCATTGGGCGTGGATATTATTGAAGCCGGTTTCCCTATATCAAGCCCCGGCGATTTTCAAAGCGTGGTAGAAATATCAAAAGCTGTGAAAAACCCAACCGTATGCGCCCTTACCCGCGCTATAAAAGGGGACATAGATGTTGCTGTTGAGGCATTAAAATACGCCCGGCGTCCACGAATACACACCGGTATCGGATCGTCAGACATGCACATTAAAAACAAATTTAACAGCACCCGCGAGGAGATATTGATACGTGCTGTTGAAGCTGTAAAATATGCCAAAAAATTTGTTGAGGATATTGAGTTTTATGCCGAGGATGCCGGCCGTGCCGACATTCATTTCCTGGCAAAAATGATAGAGGCTGTTATTGCAGCGGGCGCTACGGTAGTAAATATACCTGATACCAACGGCTACTGCCTGCCTGATCAATACGGCGAAAAAATAAAATTTTTAAAAGAGAACGTAAAAAATATTGATAAAGCCGTTATTTCGGTGCATTGCCATAATGACCTGGGTTTAGCCACTGCAAACTCGGTAGCCGGCCTGCAAAATGGCGCCCGCCAAATTGAGGGTACTATAAACGGAATTGGTGAGCGGGCGGGCAATACTTCTATAGAGGAAGTAGTGATGATTTTAAAAACACATCAAAATTTAGGCTTGCATACCAACATCAATACGAAGAATTTTTATGAGCTGAGCCAAATGGTAAGCACACAAATGCGTATGCCGGTACAGCCCAATAAAGCCATAGTTGGCAGCAATGCTTTCGCGCATAGTTCGGGTATACACCAGGACGGGTTCCTGAAAAATCGCGAAAATTATGAGATCATCAGGCCCGAAGATGTTGGTTTCCCTAACGCGAGTATAGTGCTTACCGCGCGCAGCGGCAGGCACGCCTTAAAGTTCCATTTGGAGCGTTTAGGGTATAACCTGAGCAAAGAAGAATTAGCTAATGCTTATCATCGCTTTTTGACATTGGCTGATAGTAAATTAGATATAACTGATGAAGATCTGCTAATATTGGCAGGCGACAAGAAATTTGCATAACCTGCCTTTTCAAAAAGAGGTGAATTATAAATTATAAAAAAATGAGCAAGACATTATTTGATAAAGTGTGGGACACACATGTGGTACGTAAAATTGAAGGCGGCCCCGATGTACTTTTTATCGACCGCCATCTTATACACGAAGTTACAAGCCCGGTAGCCTTTTTAGGGTTAAAGAGCCGCGGAATAAAGGTTTTATACCCCAACCGTACGTTTGCTACGGCCGATCATAACACGCCAACCATTAACCAGCATTTGCCGGTTGCCGATCCGCTTTCGGCTAACCAATTAAAAGCGTTGGAATCAAATTCTAATGAGTATGGCATAAGCTACTGGGGGTTGGGCCATCAAAAAAATGGTATCGTACACGTTGTTGGTCCTGAATATGGCATTACGCAGCCGGGCGCTACGATTGTTTGCGGCGACTCGCATACCTCTACCCACGGCGCTTTTGGTGCCATAGCTTTTGGTATCGGCACTTCCGAAGTAGAAATGGTTTTGGCCACGCAATGTATTATGCAGCCAAAACCTAAAAAAATGCGCATTAATATCAACGGAAAATTAGGGGTAGGCGTTACACCGAAAGATGTAGCCTTATTTATTATTTCGCAGTTGACCACTTCGGGTGCGACCGGGTATTTTGTTGAATATGCCGGTGATGTTTTTGAAAACATGAGTATGGAAGGCCGCATGACGGTTTGTAATTTAAGTATTGAAATGGGCGCCCGCGGCGGCATGATAGCCCCGGATGAAACCACGATAAATTATGTAAAAGGCCGTGAATTTACCCCTAAAAGCGAAGCCTGGGATAAAGCGCTTGCCTATTATAAAACATTAAAGACCGATGCCGATGCTGTTTTTGATAAAGAACTGACATTTGATGGCTCCGCTATTGAACCCATGATAACCTACGGAACAAACCCGGGCATGGGCATGGGAATTTCTCATGACATTCCTGATGCTGCCCATGCGGAAGGCGGCGCGGCAACCTATGCCAAATCCCTGGGCTATATGGGTTTCCATGAAGGCGATTCAATGATAGGCAAACCGGTTGATTTTGTGTTTGTTGGCAGTTGTACCAATGGCCGCATCGAAGATTTCCGGGCGTTTACTTCGTTAGTAAAAGGTAAACATAAAGCTGCTAATGTTACGGCCTGGTTGGTGCCCGGATCGCACATTGTGGAGGCACAAATTAAAGAAGAAGGCTTGCTGGATATTTTAACGGAAGCCGGGTTTGAATTGCGCCAGCCGGGCTGCTCGGCTTGCTTAGCGATGAACGATGATAAGGTGCCCGCCGGCAAATACGCGGTAAGTACCTCGAACAGGAATTTTGAGGGCAGGCAGGGCCCCGGTTCACGAACCATGTTGGCCAGTCCGTTAGTTGCCGCAGCGGCGGCAGTTACAGGTAAAGTTACAGACCCGAGAACGTTAATTGAAGAATTGGTTTAATAGATAATAGTTCATGGATCATAGTTCATAGCTAAAATTTAAAAGCACCATGAACCATGATCCATGAACCATAAACAACAAATTATGGCTTACGATAAATTTAACATACTAAAAAGCACCGCGGTTCCGCTTCCGATAGAAAATATAGATACCGACCAGATCATCCCTGCGCGCTTTTTAAAAGCGACAGAACGGGTTGGATTTGGCGATAATCTTTTCCGCGACTGGAGATATAATCCCGATAATACACCCAAAAAAGACTTTGTTTTGAACAACCCGGTTTTCAGCGGTAAAATTTTAGTGGGCGGTAAAAACTTTGGCTCAGGTTCGTCCAGGGAACATGCCGCGTGGGCCATTTATGATTATGGTTTCCGGTGCGTTGTATCCAGCTTTTTCGCTGATATTTTCAGGGGTAATTGCCTAAACATAGGCGTGCTGCCTGTACAGGTAAGCCCTGAATTTGCTGAAAAAATATTTGCGGCAATTTTTGCTGACCCAAAAACGGAAATTGAAGTAAATTTACCGGCGCAAACCATCACACTTTTAGCCACAGGCGAAAAAGAAACGTTCGACATTAATTCGTACAAAAAAAATAATATGCTTAATGGCTTTGATGATATTGACTATCTGCAAAGCATAAAACCTGAAATTGAGGAGTTTGCAGCGCATCTCCCACTTTAAAATATAAACGAATAACACTTTGTGCCCTCTGCGACTTTTCTTAGTGCCCTCTGTGGTTAATTTGTAATTTAAACACAGAGAGCACTAAGGTTCACAAAGTACACTGAGGTATTGAACCAGCCGAAACCAAAAATAATGGACAGAAGAAAAATAGAGATAATGGACACTACGCTTCGCGATGGGGAACAAACATCGGGTGTATCTTTTTCCATTTCAGAAAAACTAACCATAACCCAATTGTTATTGGAAGAGCTTAAAGTGGACAGGGTTGAGATCGCTTCCGCGCGCGTATCGGAGGGAGAATTTCAGGCTGTTAAATCTATTTTAAACTGGGCAGAAACAAACGGTTATGCCGACAGGATAGAAGTGTTGTCGTTTGTAGATAACGGCGTTTCCATCGACTGGATGGTAAAATCGGGCGTTAAGGTTCAGAACCTGTTAACCAAAGGCTCGTTGAACCATTTAACACACCAGCTTAAAAAAACACCTGAACAGCATTTTTCGGAAATAAAGCAAGTAATTGACCTGGCAACCAGTAAAAACATTGCTACCAATGTGTACCTGGAAGATTGGAGCAATGGTATGCGCAATTCGCCTGGTTATGTTTTCCAATACTTAGATTTCCTGGTTACACAGCCTGTAAAAAGGATAATGCTGCCGGATACGCTCGGAATTTTAACCCCGGAGGAAACCTTTAAATTTTTAACATCAATAAAATCAAAATACCCAACTATTCATTTTGATTTCCACGCACATAATGATTACGACCTGGGCACGGCCAATGTTCTGGAGGCCGTTAAAGCCGGAATAAATGGTTTGCATTTAACCGTAAACGGCATGGGTGAGCGGGCAGGAAACGCCGCAATGGCCAGCGCTATTGCTGTAATTCATGATTTTGCGCCCCACGTTGAATTACGGCTCAAAGAATCTTCCATTTATTCGGTGAGTAAACTGGTTGAAACCTTTTCGGGTGTCCGCATTCCTTCTAACAAGCCTATTGTTGGTGATAATGTGTTTACACAAACAGCCGGTATACATGCTGACGGCGACAATAAAAACAATCTATATTTCAATGATCTCCTTCCCGAGCGGTTTGGCAGAAAGCGCGAATATGCACTCGGAAAAACATCAGGCAAGGCAAACATTGAAAAAAACCTGCAGGAATTGGGGTTGAAACTAAACGACGCCGACCTGAAAAAAGTTACCCAGCGCGTTATTGAATTAGGCGACAGGAAAGAAACCGTAACTAAAGAGGACCTCCCTTACATTATCTCTGATGTGCTGGATAGCAGCCTTTATGGCGAAAAGGTTATTGTAGAATCGTATGTATTGATGAATTCTATGGGCCTGCGTCCTTCGGCAACCATTTCTGTGCGTATTGATGGCGAAAAGTTTGAAGAGAACGCGCAGGGCGATGGCCAGTTTGATGCCTTTATGAACGCGCTCGCCAATGTTTATACCAGGAAAAACCGATGTTTGCCAAAGCTGATAGATTACGCGGTGCGGATAGCCCCCGGCAGTAGCTCCGACGCCTTGTGCGAAACGATTATTACATGGCAAACAGATAAGAAAAAATTTATAACCAGGGGGCTCGATTCAGACCAAACGGTTTGCGCTATTAAAGCTACCCAGAAAATGCTGAATATTATTTAGAGTCAGGAATTAAGAAACAAGAATCAAGACATATATATCAAAATGAAATTAAATATCGCACTTTTAGCAGGAGACGGAATTGGCCCCGAGGTTATTGACCAGGCTGTTAAAGTATCTAACGCTGTAGCAAAAAAATTCAACCACGAAATAACCTGGACAGCCGCCTTAACCGGCGCTTGCGCTATAGATGCGGTTGGCGAACCGTACCCGGATTCGACACATGAGGTTTGTATGGCAGCCGACGCGGTTTTATTTGGTGCCATAGGCCATCCCCGTTTTGATAATGATCCGAAAGCTACCGTTCGCCCCGAACAGGGATTGCTGAAAATGCGTAAAAAACTGGGGTTGTTCGCTAACGTTCGCCCAACATTTACTTTTCCTTCATTAATTGATAACTCACCACTTAAAAGAGAGCGTATTGAAGGTACAGACCTCATCATTCTGCGTGAGCTGACCGGCGGCATTTATTTTGGCGAAAGAGGCAGAAAAGATGATGGAAATACCGCTTTCGATACCTGTACTTATACCCGGGCAGAGGTTCAGCGCCTGGCTAAGTTAGGTTTTGAAATGGCAATGGCCCGAAGTAAAAAACTATGCTGCGTTGATAAAGCCAATGTATTGGAAACTTCCCGTTTATGGCGGGAAACCGTACAGGACATGGAAAAAGATTTCCCCGAAGTTACCGTAAGCTATGAGTTTGTTGATGCCGTTGCCATGCGTTTGGTGCAGTGGCCAAATACTTATGATGTATTGATAACCGAAAATTTGTTCGGCGATATTTTAACGGATGAGGCATCAGTAATTTCGGGCTCTATGGGGTTGATGCCGTCTGCTTCAATAGGTATACATACCTCTTTGTTTGAGCCCATTCACGGTTCTTACCCCCAGGCAGCAGGCAAAGACATTGCCAACCCATTGGCTACTGTGCTATCTGCCGCTATGATGTTTGAAGATGCTTTCGGGTTAAAAGAAGAAGCAGAACTGATAAGGGCGGTGGTAAACAAATCATTGGCTGAAGGAATTGTAACAGAGGACCTGGCCGGGAAAAATAAAGCCTACAAAACAAGCGAAGTAGGCGATTGGCTGGCTAAAAATATATAGCGCCTGCCAGCACCTGCGGCAAAGTTTAGCTCAAACTAGTATTGGATGGCGCATTTTTTGCTGATAAATTATTTTTGAGTCGATATACCATATTGGACAAATTATCGTATTTACTAATAATAGCCATGAAAACACATCTTAATTTTTTACCATTATTACTACTGTTGCCATTTGCAGCATGTACCAAATCATCCGACAGTTCAACCACTCCCGTAAATCTGCCAAGGGGAAATTTTGCAGGGCCATTTATGCTTGTGCATCAAAGTTCGCTAACGGGTAAGCTGGATACGTCTTATGCCAATATCACTTTATCACTTTCTCCATCAGGAAATTTTGCAGTAGGAGGAGATACAAGTAAAATTCAGGCCGGCAGTTTTGGCACATATAGCGGAGATGCTACGACCATTAATTTTATTGACGTCACAATTAACAAACGGACCCAAAATACTGCAAAAAAACATTTGAACGGCACATTTAACTATACTTATGGCAATTCAAACCTGAAAATGACTTTGGTGGCCGATACGTTGTTTTATAATTATAACCTGACAAATTATTAAACTTGAAAAGTAGTCAGATAATCTGAAAAGATGATTTGCAGTGGTGAGTGTCTGCCAATATCATTGGCTGACGAGTCTATCCAATTTACGCTTCTCCGGAGGCAAAGCCTTATATTTTTTGTAAGAATCGTTGATATAAGCAGCTAAAGAGGGGCCGTTATTATTGTGTATAAACGCGTATGTAGGGCGGTATAATGCCATAAAATTTTCCAGTTCTATTCCTTTTAAGGGAACAATACTTCCTACATAAGCTACAGTAAATACTTCATCAACATGGCGTTCCTGTTCCTCTGTGGCAAAAAAGTGTTTTAGCCGGCGCGCGTCCTTTCCTTCTTTTGAAAACCAGGTGCTGGGCGAAAGCACATAAACCTTACTTTTAGTATATACTTCCGGATATTCAGTATGCGGATCAAAGGTTGTTCTGGATGAATTGATATTAACTTGGCGTAAGGATATGCTGATCGGTCTCAATTCGATGCTTTTTGGCTTCATATCTATCACATACAAGGTATCAGCCATATAGCCGGGCGAATCAAAAATAAGCAAGTGCCCCGGTTCGGCCTTTATGGCAAACCTGCCCTCGTTGTCTGCCAATGTTATTTTCTTGTTGCTGGTATCGCGGATGAAAACATTTGTTAATTTTTCATGGGTACCTGTTTCGGTTATACTTCCTTTTAAAAGCTCCTGGGCATTCGCTGCACGGGCAGTTAACAATACAACGAAAAATATAAAAAACCGTTTCATGGCAAACCAATTATTCCGTTAAGCTAACTCAATTATAATACCAATAGTTACCCAAACCAAACATTTAACAAATAGATTACAAACAAAAAACCCGGCTCAACACCGGGTCTTTTTATTTATTTGGTTTTATTTTTTGCTTGTCCAAACATTATTTGCCGGATTATAATCGGGCAATGTGGAGTCGGGGTTATAGGTAACCGATTCGATCGCTTCGGTAGATGGGTACCTGAACGACCAGCTCGCGTTACGTTCCCATATTTCGGCGGTAAAATTAACACGGTCGGTTTTACCGCTAACTGTTTTTATTTCCAGTACCACAGGCATAGCCATTTTCTCCAGGTTATCAATGGTAATAATTGCCCCTTTTGCCGGGTCATTATCAACATATTTAACATCGCGTACGGCTACATCCAGGCGCCAGGTATTTTCAAACCAGCCTCGCCAAAACCACTGCAGGCTTTCGCCGGAAGCGTTTTCTATAGTGCGGAAAAAATCATCAGGCGTAGGGTGCTTATAGGCCCACCGCTGAATATAGGTTTTAAACGCGAAATCGAAACGTTCAGGGCCTAATATTTGCTCGCGGAGCATTACTAAACCCGCGCTGGGCTTGCTGTATAATAAAGTACCGTTGTTGGTTTCCTTCAGGTTATCCGGGTTGCTCAATATGGGTTCGAGTGTTGAGCGGGTAAAGGCATTCCAGGTAAACGATAGCTGGGCCGGATTTGGAGCCCTGTAGAATTCGCCTTTTAATGAGTTTTTGGTCGAAAGCGTATTAATAAAGGTATTAAAGCCTTCGTCCATCCAGCCATATAAACGTTCGTTTGATCCTACGATCATCGGGAACCAGGTATGGCCAAATTCATGATCAATTACGCCCCAGCCGCCGCCCAGGCTGCAAAACACTATGCCCGGGTATTCCATGCCGCCCGCCTTTCCTGCAACGCCGGTAGCGTTAGGATAAGGATACTCAAACCATTTATTTGAATTATATTCCAACGAGGCTTTTATCATCTCGGTTCCGCGGCTCCATTGCGGGGCCCTGAACCCTGTGGCGCCGGGTTGTGAGGCGCTTTCAACCGGGTAAGCAGAAATAGCCATCGATTTTCTTCCGCTGGGCAAATTCAGTTTCGCGGCGTCGATAATAAACGCTGCCGATGCCCCCCATGAAGCATCACGGGCATTATGTATCTGGAAATGCCAGGTTAATTCTTTTTTACCCGCCGGGCGCGATGCCGGGTCGGTAACTTCAGCAGCAGTGCGTATCATTACCGTTTTATCGCTTTGCGCCGCTTGTGCCCATCTTTTTTGCTGTTCGGGTGTATAAACATCTTTCGGGTTCAGCAACTCGCCCGAGCATACTACAATATCTTTGGCAGGCGCGGTAATATTTATATCAAAATCACCATACTCCAGGTAAAACTCACTTTCGCCGGTATAGGGCAAAGTGTTCCAGCCAATAATATCATCATACACGCACATCCGCGGGTACCATTGTGCCACCTGGAATATTTTACCATTTTTTGATTGGTCGGTGTTGATTATCCCCATGCGGTCTGAACCATAATCGGGCGATATAAAGGAGTATTCTATCTTTAATTTTAACTGTCCGCCGGTAGGGTCAATACCTTTAGGCAAAAACACCTGCATACGGGTATCATTCACCAGGAATTTAGCATCGGTTGCTGTTGTGGTTTTACTTCCTTTAGGCGTTACTAATATTTTAATTGATTTTATTTTAAAGCCCGCGTCAAATATCTGCCCCCTGCCCCAGTTACGGCTTTGCGGGATACCTGCGGCGTTTAACGGAACTTGTTTATTTCCTCTTGAATCTAGTTGAAATAAATTCTGGTCTAACTGCATCCATATAAAGCTCAATTTTTCGGGGCTGTTATTGGTATAGGTTAATACCTCGGTTCCGGTAATTTCGTTGGTTTCGTCGTTAAGTTTAGCGGCCAACTGGTAGTCGGCACGGTTTTGCCAGTATTTTGGCCCTGGCGAACCATCAGACGCACGGTATTCATTCCCGTTTTTTGTAAAGAAAAACGGCTTCCACACGTCATGATAATCATATTTTGAGGCAGGCGCGTTGGGATCGGGAACATCAACAGCGCGGCCCGTGCGTGCCGCAGGTGGTGTGTTTGGATTAGGTGTTGTTTGCGCGGGAGTTGTTTGTGCTTTAGCGGTGGCAATAATTGCCAAAAAAGCCAGTGCTAAACGGGCTGTAACGTTAAATTTCATCAGTTAATTTTGTTAATTCAACCGTAAAATTATAAAAATATGCGAATAGTGAGCTACGTAAACAAATTATTACGTCTCTACCCCGTATTATTTAAAAATGCTGCTGATAAACCCGCTCGTCGAACCCGAAAAATAAAAAATCTCCGTCCTCAATTACCGGCCTCTTTATCATACTTGTTTTTTGCTGTAATAATTGTAAAGCATCTGTTTTAGTTTTTATGCTCTCTTTCTCTTCGGGGTCAAGTTGTTTCCAGGTTAGCCCTTGTTTGTTCATGAATTTTTCATATCCTGCCTTAGTGTCCCATTCCTGTAATTTATCCATAGTTATGCCCAGTTTTTTAAAATCATGGAACTTATAATCAACGTGGTTAGCCTTAAACCAATCCAACGCTTTTTTAACCGTATTGCAGTTGGTAATGCCGTAAACTTTCATAATTATTAATTTGATATAGGAACAGGAGGATTTGAAGTATTAGGCTTTGTATTTTTTGTAGTATCGTCGTTATGTATTACCCGTTCATTTTTCCTTATCGCATCTTTTAATTTTCCGAAACGATAATTCAAACTTACACTATATACTCTTAAATAATTCTGATTATAGCTTACCTGTGTAAAATTAGCGCCATTGGTATGGTTTATATTATTGCGAAATTTAGTAAACGGATTGCTCACAGAAGCTGATACAGTTAATTTGCTTTTCACTATTTCTTTGCTGCCGCTAAACGCCGAATACAGGTACGAATTTGATTTTCCCTGTAAAGAAATATAGGGGCTGTTAAAGTTTAAATTACCATTTATACGGTAGCCCTTTTTAAATTTATACCCTGTTGATGCATTAAAGTACCCCTGTATACCCTTGTTATTTGTTAGTATGCCGTTAACTGTGCCGGCTATCCATATATAATTCAGGTTCCCGTTAAGGCTGAAGTTCCAAACCCTGGTTATGGGGTAATTGATGTTGAAATTACTGCCCAGCATACGGTTTTTACCTACATTAGCATAAGTAGAACTGGTTATGCCGGTGGCAGGGTCGAAAATAGATATTTGCTGTATGGTATTGCTTGCTACGCTATAACTTAAACCAATATTGATAGATCCTTTATTAAACCGGCTATAATTTAGCTGGAAGTTATTACTTACCACCGGCTTTAAATTAGGATTACCCGCATTTACAAAATTAGGATTTGAACGATCTACGAACGGGTTCAGCGTACTTATACCGGGCCGCGAAACCCGCTGGGTAAATCCGAAGTTTATATTACTTAAGTCTGCAAATTTTCTGTTCAAAGAAACAGACGGTATAAAATTTAAATAATGCTGATCGACATTTGAGGCCGTTGTAATAAAATCGGCGTTAATTATCGTTTCCTCTAATCGCCCTCCCGCTTTAAATCCCCACTGTTTATTAATATTATATTGGTAAGAATTATAAGCGCTTAATATATTTTGGGTATTATTATAGGCATTTGTACGCAATGGATTCAGGTCATACTGCATCAAGCCGGGGTTCAGCGGATCATATCGTAAAGAATCGTACTCAAAATTACTGTTACCATTCCTGATTATACCTTTTAAACCTGCTTCAAAATTTACGCCGTTTACTGTTTGAGCATAATCTGTTTGTATGGTTTGCTCCTTTGATATTTCTTTATTGTTTTGCTGGTAGTCGGGATTTCCTAAAACAGGGTAACCTATACGATCGGTAATTCCCAGGATATTAAACTGGTTATTATTGGCCAGCGTAAATTTATAAGAGAACGTCAATATCTGGTCTTTGCGGTGTTCAAACCCTTTCTGGTAGTTAAACCCTACATCAAAACCGTCATAATGGCCCTTGCCATTATTTGCAATATCGTAAGCCTGGGCAACTGTATTGGTCGAATCGGTTTTGCTGGAATACCTGTCGCTGAATGAAGTTGAATTTCCGCCGTTAATATTAAATTCGGCGGTAAGCAGATTTAAGGTATCGGGTTCGTAACTAAACTCTGTTCCGATATAACCGCTGTGGGCATCTGAATAGCGGATACCCGATTGCGTAAGGTCGCTGGCGCCCTGCCCGGTAGTGATGCGGCTGTTCATGCTGGTTGTTTGCGGATATTTATAATGATTAAGGCCGTAATAGGAAGCAACACCAAACTTGCCGCTTTTGTAGGTAAACGACCCGCCCAGGCCGGGGCCGCCAACCGGCGACCTGTAATTTAGGTTTATACTACCATTGTAACCATTATCAATTTTTTTATTAGTGATAATATTTATTATACCGGCCAGCCCCTCGCTGTCGTACTTCGCAGGGGGCGTTGTAATTACCTCTATTTTTTGTATACTCGAAGCGGGCATCGACCTGAAAATATCTTTCGGGCTATGCACCACCAGGCTGGAAGGTTTGCCATTTATCAATATCTTGTAATCGCCGCTGCCTTTTAATAATATGTTATCATCAGCATCTAATGATATTAACGGAACTTTCCGCAGCATATCCAAAACGCTCAACACCTTACTTTCCGGATCGGCCTGAATATCGTAACTAAGACGGTCGACTTCCTGCGTTACTAACGGCTTTTCGGCAGTTATGTTAACCTCATTTAAACCATTTGCCGAAGACGCCATAATTATTTTACCCACATCGGTAATAACGTCTTTGCCGGTAATATTAATGATTTTTGTTTTATAGCCTAATGACGATAAGGACAGCTTATAAACACGTGATACTACCTGGTCAAATTCAAACGTACCGTCATCCTTTGCCAAAGTGCTTGTTGTAGGCTGTTTGGTAGCCGCGTTAATTAAAGAAACGGTAACATACCCCAACGGCGTGTTGGTGGCCGAATCTATCAGTACCCCTTTAATTGTTATTATTTTACGGTTGTTTTGGGCTATAGCAATAATACACAAGCAAGAGCATAGTACTGTAAGTACAGTTTTTTTCATAAGTTCCGGTAGCGCTTTATCATATCTATTTAAACAGGGTTTAAATATGCTGCGATTTACCAAAAATTGGCTTCATTACCGAAAGCGTAACAAGAGTATTACTTATTTATTGGTTTGATATGAATATTCGACCAAATATTGCAAAAATGGCAATGTTTAGTTCCTGCCGCCGCTACTTGTATCATCATTACTAATGCCGCGCTGATTTTTTTTGATGGCGCTGTTTAGCTTGCCAAACTTATACACAAAGTTAAACCCGGCTGTGCGATAATAATTTAAGAAATAATTATACGTCTGAAAATCGGGTGTTTTTGTAAAGAAATCAAGCTTGTTAAACTTGCTGAAAGGATTACCCACAAATAAAGAAAAAGTAGCCTTTTTATTAGCCATATCCTTTGATGCCTCAACACTATTACTGAAATACCAGTTGTCCCTGCCCTCCAGCAATACATACCGGCTATCAAAGCCAAGGTTTACACCTATGCGATAACCATCATTAAATTTATAGCTGGTGTAAGTAAATAGATGGCCCTGCTGCCCGCTGTTGGTAAAGGGGCTACCATTATAGGTCCCGTTTAACCATACCTGCAATAATTCGGAATTAATATTTATACCAATTTTCTTACTTATCGGGTACTGAATATTTGCATCCACGCCGAGGCGCTTATCTTTACCCACATTAGCAAACGTTGTAGTAGTTACCGCGTTGTTAACGGTAACTATATTTTGAATAGTATTATCGGCAAATGTATAATGTGTGCTAAGGTTTATAGAGCCTTTGGCAAAATTGCCATAACTTAATTCAAAATTATTGTTAACGGCGGGCCGCAATGCAGGGTTACCTATATTAATAAAATTAGGGTTTGACAGGTCGGTAAACGGGTTTAACTGGTTGATACCCGGCCGTTGAATACGTTGTGTAAACCCAAAGGTAAGGCTGCTGGTGGCGTTTATAGTTCGCTGTGCTGAAACAGAAGGGACCAGGTTATTATAATCCTGGTTAAAAGCACCGCCACCGGTTGCTGTAAAATCGGCGTTTATGTTGGTACGCTCCAACCGCAAGCCGCCTTTAAATGTCCATTTAGCAAATTTTAGCTGGTACGAGTTATAAAGGCTGTATACATTTTGATGATAGGTAAAGTTATTGGTTTGCTTTGCCGCTGTTTGATATTGGTTGTTGGCTGCAAGCGTATCGTTGTGGAAATCGCTAAAGTTATTACGCAATATCATTTTACCGCCCGCCTCAATGGTGAGCGTCTTTAACGGCTGTATATAATCCAGTTGGGTGGTATATTCCTTTGAACCCGAATTATTATACTGGCGGTAATTTGGCGAATGGTAATTCAGCGTTTGATCGGCGCTTACATCGTTAAATTGATTGTTATTTGAATAATTATAGTTGTATGAAGCTGTTAATAACTGATTTTTATTATGCTTAAACCCAAGCTGGTAGTTGATGCCAATGTCTGTCCCCATGTTGTTACCAGTACCGTTATTGAGCAAATGATACGCTTGTGAAATAGCATTATTTGCATCGCGCTGGGTGGTGAGCTGGTCATTACCGGTTGAATTAACGCCGTTAAAATGATTAATAGTGGCGGAGATCAAATTCAAGGTATCAAACTCAAAACTTAACTCATTACTGGTATAGGTATTGCTGCCGCCGCGATATTGCATACCGCTTTGCACCAACGAAGATAACGGGCTGTTAAAAGTACTTGTATTCCCAAATTCGGAACCTAAATATGGCCGCCTTCCGCTGCCAACATAGCCGCTATAGCCTATTTTACCTTGTTTTATAGTAAGGTTAAGGTTACCCCTATAACCATACACGGTATTATAATTTACCCCAGCCGAGCCATTGTAACCCTGGTCGGCTTTCTTTTTGGTAATGATATTGATGATACCCGCCAAACCTTCCGCGTCATATTTGGCAGGGGGCGTGGTAATAACTTCAATCTTCACAATATTACTGGCTGGCATTGATTTCAGTATATCCGATGGGTTATGGGCCATCATTGCCGACTCCCTGCCATTGATCAATATTTTATAATCGCCGCTGCCACGCAGTTTGATATTATCCGTAGCATCAACTGATAGCAGGGGCACTTTGCGTATCATATCCAGTGCGGTAATAATTTTGCTTTCGGGGTCAGCCTGCACATCGTAGCTTAAGCGGTCAACCTCCTGCTTCATTAACGGTTTAACGCCGGTAATAGTAACAGCATCAAGTTGGTTGGTAGATGGCGAGAGTACAATTTTGCCCATATCAATTACCAAAACTGTATCCTTTAGTATTACCTGTTTATTTTTATAGCCCATATTTGCCAATACCAGTTGATATTTACCGGCAGGTACGGTTAATTCAAAATAACCGTCGTCCTTAGCTAAAGTGCTTTTAACCGATGCCTGCGTTTTGGCGTTTTGTAAAGCAACGGTAACATAGCCTATTGCCTGATTGGTTACCGAGTCGGTAATGGTGCCTTTAACGGTTAAAGTTTTTTGAGTTTGGCCAAAAACTGATACAGAGAAAAAAATGGTGAAGAAGATAAGTATCAGTTTTTTCATAAGCGATCAGTTAATAAGACACGAAAGTCAGCATCCCGTTGCAGAGAGAAGAATTTTTAATATTATTTTACTGTAAAATTATTTTTCGAACTATTTTAACCGCTGGCCCCGCTGCTTTTGCCGCCGCCTTTGGTATCATCATTATTAATGCCGTGCTGGTTCTTCTTAATATCGCTGGTTAGCTTGCCAAATTTATAATTAAACCTTACAGCAAAAGTGCGGTAGTAGTTTTGGTTATAGCCATATTGGTAAAAGTCGTTGGTGGTAGTAGTATTTGTGGACGTCATGAATTTACTGTAAGGGTTGTTTGCTACTAAGGATACCGTCGCGTTCTTCAGGAAAGTTTTTGAGAATACATATGACGAGTAAATATATTTATTGGTAGACCCCTGTAAAACAACGCTTCCGCTAAAATAGCCTGCATCAATGCCGAAGCGGTAACCTTTTCCAAATTTATACCCGGCATTAGCAAATACATTACCCATATAGCCGTCGTTTTTATAAAACTGCCCGTTGTATGCACCTTTTAACCAAATATGGCTCAATTGCGCATTCATGGTAAACGACAGCTTTTTTGTTGGATTAAGCGTAGTATTTAAATTTAAACCCAGGGTATTATTGCTGCCCAGGTTTTGAAAAGTGGTAACTGTTGCAGTATCGGCTTTTCCTCCGTTATTATTTATTTGCAGCCCGCTGACATTTTGTATAGAATTGTTCGAGAAAGCATAGCTAAGGCCCACATTAACGGGGCTTTTTGTAAAATTGCTGTAGTTCAGTTCAAACGTATAATCCAGCTCGGGCCTTAGGTTAGGGTTACCGGTATTTATAAATTTGGGATTAGATTGGTCAACAAACGGGTTAAGCTGAAATATGCCCGGACGCTGTATCCTGTCTGTAAATCCAAAATTAATACTGCTGGTTTTTAAATTACGCTGTATGGATACAGATGGTATCAGGTTATTGTAATCCTGGTTTACAGTACTTCCTGTTGAGGAAAAATTAGCATCAACCGTAGTGCGCTCTAAACGCAGACCTGCTTTTGCGGTCCATTTTTCTAATTTTAACTGGTACGAGTTATACAAGCTATAAACATTTTGATGATAGTTAAAATCGTTGGTTTGGCTGGCATTGGTTACATATTTATTAGTTAGGCTATCGCGGTCATCCAAATGGTAATCACTGAAGTTATTTCGCAATATGGCCTTTACGCCTGCCTCTATCGTAATTTTTTTAAGCGGGTGCGCATAGTCCAGCTGGAACGTGTGCGCCCTGTTACCTGAATTATTATACTGCTGGAAGTCAGGAACTGCAACTGCCGGATAATTTATCCGTTCCGAGAAAAGGTTATCATTAAATTGCTTATTGGGCGAATAATCATATTTATAAGATACTGTGAGCAAACGGTCTTTTTGCTTTTTAAACCCTAATTGATAATTTATACCGGCATCAAAACCCAGGAAAGTACCATTGCCGGTGTTTGCCTGTTCATAGTGCTGATCGGTACCACCTTTGCTGTTTACAAGGCTCGAAGACTGGTCGAAAATTTGGTTAAAGTCATTACTGGACATTTCTACTGACGCTGTCAATAAATTAAGGCTATCTAGCTCATAGCTTAGTTCGGTATTTGCATAAGTAAAGGTTCCGCCGAAGGCACCTATGCCATTTTGGGTCAGTACCGATTGATCTGCAAAAAAGTCCTGAATGTTGCCGGCCCCTGATTGTTTGTTGATATTACCCATAACGCCATGACCCGTGAAAGCCGATAAACCAAATTTTCCCTGTTTAAACGTGCCATTTAAATTAAGGGCCGGTCCAAAAATACTGTTCATACGTCCGTTAAGGCCCAGGTTATAGCCCTGGTCGGCATTTTTTTTGGTGATGATATTGATAATGCCCGCCAGTCCCTCCGCATCATACTTAGCGGGCGGTGTAGTTATCACTTCTATTTTTTCAACATTGGTAGCAGGCATGGCCTTTAATATATCCGATGGGTTCTTAGTCATCATTGCCGATTCGCGCCCGTTGATCAATATTTTATAATTACCGTTCCCTTTCAGTTTAATATTGTCTGAAGCGTCAACAGATAATAGCGGTACTTTACGCATCATATCTAATGCCGAAATCGCTTTGCTTTCCGGGTCGGCCTGTACGTCATAGCTTATACGGTCAACCTCACGCGTCATTAATGGCTTTACTGCCGATATAGTAACCCCATCCAACTGCTTGTTAGATGGTGATAATATAATTTTTCCCATATTTATAAGGACAGTTGTATCAGTAATGGATACGGTTTTATTTTTATAACCCATATTAGCCAATACAAGCAAGTAGGTTTTACCGGCGGGTGCCGATAATTCAAAACTTCCATCGTCTTTAGCTAAGGTACTTTTAACCGGAGCTTTTGTTTTAGCATCCTGTAAGGCAACGGTAACGTAACCTATAGGCTGGTTGGTAACCGAGTCGGTAACGGTGCCTTTAACAATTAGAGTTTTTTGAGTTTGCCCAAATACTATTACAGAGAAACAAATGGTGAAGAAGGTAAGTATCAGTTTTTTCATAAGCGTTCAGGTAATAAGACACGAAAATGTTTATCCCGTTACAGATTATGAAACTTTTAACATATTTTAACTATAAAGTTAGTTTTTTAACAATTAAGTGTTAAATTCAGAAAGCAAACATCAATTTAAAATACTATGAAACTTGTTTTTATATTCTACCAGTTGGGCTTGAAACCTGGTATTTAATTCTGCTTGCTTATTTTCCCTGGTCAATTGTTCCATACCGCTTAATATGAATAAACCTACCTGGACTACGTGCTGGTCGGTATCGGCAGGGTTATTTTGAAATACGCGGTAATTATAGTTTAGCTGGTCAACTACATATTTATCTATACTGTCAGCGTACTTATTTCCCATTTTCATCTTTTTTAGCTTGTATGCTGTGTCAACAATAAAATATTTATTTCTTACAATATCAATATGCGGATTCAGGTCGGGCATAACCTCATCATATTTATTCAAAGCTTTAAGCGCCATATCAGGGTGATTTTCCTTTATCAAATTTTCTGTTAAATCAATAAATGAATTTAAAATTAAAGGATAAAACATTGTTTTTGATACCTCATCAAGGTATTTGGCATTCTTAAAATTTCCCCATTTATACTTGTTCATTATATTGTTATACATCACAATGCTGTTGGTTTTTCCCAATTCATTACCTTTTGAGGCGGTATCCGCTTTTAAAGGAATTAAATGATATACAAAACCTTCCTTATATAAATATTTTTGCAAGCCAATAAAGTCAGGCCCTCCAACTGTAGCTGTAAAACATATGGGCCTTTTCCAGTCGTTATGCGCCAAAATATCCAGCAATGCCAGGTTTTGTTTGGTGATATAATTCATGGGGAATGTCCATTCCATACTTGAGGCAATTTTACTTTTCTGGTCGGCAGGTATAACACCATTTTTAACTACATTATCAGCGTTAACGGTTATCTTAAAATTTTTAGTTGGAAGATAGTTATCTGTATTGCCATTCTGGTATTCAACTTTGGTCCGGCTATCATCTGATGTTATAAAATCAAATACATCCTTTAATTCAACAGGGCCGGGAATCTTAGCATCCTTAAACGCGATCATCTCCCGCGTACCTTCTTTATATTTATCAAAAGGCATAGTTATAGGCAGCGGGGCTGATTGATTTATTTTTCGCTGCATTTGAAGGATGTTCCAGTCGGCGCTAAATAAATTAAGATTAACCAAACGTACGTCGGGCCGTATTCCTTCCACCTCCTGGTCATACCATAAAGAGTAAGTATCATTATCGCCGCTATTAAACAAAATGGCATTAGGCGGGCATGACACCAGGTAATTATAAGCCATATCATGGGCCGTCAATTTTGTCGACCTGTCATGTGCCTTCCATTCTTTATTTGCTATTAATACCGGTGCTGCAAGCAAGCATACAACAGAAGCAATTATTGCCGAAATTTTAGCATTTACTTTTTTCCTGATCATTTCGGCCAGCGCGATTACACCAAACCCTATCCAGATAGCAAACGCGTAAAAAGAGCCTACGTACGAATAATCACGCTCACGTGGTTGTAAACCTCCCTGATTAACATATAATATTATACCGACGCCGGTAAAAAACCATAACAACCCTATTATCATGGCATCGCGCTTGTTGCGCTTAAAATGATAAAGCATACCCAATAGGCCGATAATTAAAGGCAGGACATATAAGGGAGTGTAAGTATTATCGTTTATTAATGAATTTGGCAAATGCCTGCGGGCATCGAAAATACCCGATGTCCAGTTACCATCCGTACCGGTCATGCTTGCCTGTCCGTCCATTTGGTTATAGCGGCCGGCAAAATTCCATAAAAAATACCTGAAATACATTTGATACATCTGCCAGCTAAGCATAAAGCTGATATTATCCTTAAAAGTCGGAGTTTGGTTGTCGGCTAACTGCAGCCAGTTTTTATAAAATTGTGGCTGCGAATCCTGGGAGTCACTACTAAATATGCGGGGCAAAATAGTATTATGGTCATAAACCAGGTCTTGTTTTTTACCCATCGCCTCGTATTTACTTTTCCCTTTACGGTATATGGTAGCCCCTTCTACTTGGTCGATCGCTTTTGCATCAAAGTATGGCCCGTATAACAAAGGGCTTGGTACGTATTGTTCGCGGTTTAAATACCTGACTAAAGTAAAAGCATCATCAGGATGCCAGTTATTCAAATCTGTATTAGCTCTGGCCCTGATAGGAATATAGGTAAAAGAGCTATAGCCGAAATATATAAATGCTACGCATACTAAAGCTAAATTAAGCGCCGGTTTCTTTTTACGGATGCTGTAAATTATACCCCCAATTAATGCACTTATCAATAATAAAAGGAAAAAAATAGCCCCGGTGCCAAATCCCAGGCCGAGTGTATTAACAAAAAAGAGTTCAAAGTACCCTACGCCCCTAACGGTATCCTGTATAATACCATATTGAACAAACAACAACGTTGCAATGCCCGCTGCAAAGGCAATAAGTCCTTTTTTTATGGTGATGGTTTTAAAGCGCCTTAAATAATAAACCATTATAATGGCAGGTATGGCTAGCAGGCTCATTAAGTGTATACCTATTGATAGGCCAATAACATAGGCTATTAATACAAGCCATTTATCTGCTCCGGGTTCATCAGCACGTGCTTCCCATTTTAATATAGCCCAAAAAACGATAGCTATGCAAAGTATTGACTGTGCAAATACAATGGTCTCTACTGCCGAGAACCAAAAGGTATCGGTATAAGCAAATGCAAGCGCGCCAACCAAACCGGCACCCATTATTAGTATAAGTTGCGATTGTTGTAATGCTTCAGTTTTATTAAAAAGCATCTTTTTTGATAATGCCGTAATGGTCCAGAACAAAAACATAATGGTTGCCCCGCTGGCCAGCGCACTGCCCATATTTGTAAAATAGGCCACTTTGGTATTGTTGCCTAATGATAATAAAGAAAACACTTTACCAATCATTGCAAACAATGGATAACCCGGCTGATGGGATACCTGTAAACGAAACGCGCACGAAATAAATTCCCCGCAATCCCAGAAACTTACTGACGGCTCTAAAGTTAGGATATAGCTTACAGAGGCGGTGGCAAAACAAAGCCAGCCTAACAGATTATTGATCTTGTTGTAGTGCATAAGGTGGGTGTAAATATTTTAACCTATTTACAGCTACCAAATTGGAGTTAATTTTTGTTAACTCCTTGTGCCTTAACATTTTTTAACAAAATTTAACTATTGGAGGTCACAAATTGTGACTTCCAATTCACTTATTGTATTTGGTCATAGTCAATTCAGGACCAATGGCAACAAAGCTCTTTATTATTTCGATAGAACGGTCTATCAAAGCGGGCAGTTCCGGCAGTTCATCCTCATCAAATCCATTTAAAACATAGTCAACCTGGCGGCCTTTGGGGAAGTTATCGCTAACGCCAAAACGCAGGCGGGCGTAATTGTTATGGCCCAGCGTAGCTTCAATATGTTTAAGTCCGTTATGGCCGGCTGCGCTTCCCTGCGGCTTTAAACGTAAAGTACCTAAGGGCAACGCGATATCATCAACCACCACCAGCACATTTTCGATGGGGATCTTCAATTCCTGCATCCAGTGGTTTAGGGCCTTGCCGCTTAAATTCATATAAGTGGTTGGCTTAATAAGATGCAGCATACGGCCCTTGTACGATACCTCGGTATAATAAGCCAAACGCATATGGCTGAACTTAACTCCCTCCTGCTTCGCTAGCTCGTCTAATATCATAAACCCGATGTTATGCCGCGTATCGGCATATTCCGGACCAATGTTACCTAAACCAATAATGAGATATTTCATGCCCCCTAACCCCCTAAAGGGGGGATTTTTAATTTGCGTATTGTAAGATGCTAAGTTAAAAGTAATATCAAATAAAAAGCGATAAGTTTAAAACCTATCGCTTTTACTCCTCCATTATTCCCCCTTTAGGGGGTTAGGGGGCTGGGTTTATTTTTTAGCTGCTGCTTCCTGTTCAGCCTGGCGTAACGCGCGCGAAGTCGTTACCGATACAATGGTATCTTCTTTTGAATTGGTAATAACATAGTTGCCTTCTTTCAAATCAGAAACCTTTACAGACTTACCAACTTCTAAACTTTCAATGCTTACATCAATAAAGTCTAAATGATCTTTAGGTAATGCTTTAATACGTAGTTTACGCAATTTTTGCACCAGTTTACCACCTGTTTTTACGCCCGGGGAAGTTCCTGTTAAACGCACAGGGATCTCCATTGTAATAGGTTTTTTTTGATCCAGTAATAAAAAGTCTACATGCAGTATCTGTTCTGTTAATGGGTGGAACTGCAGATCTTTAATAATAGCCTGTGATTTTACACCAGCAATGTCTAAGTCGATGAAATGAACCACCGGAGTATAAACTACGGGCTTCAAATCAGCTGCGGACACTGAAAAGTGGGTTTGGGTTGGCCCACCGTAAAGTACTGCAGGTACCAGGCTCTGGTAACGCAGTTCTTTAGCGTCTCTTTTCCCTACGTTCTCTCTTGGAGAACCGCTAATAGCAATTGATTTCATTTGTTTTTATTTATTTATGTTTAGTTCATGGTTCATAGATCATTGTTAATGGTGATCTACTACCCATAAGTCTTTATTCTAATTATTTTCATAGCAACATGCCCAACTATGAACCATGATCTATGAACCATCACCCACGCTTAATCCACCTTAAACAACTGGCTGATAGAGCCGTGTTCATTCACATTGCTTATAGCTTTTGCAAACAGATCAGCTGTTGATAATACCTTTATCTTAGCGCTTTCGCGTTTCAGCGGAATGGTATCAGTAACTATCAATTCAGTTAAGGCCGAGCTTTCAATTATTTCGTAAGCCTTGCCCGAAAGTACCGGGTGTGTACAAACCGCGCGCACACTGCGCGCGCCGCGCTCCATTATTAATCCGGCTGCTTTTGCCAGTGTACCTGCTGTGTCGCATATATCATCGATCAGCACAATATCCTGGTCGGTAACATCACCTATCAGCGTCATTGATTCAATTTCGTTGGCGCGTTTACGGCGCTTATCGCAAATTACCACTTCGGCATTAAAAAACTTGGCAAAGCCACGTGCCCGGTATGATCCGCCCATATCAGGCGAAGCAATGGTTAAATTACCCAACCCCAGGCTTTTTATATACGGCACAAAAATGATAGACGCGTCCAAATGGTCAACCGGGATATCAAAAAATCCCTGTATCTGCGCGGCGTGCAGGTCCATGGTCATTATCCTGTTTATCCCCGCAGCTACCAATAAATTAGCAACCAGTTTTGAGCCAATGGCCACACGGGGTTTATCCTTCCTGTCTTGCCTGGCCAAACCAAAATAAGGAATAACAGCATTTACATAATGTGCCGATGCGCGTCGCGCGGCATCGATCATCATTAACAACTCCATCAGGTTATCAGTAGGTTGATGGGTTGATTGAATTAAAAAAACATCACAACCACGTACAGATTCTTCAAAATGAGGCTGAAATTCGCCATCACTAAATCGGGAAAGCACATAATCGCCCAGGTTGCTTCCGTAAGCCTCAGCAATTTTTTCTGCCAGGTCCGTTGATCCGGAACCTGCAAATAACTTAACCGTATTAAATTGTAGAGGCATTTTTTGATTTCGGATTTTAATTCGATCTATCCAAACCTTATAAAAAACAATTCGGATTTAAATTTTCCGCCAGACCTAAATCCGCAATCAAAAATTCGAAATCCGAAATCTTATGTTGCCCGACCAGGATTCGAACCTAGACAAACGGTACCAAAAACCGTCGTACTACCATTATACTATCAGGCAATCTTCCGCTTCAAAACATCCGTTCCGAAAAGGAATGCAAATATAAGACGAAATTTTCAACTTCAAAAATCTAAATCTCAAAAAGTATTAAAGCATTTTTATACGGTAAATTGTATTAAAATGTGCTAAATACTGCGTGGCTGCACTAAAACATCGGGTTAGTTTTGTTACTTTCGGTTGCTGTTAAACCAATTTCCTTTTTGTAAATTTTAAAATGAACTATAATAAAATCAACAACCTATTTGGCTGGATAGCCTTTATTATTGCCTCATTAACCTATATTTTAACCTTAGAGCCTTCTGCCAGTTTTTGGGATTGCGGCGAGTTTATTGCCTGTATATACCGTTTGCAGGTAGCGCACCAGCCCGGCGCGCCGCTGTTTACTATGATAGGTAAAGTTTTTTCGCTGCTATCATTCGGTAATGTTACCAAAGTTGCCTATTGGACCAACATGGCTTCGGCATTGGCCAGCGGGGCCACTATTATGTTCCTGTTTTGGAGCATTACCGCCCTGGCAAAAAAAATACTTATTAAAAAGAATGAGGGCCTGACTTTTGCCAACGTAATACTTATTATGGGCGCGGGCATGGTTGGCGCGCTGGCTTACGCTTATTCTGATACATTTTGGTTCTCGGCAGTCGAATCGGAAGTTTACGCGCAATCATCCCTATGCACCGCTATTGTTTTTTGGGCCATATTAAAATGGGATGCACATGCCGATGAACCTTATGCCGGTAAATGGATAGTTTTTATTGCTTATGTAATGGGCCTTTCAATAGGCATACACTTGTTAAACCTGCTGGTAATACCGGCTATAGCATTGGTAATTTATTTTCGCAAATCAACAAATATTACTACCTGGGGTACTATCCGGGCATTTTTATTGGGATGCATAGCGCTGGCGACCGTATTATGGGGTATTGTTCAATACACCGTAAAAGCGGCAGCGTTTGCTGATCTGTTTTTTGTTAATACCCTGGGCTTTGGTTTTGGCAGCGGGGCCATCATATTTTTTATATTGTTATTGGCCGCAATTGGTGCCGGTATATTTTATACCCTAAAACCATCATTAACCGCAATTATTATTGCAGCTGTTTGTTTTGCATTAACCTTAGCTGTTTGCGCCGGTATTATAGGGCTGGCAATAGCTTTAGCCCTAATAGCCTTATTGGAATATGTTGTTAAAATACGCGAAAAACGGTTTGCCCTGAACAGTTTTTTAGTTTGTACAGCTTTTATTCTATTCGGGTATAGTTCGTTCGTAATGATCGTGATACGGGCAAAGGCGGGTACTAATTTAAACAACAGCAACCCGCAGGATGCCTTCACGCTGAACGGTTACCTTAACCGCGACCAGTACGGCGATACGCCGTTGCTATACGGCCAGTACTTCGATTCGAAACCTATTGAGCAAACTCCGGGAGCAACCATATACAGCAGGGGAAAAACCAAATACGAAATTGCCGGTAAAAAACAGCATACCGTTTACGACAGGAACACCATTTTTCCGCGAATATTCAGTCAAAAACCTGAACATATCGCATTTTATAAAATGTGGGGACATTTGGACGATAGCCAAAGCCCCACCTTCGCAGATAACCTCGGGTTCTTTTTTTCATGGCAAGTTAACCAAATGTACACGCGTTACTTTTTATGGAACTTTGTTGGCCGCACCAACGAAATGGACGGGCAAGCCAACGGCATTGACGGCAACTGGATAAGCGGCTGGAACTTTAATAAACCCCTGCCCTACGCGGTAACAAAAAGCACAAGCTATAACCGGCTTTATTTTTTACCGCTGATATTGGGGTTGATGGGCGCGTTTTTCCATTTCAGGCGCAACCAAAAAGAAGCGGGGGTGGTTGGCGTGCTTTTCTTTTTTACAGGCATAGCCATATTGCTGTATCTTAACCAGGACCCGCTGCAGCCGCGCGAACGTGACTATGCTTATGCAGGTTCTTTTTATGCCTTCACGATCTGGATAGGCTTGTCTGTGCTTTTTATAGCTGACCTGATCGGCAAAAAGGAAAGGGCAAAAAACGCCGCCCTGCTATCGACCATATTTTGTTTGATGGTGGGACCATTGTTAATGGCGGGCCAGGAATGGAACGATCATGACCGATCGACTAAACTAACCCCGCATGATATGGCTTACAACTATTTAAACTCATGCGCGCCAAATGCCTTGTTATTTACTTATGGCGATAATGATACCTACCCTTTATGGTATATACAGGAAGTGGAAAATGTGCGCCCCGATGTGCGTATTGTAAATTTAAGCCTGCTGGGTACCGATTGGTATATTAAGCAAATGAAAGCCAAAATGAACACGTCGGCCCCCGCGCCAATTACCATGCCTGATGAAAAATATAAAGCCGGTACGCGCGATGTGATCTATTACAACGACGCGAAAATACCGGGGCCATTAGAGCTGAATAAGGTGTTTGATTTTATAACATCAGACAATAAAGACGCCATGGCACAATACCAAAATGGCGACCAGGTTAATTACCTGCCTACCAAAAATTTAAAAATAACGGTTAACGCGGATGAAGTGATAAAAAATGGCGCAGTACCTGTTGAGGAAAAGGGTATGATAACGCCTGTTATGGAGTTTAAATACCCGGACAATTATGTAGCAAAGAACAATTTAGCGCTGCTTGATATTTTGGCCCATAACAACTGGAAAAGGCCCATTTACTTTACCGTAACCGTACCCGAAGAGAGTATGATAGGTCTTGATAAATACCTATATAACGAGGGGTTTGCCTATCGTTTACTACCGTTAAAACCCGATACCGCCGCGACCCCGCTGGAAAGCGCCAATACCCTGGTGATGTATAATAACCTGGTAAATAAGTTTAAATGGGGCAACATGAAGAACGCCAGGTACCTTGACCATGAATCGTTAACTATGTTTTACCCCATGATAACTCATTTATATTTAACCCTGGCCCAAAACCTGTTAAAAGAGGGCCATGTTGACCTGGTTAAAAATACTTTACATAAATACATGGATGTTATGCCCGCTATATTACCGGTGCAGGAAGCCACGGTACGAAAATATTACCTGTCGGAAATTGCATACCGCGTTAACGAAAAGGACATGGCCGATAAGACTATTGCACAACTGGATGATTATATCACCAATTCGCTCAGCTATTACTACGTTCTATTTAAAGATGGTAAAGCCGGTGTAAATAATAACGATATACGGTTTGACATGTCGCTGTTAAACGGACTGGTGGTGCTAACTAAAAACTTCAACCCGGCATTGAGCGCGAAATACAACAAGCAATTAGTTGATTATGCCGCGGAGTTTGGGGTGAGGTTAGGGCAGTAAATTTGTCTGAACCATGATTTATAAGATTAAAAGATTTCGTGATTACTTGTATTATATTTAAATCAAGGGAATCAAAAAATCCTAAGAATCAGGGTTCAGAAATCAATCCTCTACAACAACACCCATCGAACAGAATTTATTGATGCGTTCGGTTACCAACTCGTCAATGTTGCGGCTGGTTAGTGTTTTAAGATCTTTGATCAGGTGCTTTTTTAGCGTTGCGGCCATGGCTACCGGGTCCTGGTGGGCGCCGCCGAGGGGTTCTTTAATAACGCCGTCTATCAGTTTGTTTTTCAACATTTCGGTTGAGGTCAGCTTCAGCATTTCTGCCGCCCGTTCTTTTTGTTCCCAGGTTTTAAATAATATAGTTGAACAATTTTCGGGGGAAATAACCGAATACCATGAATTATCAAGCATTAATACTCTGTCGCCAATACCTATGCCCAGCGCACCGCCCGATGCGCCTTCGCCAATAATTACACAAATAACGGGCACTTTTAAAACCGACATTTCGAGCAGGTTGCGGGCTATTGCTTCGCCTTGCCCCCGTTCTTCCGCTTCCAGCCCCGGGAATGCGCCGGGTGTATCTATCAGCGTAACAACAGGTTTATTGAATTTTTCGGCCAGTTTCATCAGCCGCAACGCTTTGCGATAACCTTCGGGGTTGGCCATACCAAAATTGCGGTACTGGCGCTCCTTGGTATTGCGCCCTTTCTGATGGCCTATAAACATAACGGTTTGGCCATTTAAAGTACCGAAGCCTCCTATAATAGCTTTATCGTCGCCAACGGTACGGTCGCCATGCAGTTCAATAAAATCATCACACATCAGCTCCAGGTATTGTAAGGTATAGGGCCTTTCGGGGTGGCGCGATATCTGTACCTTTTGCCAGCCGGTGAGGTTATTATATACTGCCAGTTTGGTAGCTTCCAGTTTTTTCTCCAGTTCAATCACCGTTGCCGACATATCCAGCTTATTTTTATCCTCAACACCCTTCACCTTTTCAATCTGCTGAAGCAGGTCGGCCAATGGCTTTTCAAAATCAAATGTAATCTTCATACCAGCTAATGAGGGCGCTAAATTAAATAAATCTAACGGCATATTTGTCAATCAGTTTTCTGCAACGTTGCCAGCTTATCATTTTGTTGCGGTGTTAACGCTTGCTGGGTGGCCAGGCAGGCTTGTAATATGGCGTTTTTTAATTCGCCCTGGTACAAACCATAGCGGTTAGTGTAAAATATCAGGCTGCCGTCATCCATTTTATGATAACGGAAAAGGCTGTCAAGCATTTTTTCTGTAGCGATCACAGAGCCTCCTATTTGTAGCCGGCGCCGGTGCATATAGGCCTTAATTTCAGTAATCTTTTGCACTTGATCAGGGTTAAGGGCAAGCTCTTTTTTCCATTTGAGCGCTTTATCGGGCATCGGGTAATGGTTCATTTCGGCAACCTGCGCCATATCATCAGCGGCTTCGCCCTTTAAATAAGCCTGGTATTGCTTGTACGTTAACGTGCGCGCAGGCGAATGTTTAACAACGCTATCCGTGTGCGATTGTGCCTTCGCCATAACATTAAAGAGTAGCAGCAGCGTAAAAAAAGATAAAGTTTTAAGCATATTATATTTTATTAAAACAAACGCAATTAGGGCGGCAAAGTTCGTTTAATTTAATAATTTTCGGGAATTGTTTTTTTTATGCCATTAATGTAAGCGCCATCCAAAAAAAATCTCCCGGCCGGGGGAGATTTAGAGGGGGCTAATCAAAAAAATATATCTTTGCCCCTATTATGAGCAAGAATACCGACGAACTTTTTAAAAATGTTATCGCCCACGCCAAAGAGTATGGCTTTGTTTTTCCAAGCAGCGAAATATACGATGGCTTAAGCGCCGTTTATGATTACGGCCAGTTTGGCTCCGAACTTAAAAACAACCTCAAGACCTACTGGTGGAAAGCCATGGTGCAAATGCACGAAAACATTGTTGGTATTGATTCGGCCATATTTATGCACCCCAAAATATGGAAGGCCAGCGGCCATGTTGATGGTTTCAGCGATCCGATGATTGATAATAAAGACTCGAACAAACGCTACCGCGCTGACCAGTTGCTGGAAGATAAAATTGCCCGCTACGATAAAGATGGTAAAACCGATAAAGCCGAAGCCCTGCAAATAGCGATGGATGAGGCGCTGAAAAATGAAGATCTGCCACGCCTTAGAGAACTAATAATAGAGCATGAAATTGCCGACCCCGTAAGCGGCACCCGCAACTGGACCGACGTGCGCCAGTTTAACCTCATGTTCAGCACACAGATGGGCGCCATAGCTGACGATGCCGACCTGATCTATCTGCGCCCCGAAACCGCGCAGGGCATATTTGTAAATTATTTGAACGTACAAAAATCGGGCAGGATGAAAATTCCGTTTGGTATAGCGCAAATTGGCAAGGCTTTCCGTAACGAGGTTATAGCCAGGCAGTTCATTATCCGGATGCGCGAATTTGAGCAGATGGAAATGCAGTTTTTTGTCCGCCCCGGCACCGAGATGGAATGGTACAAGCAGTGGAAAGAAACCCGCCTGCAATGGCACCTTGCTTTAGGTACTGACGAGGCCAAATACCGCTTTCACGACCATGTAAAGCTGGCGCATTATGCCAATGCCGCGGTTGATATTGAATATGATTTCCCATTCGGGTTTAAAGAGGTGGAGGGCATACACAGCCGTACCGATTTCGATTTGAGCCAGCATCAAAAATTTTCGGGCAAAAAAATGCAGTATTTCGATCCGGAGCTGGACGCGGACGGCAAGCCTTATGGGAACTACATCCCTTATGTAATTGAAACCTCTATAGGTTTAGACCGTATGTTTTTACTCACCATGATCAATGCTTTTGACGAAGAAGATTTGAGCACCGATGAGAAACAGGATAGCCGCACCGTATTGCGCCTGCACCCCTGCCTTGCCCCCGTTAAAGCGGCCATCTTCCCGCTCATTAAAAAAGACGGTCTGCCCGAAAAAGCGCGAGAGATAATGGATAAGCTAAAACTGGATTTTAACCTGCAATACGAAGAAAAAGACGCTATTGGTAAACGCTATCGCCGCCAGGATGCCATTGGTACACCGTTTTGCATCACTGTTGACCATCAAACGTTAGAAGACAATACCGTAACCATTCGCCATCGCGATACCATGCAGCAGGAGCGTGTAGCCGCTGACGACCTGGATAAGATAATTGGAAAGTTGGTTAGCTGGAAAAATTTGTTGAGCTAAAAAATCTGTGTATACCTAACATCTTTAACAAAACAACAACCAAGTCCGTTTAAATACTAAACGGACTTTTTGCATTTAAAATAATTGTTAATTATTGTGTAATGCGTTTTTAAATAATAAATTATACTTTTATTTTTAATTTAATTTAACTAATTGACTGATCAGGATTGAAACATTGTTGCGCTTTATTTTTTATTTTTTTCAATCTGGTTAGCTTTAACCTGTTTGCAAAGCTGCAAAACAACAGCAACGACAGCCTGAAAAGGTTGATCTTAAATGCGCTAAAAAACACCACAAAACCGCCTGATACGCTTACTATTGGCCGCATTAACAAACTTGCCGACGGATATTTTGAATCTTTTCCCGATAGTACATTATACTATGGTAACCTCGCTATTAAATTATCAAAAAAAATAAACTACCCCCTGGGTATTGCCGATGGTACCGTACAGTTAGCTACTGTTAACACATTCAGAGGCAACTACACCGAATCGGCCAAAAATTATACCCTCGCTTTAAACATATACTTGCAGGTCCATAACAGCCACGGCATTAGCATAAGCTATATTGGCCTGGGCCGTGTACAGGATTATTTAGGCAACTATGATAATGCCATCAACCTGTTTAATAAGGCACTCGCGTTAATTGCAAAAACACGCAATGAGGAAGATGAAGCCGAATGTTATAACATGATGGGTGTTACTTATGATAATAAGGGCGAATTTTCAAAAGCATTGGATAGCTACTTCAAATCGCTTATAATTAATATTAAACGTAAGGACGACCTGGCAGCTGCCGATAAATACAGCAATATTGGCGTTGTTATGCAGGAACTGGAGCTTTACCCAAAAGCTTTGGATTATTATAACCGCTCGTTTCAGCTTTGGAAAAAATTGGATGACAAGCAGGGCATCAGCGTAGCGACCCAAAATATAGGCGAAACATTAATTTACCAAAAAAAATATAAGGAGGCTATTGGCTATTTAAATACCGCGTCGGCCCTTTTCCATCAGCTGGGCGACCAGGATGGCATAAGCCTGGTAGATTATGACCTGGGTTTGTATTATTATTATACCAACCATACCGATTTGGCTATTCATTATCTTAACCTTTCGCTGCTATCGGCTAAACAAAACAAAATTAAATATAACAAGGCTAATGCCTACGTGGGGCTGGCCCTGGTATATAACCTGGAAAAAGATTATCAGCGTGCCTATAATTATGCGGTTAATGCACAACATACCGCCAATAATTTAGGGAGCCTGAACATAAAAGCCGATGCCACCTTACAGGTTAGCAAGGCATTGGCCGGACTAAAACAGTTTGAAGATGCCTATAACCAGCATAAGTTATATGTAGCTTTAAAAGACAGTATAGACAAAAATGAAAGTATTCATAAAGTAATGCTCTATAACCTGGAGATCGATTTTACGAAAAAGAAGAAAGAACTTACAGATCAGCAGAATTTAAAGGAAAATATTTACCAGCAAAAAATTCAGCGACAGGAAAGCGAAAACCAGGTTTATGCTGTTATTATTGGTATTATGACTGTGCTTGTTGTGGTATATTACAGAGGAAAGCGTAAACAGCAAAAAATTAATGCTTTGTTAGCAGAAAAGAACATAGAAGTATTATCACAGCAGGAAGACCTGAATGACCAGGCAACTAAACTAAACGAGCTTAATTTATTAAAAGACAGGCTGATTGGCGTACTGGCCCACGACCTTAGGGCCCCTATAAGTACCCTAAGAGGGCTGTTTACCTTAATGATAGATGCCAGCATTAGCCGCGAAGAATTTATTGAAATGACGCCCCGGGTATTTAATACTTTGGAGCATACTTCCGACTTTTTGGATACCCTATTATTTTGGATAAACAGCCAGGTTGATAACAGCGAAAAAAACGTTAAAAGTTTTTATATAAATGATGTGGTTAGCCGCGAGTTAACACACATGGAGGATAAACTGCAGCAAAAAAATATAAAAGTAAATGTTAAAATAAAGCCCGACGCAATAGCATTAGCCGACCCAAATGCGGTAAGGATAGTGATCCATAATTTTTTAACCAATGCTATTAAATTCTCTAACCGCGACAGTATTATTGAAATATCAGCCAAGGCAGAAGATGGCGAAAGGGTTACATTCTGTTTAAAAGACCATGGGGTTGGAATGACCGAGGAATACCTGGAAAATTTATTTAAAAACAGGGTAAACAGTTCGGTTGGCACAGAAAACGAAAGCGGCACCGGCATGGGCCTGCTGTTTTGTAAGGACCTTATAGAAAAAAACAAAGGTACTATATGGGTAACAAGCAGCCTGGGAGTTGGTTCCCAGTTGTGTTTTAGTTTACCGTTGGGAATTGAGGTAGTGGTTTAATAATAGCATCAATATTTTCCTGGCAAAATTTATCAAAATTTGGTAAATTTTGATTTTTTACCTATTTTTGGTAAAACAAATAATAATGAGAATTATTATAGAAGATGAGTACTTAGCAAATCTTTATGAAAACGGGCAGAGTTTGGGTAAACCAAAATTTGGCCAGCAAATTGAATTAGCTTTTATAAAAAGGGTTATACAACTTGAACAGGCGCCTGATACCAATACTTTAAGGCAGATCAAATCATTGCATTTTGAACAACTTAAAGGTAATTTAAAGGGCAAAAATTCAATTCGTGTTAAAGATGGCTTCAGACTAATTTTCAGGGTTGAAAAGGATGGCAATAATAAACGAATTGAAATAATTGCTATCGAAGAACTTAATAATCATTACGCCAAATAATAACGCTATGGGAAATGTAGTTGATAAAAACGGTATAATATTAAAAACACCGGCCGCCTTTCATCCGGGTGAGTTTTTGTTAGAGGAAGTGGAAGAAAGAGGTTTGAAAAAAACAGAATTTGCAAAAAGTATTGGCTTGCTGCCCGGCAACTTAAGCGAACTGTTTAAAGGCAAGCGCCATATTAATGCCCGGATAGCGGTAAGGCTTGAAAAAATACTGGATATAAGCGCCGAATATTGGATAGGCCTGCAAACCGCCTACGACTTAACTATAGCACGCGAGTTAGAGCACGCGTAATTCAGCCTTATTTTGCCAGCGTATATTCTCCCCAAAAATCAGTGGCCGATTGGCTTGCCATCCCGACATCTGTTTTTACATATCTCATGCCTGTAACGTTTCCTGCCTGGTCATACGAATACGATGTAACACCATGTACCACTACGTCATTTATCATGAGCTGGTAAGCAAATTTTACAGGGTTGCTTACCGAAAGGTTAAGCTGTTTTAATCCTATAGCCAATTCATAGGTATAAGCCAGTTTACTATCAAACGACGACGCGGCTTTGATGCCATCCGCGTTGTAAACCGAAATTAATGAATCCACATCTTTTATCCCGTTAACGCGAATATATTTGGCTTTATTCGCCATGTTATTATTATTGACAATGGCAAGCGAATCAGTATTTACAGGTGGGCTTTTGGTCGCTGTTCCGCTTGTACCTATCGTATTACCACCGTCACGACTATCACGTATTACAGTCACACCCCCAGAGTAAGAAGTAAAAGAGTTAAGCCGCGAGAAAGCGGCACCAACGCTTACGCGGCCCAGGTTAGGTATAAACCTATTGTTTTTTTCAAACGACGGATAGGTAATACTCATGCCGTCTTTATCCTTTTTTTGCCCCGATCTGTTTATGGTAAGCGTAACCCCGCCATTTATTATCCGCCTTATTATGGCAGGGTCGGTAGCCTGTATAACTACATAAAGGTTTTTATCGTCGTTAGCCATGGTATAATAAAAATCGGTATGCGTATTATATGCCTGGAACTGGTTGTTCCACTCGGTTGTCCTGCCATCAATTTTTATGCCGACTGGCGCACGAAGGCTAATTTGCTGTACATTGGGAAGGTTTTGCGCATTGGCGGCAAAGAAAATAAAGACCCCAAAAAATACAGGCAGTAATTTAAGTAATGGGACTTTTTTCATGACAAGAAAAGTTTATAGCGGTTTATAGTTATATAAATATATTGACTATCAATACACTTATATAAAAATTAACAAATATTAACGTTTCGTTGCCTCGGCCAGACTTACGAAGTTTTAAAAACTTCGTAAGTCTGTTTATTTATGTTATTTTCCATATCCTATCAACTCAATGGCAAGCGCTCTGTTGGGCGCATCTAATACTTTTTGATCAAGACGTACTTTAGGATATTTTTTTGTCCTCCCGAATAATGTAAAACTAACGCCTACTACATAATTATTGTATTTCCCGTTAACTTTACCCGGAAATGTTTTTAGCATATTTATAACCTGCTCATCGCACCCGTAACCCAAACCGCTAACTAATTTTACATCGGTTATTTTATGATCTTTATCTACATTAAATTTGGCAACAACACTGCCTTGTATTTCATGGTCGAGCGCCTGTTGTGGGTATTCAACTCTATTACTGAATGATCTGAGCGCGTTAAAACCATCATCGTGTATCATTATTGGCATTGGCATTGGCGGCGGCGGCCCTGGTTTAAGTTTAAGCTCGCTTACTTTAACATCCGGGAATTTATAGCCAAATCTACGATATATCATATCTTCGCCTGAAGCATTGCCGGCACCTTTATAAATAACTACCCGGCCTGCTTTGTCATCAGCGTCTGAAATCTTTTTGCCCGATCTATTACTGATTATAGCAACATAATAAGTTTTACCATTAGCCGAATAACCGCCCTCTTCAATTTTATACCCTTTTGCATTAATATAGGTTTTTGCAGGTTTATAGTCAGCGGGCAGTTTCACAAACTCATCAATTTTAGTGTCTTGTGCGGCGGGTGCAGTTAGTGAGGTTTTTTTAGTTGATTTGACACTTAACGCTGCCATTGTTTTATTAGAAAACAATAAAAAAGCAATGGTGATTACGGGAACGATAGCAAGCCTGATTAACCAGGCTGTAGCTGCGGAGGTAGTTTTACTCATCATGATTAATCGGTTTTTGGTTACTGAATAGTTGAATTGACTGGTTAGGTATAAGCTTTTGTTTTCACTGGCTTTATCCAGCAATAAATATTGATAGCCTATTGTGTCACGGTAGTTTTCGATAACTGCCGCATCAGCTAAAAATTCATGGTTAAGCTGCATGGCCCTGCGGTACAAAAATATAAATGGGTTAAACCAACAAACCACCTGCAATAATTCAACTAATATTATATCCAACGAGTGCAATTGTTTTACATGCGTTTGTTCGTGGCAAATAATTTCGGGTTCAATTGAGTTGCTATGATACTTATCTTTATTAATAAAAATATATTTTAAAAAACTATGCGGAGTTACATCCTCATCAACTAATACCAGTTTAGTATCACTATAGTTTATGATTGTATTTCTGGTAACAATGCGGCTGATATGATAACTGTTTCTGGCAAATCTTACCAACATTACCAGGGTAGTTATGCCATATAATAGAAGCAATACATCCGGCAGGTAATTATGCTTTGGCGTTTGTGAAACCTGTTGCAGAGCGGAACTGCTAACAGTTGTTGATATAGCGTGAACCTGAAATGTATTAGCAATCCTGGTTGACACAAGTTGTTCTGCAACTTGTTGCTGAAAACCAGGGATTTGCGGATAGGGTATATGAACAGTTACTAAAGGAACCGTTAATGAAAATACCAAACTAAATAGCAAGTAAAACCTGTTAAAGCGGTATAAATTTTCGGACCCTAAGAAAACGCGGTATACCAATAATAGTAAACCGGAACATAAAACGAAATTTACGATATAGTGTATCATTTTTCCCTCCTTTTAATTTCAAGATCAATAATTTTTTTAAGGTCCTCCAGTTCGGCAGGTGTAAGGTTGGATGAGGCTGTGAAGAACGAGGCAAACTGCAAAGCCGAATTATTAAAGTAATTTTTAATAATGCCGTTCACCTCCTTCGAGAAGTAAGCCGACTTTTTTACCAGCGGATAATATTGCCTGGAGTTACCAAATGTTTCGTAGCCGACAAAACCTTTATCCTGCATACGCTTTAGCAAAGTAGCAATGGTAGTGCCCGCGGGTTTGGGGTCGGGATAGCTTAGCAAAATGTCTTTCAGGAAAACTTTTTCATGCTGCCATATCAGTTCCATTAACTGTTCTTCTGATTTAGTGAGCTTCATATTCTACTTATTTAGAGTTTACTCTACAATTGTAGAGTAAATAATTTAAATATGCAAATAAAAGTGAAAAATATTTTAGGTGGGTCCGGGTGGACCAGGTGGGTTCACCCCGGACCAAGTGGACCAGGTGGGCCAGGTGGTGCGCTGCATCACTTACCAAAGGGTTACCTGCTTAAAGCAATATTTATATACATTTGCATTGTTTTTTTGAATTAACCCATTGCCATTGTCGCCTACACAAAAAGTCGTTCAGTCTGACAAACCCATCTGGTATTTTTTGTTATGCTGGACAATTTTTAACCTCGCGCAAGCTTACCGGTTAGAACTGCAGGCCGACGAAGCCTACTACTGGCTGTATTCGCGTTTTTTAGACTGGGGTTATTTCGACCATCCGCCAATGGTGGCGCTGTTCATCCGTATTGGCGATACGTTGATGCATAATGAATTGGGCCTGCGCCTCCTTACGGTATTAACCAGCACAGCTTCTATATACTTATTATGGCTCATCCTGAAAAAATACGCGGTGGACGCATGGGCGTTCATACTCGTTATATCGGGTATCTTCATCTTTCATATTTACGGGTTTACCACTACGCCCGACGCGCCGCTATTCTTTTTCGCGGTGCTGTTCTATTTCTTTTACCAAAAATATATCGACCATGATAAATGGACGCTGGCCCTTGCCTTGGGTATAGTGGTTGCCTGTTTGCTTTACAGTAAGTACCATGCCGCGTTGCTTATTTTGTTTACCGTGGCGTGTAATATTAAATTATTAAAGCGGCCCTCGTTCTGGCTCATCGTTTTTTTGGCGGCAATACTATATATACCTCATATTTTATGGCAGGTGCAACACGGCTATCCATCGGTAAATTACCATTTGTATGACCGCTCGGCGGCTACTTACGATAGTGCCAATAGCTTTTTATACCTGCCCGGGCAACTGCTTATGGCCGGGCCCCTGATTGGATGGTTTTTATTTTATAAAGCATTTACTGTAAAAATTAAAGATGCCTTTATCCGTTGCCTGCTGGTAAATTGTATTGGTACGCTGGTGTTCTTTTTCATCTCCACTTTCAGGGGCGAAGCACAGCCGCATTGGACGCTTATAGCCTTCGCGCCGCTGGCTATGCTGGTATTAATAGGTTTTAAACAACCGGGCGGCAGGCCCGCGTGGTTTTATCCGGTTGCTATTATTAACATGCTGGTAATTGTGCTGTTCAGGTTAGGCGTGCTGTTCGCGGTACCTGTTGTTACGCAGATAGGGCAAATAAAAAGCTATTATGGTTATAAAGATTGGGCGCATATAGTTAAGCAAAAGGCAGGCGACGCTTATGTTATTATGGATGATAATTTTCAAAACCCGGCCAAGTACGATTATTACAATAATACGCTGAAAGGCTTCTCGTACGATACAAGAAACTATAGGCGCACACAGTTTGATATATGGCCCATTGAAGAACAGATGCAGCACCAGCGGGCTTTGCACTTAACTGATGACCCTACAAAAAATACCACTGATTCCATAAAAATAAAAGTCGGTAAATGGTATGTTGAATGGATAGACGATGTGCGCACTTATCAAAAAGTAAAGGTCGAAATCCCTTATCATGAGCTAAAATTACATACCGGCGATAAAAAGGATATTGATTTAACCATTACAAATCCATATCCTTACCAAATAAACTTTAGCAACAATAAAACGCTGCACGAGGTAGCAATGGACGCGTGTTTTTACCGGGATGATGGTTCGGCATATACCCAAAGGGCCCCGGGCAGTTTTAACAATCTGGTTTTAAATGCCGGGGAAAGCAAACATTTTATTTTTAATATAAACTCGCCATCGCAAAAAGGAAAATACGAATTAATGTTCTCTATAAGCACCGCGCCCTTTGGGGGAAGCAAAAACAGCAATTTCATTGCCGTTGAAGTTGAATAAAAATTGAACGCATGTTTAAAAAAGC
>JABDBW010000014.1 GCA_013288485.1 Bacteroidota bacterium
GGAAGCAAACTATTACCATGTTGCCGGGTTCGGCTATATTTGATTCGGCTATGAGTTTTGGTATTCCTTCCTTATCTAACATTTTATAATTTGAAGATTTGAAAATGTGCTGATTTGAAAATTATTTGATTTTTGAACTTGATATAATTTTAGACAATATCTTATTTATAACTATCAACTTATTTAACAACTCTTCATTAAAAGGGTATGATTTTGAAAATTTACAAAGCAGCAAAAAGTACTCTGTCTCATCTGCTTCTTTAGCTGCTATTTCAATTTATGAATAAAGTCATTTTTGCTTTCAGCATTTTGAGCTTCACGAACATTCGCACCAATTGACGTACCTGATTTTAAAATTTGTTTTGCTACAACATATTTCCTTTGATTTTCCAATTCTTCAGCAAACTCTATTATATCAAGAGCAAACTCAAAAGTTAACTTGACAATAATGTTTTCTTTATCATCCCTCATAAGTTCATTTTCAAATTTTCAAATAAGCACATTTTCAAATTACTTGCGTCTTACCGTTCGTTGTTCAATTCGCTTCTCGTAATCTTTACCCTGAAAAATTCTATGCACATATATCCCCGGCGTATGTATATGATCCGGGTCCAGTTCGCCCGGTTCTACCAGTTCTTCTACCTCTGCAATAGTAATTTTACCTGCCATAGCCATAACCGGGTTAAAGTTACGCGCGGTGGAATGGTATACCAGGTTGCCCATTGTATCCCCCCTCCATGCTTTCACAATGGAGAAATCGGCATCAAATGCCAGTTCCATTAAATAATCTTTGCCATTAAAGTTACGGGTCTCTTTTCCTTCAGCCACTTCGGTGCCTATGCCTGCCGGAGTAAAAATAGCCGGCATACCATAACCTGCTGCCATACAACGTGTTGCTAAGGTGCCTTGAGGTATTAGTTCAACTTCCAATTCGCCGCTAAGCAGCTGCCGTTCAAATTCGGCATTTTCGCCAACATAGGATGATATCATTTTTTTAACCTGGCGCTGTTTCAGCATTAACCCGATACCAAAATCGTCAACCCCTGCATTATTCGAGATGCAGGTAAGCCCCTTTACCCCTTTTTTTACCAGCGCGGTAATGCAGTTTTCGGGCAGGCCGCATAGGCCGAAACCACCCAGCATAAGTGTCATACCATCTTTAATGTCATGGATGGCTTCATCCGCGTTGCTAAAAATTTTATTCATGTATTATACATTAATGCGGATAAAATTACAAAATCATAAGCACACCAAAACAATTATAAAAACTGTGCATTATATTATTACCAATTAAACAAAGGTTATGTTATACAAAAACGATAAGTTGGCGAATGACAGGGATAATCATTCCAAACAAAAGGAAAAAAAAGGCGGATCAGCTTACGATAAAGCTATAGCCAAAGCATCTGACAACAACAAGAATGAGAAATCAAAACCGCAGCAAAGTACTGAAGATGATGAGGTATACCATGTGGAGACCTGAAAAACCATCTTCATTTCGACTAAAAAAAGAAATCTATACACTTGTTCGGATTTGTGCGTGTATAGATCTCTCACTATGTTCGAGATGACAAGAGGGGTAGATTATTTCAGGTAAACATAAGTAATCCCATCCCCGCCCCTGTCGGCATGTTCATCTTCCATGTGGTCTACCTGGTCGTATTTTTTGAGGTATTGACGTATCATTTTGCGCAGTATGCCATCGCCCCTGCCATGCAGTATCTTTAAATTACCAAAACCCATCATCAGCGCACGGTCCAATAACCGGTCAATGGCTGCCAACGCGTCTTCGGTACGCATTCCGCGTACATCAATTTCCGGGTTAAAACCGGCCAGGTCACTGGTATGGCTGTTAAAGTTTCTCCTCACCTCTTTAGGGACCGCCGACTTAGCCACCTTTTGAACTCGCTTTTTCTTAGCAACCGTCCGCAAGTCGCCAATAGCTATTATAACATTATCCCTTGCTATTTCAATTACCTGCCCGGTAGTTTCAGAGTCGGTTAACTTTACCCAATCGCCCGGTTTTAGTTCTTCTTCGGTTACTGCCTGCTTAATAATATCCGGTTTAACGGTATTTTTTTGCAGTTCCCGGTTCAGGTTTTCGCGCAGATCTTTAGTTTTTTCTTTATCGGCATTATTGCTTTTTATTTCGGCTATGGTGTTTTCAACCAGCTTATTGGCATCCAAAATAATATTTTTAGCCTGCTCCTTAGCCTCCCTGATCAGCGCTTTTTTATTTTCTTCGAGATAACTTTTTAGTTTTTCATTTTCGGCTAAAAGCGCGTTTACCTGCTGTTGCTGTTTTTCCAGTTTAACGCGGGTATCCAGTATTTCTTTCTTTTCACGTTCCAAACCAACCAATAAAGTATCAACACTTTTTTGCCCGGCGCTTATTTTGTTTCGGGCGAGGTTAAGCACCTGCTGGGGCAATCCTATTTTTTGCGCTATCTCGAACGCGTACGAACTGCCTGGTTTACCTACTTCTAATATATAAAGCGGCAGCATTTCAACATTATTAAACAGCATGGACGCGTTTTCTATCCCTTCGGTATTTCCGGCAAAAATTTTAAGGTTCGAATAGTGGGTAGTTACCATTCCTTTAACCTTTTTATGGTTCAATGATTCTAACACAGCCTCAGCTATCGGTCCTCCAAATTGCGGATCGGTGCCTGTACCAAACTCGTCTATCAATACCAATGATTTAGCATTAGCCTGCTCTACAAAGTTTTTCATTTTCGACAGGTGCGCGCTATAAGTACTCAGGTCGCTCTCGATAGACTGGTCATCGCCAATATCAACAAAAAACTGCCTGAATACGCCCACCTCGCTGGCCTCATCAGCCGGAATTAACAAACCTGCCTGCACCATGAGCTGCAACAGGCCAACAGTTTTCATACAAACCGATTTACCACCCGCGTTGGGCCCTGATACAACTATTACGCGGTTACGTTCATCAATTTGCAGGTTTAACGGCACTACTGTTTTATGCTCTTTTTTAAAGTTTAAAAACAGCAGCGGGTGGCGCGCGTTTACCAGTTTCAACCGGGCTTCGTTAACCACCTGCGGCATTTCGCCCTCAATATCAATAGCAAACAGCGCCTTGGCGCGCACAAAATCAAGTTTGGTCAACAGGCTGTGGTACGATAGTAAAAGCGGCGCGTATGGCCTTAATTCATCGGTTAAAGCAATTAATATTTTTATGATCTCGCGCCTGCGCTCAAACTCCAGGTCACGCACACGGTTATTTAGTGTAAAAACTTCTTCCGGCTCCATGTAAACGGTTTGCCCTGAAGAAGATTCATCATGAATAAAGCCCTTCAGTTTACGCTTGTTTTCGGCTAATAATGGGATACATAAGCGCCCGTCACGCACCGTTAATGATCCGTCTGCCGTCCAGCCATTTGATGCCGCGTTTTTAAATACCTGGTCTATTTTCCGGCGCGCTTCCTGTTCGGCTTTGGCTATGCCGGCAGAAATATCCGCCAGTTCGCGCGAGGCATTTGGTTTTATTTTTCCTTTATCGTCAATTACCTGTTCTATTTTTTTTATAATAGCCTTTTCAATAGGCAAATGTTCAAACAGCGCCTCCAGGTTGGGGTACTGCCCCTCGCGCTCATTAAAATAAGCGATAACCGCGAATACGGTAGCCAACGATGTTTGTACCTGGAAAAATTCCTCTTCCGTTAAAAACGCGCCTTCCAGCCTTGTCTTATTGGCTAATGATCTGACATCAAAAAAATGATGGATAGGCAGGGCGGCATCATTTTGCAAAATATTTTTAAACTCATGGGCCTGGTTCAAAAACTTGCTGATCTGCTCGTAATTGCTCATTACCTGTATCTTGTCAACCATCTGCTGGCCCATAATACTCAGGCAATGCGCTTTAATTAATTCCTTTACCTCGGTAAACCCCAGCTTATCAATACTATTTTTAGGGTATAGCATTTTTGTCAATGTTTTTCTTTTGCACTTTCGGCTGTTTCTTACCGGTTTGTGCATTTATTTGAAGCGAGTCTTTAAACAGGCCTTTCTTAATTGAATCCGCGTGCAATTTGGCTGCTTTCTCCTGCGCTTTTTTCTCTTCGGCTGCTTTCTTCACCGCTTCCGCGGCTATTGCTTTGTTCAATGAATCGGTTTTAGCCTGCAAATTTTTATTCACCTGGTCATACATCTCCAGCAAAACATCGGTTTGCGTGCTATAATATTTCATGCTCCGTTTAAATTGTGCCGAATCGGTATGATATTGTTTAAATAGCAGCAAATACCTGCCCGTACCATATTTATATAAGCTGTCGCCCCCGGGCTGTAAAGACAGGGTGCCGTCAACGATATGGATATCGGTTAACAGGTTAACCATTTCATCTTCTTTTATAATACCATTAGTATTATTACCTATGTTACAGGCGAACAAAAAAAGCAAAGCTGAAAAAAACAGGATAATATGTTTACGCATTCTGTAATTTAGCGGTTTAATTGAGCGAAATTACGGATAAATGAGCATTGCAGATAACATCAAACACCTAAAAAAACGAAACTATTCTAAAAAAGGTAACTTTAATAGCGGTATCTAAAACTAAAACGGTTACTGATATACAAGAAGCCTATGATGCCGGCCAGCGATTGTTTGGCGAAAATACGGTACAGGAAATGGTTGAGAAATATGAACAATTACCTAAGGATATACAATGGCACCAAATTGGCCACCTGCAAAGTAACAAGGTAAAATACATTGCCCCATTTATCAGCCTGGTACAATCGGTTGATAGTTTGAAGCTGTTACAGGAAATAAACAAACAGGCCGAAAAAAACAAACGGGTTATTGATTGCCTGTTACAAATATATATTGCTGACGAAGAAACTAAGTATGGATTAGGTTTTGACGAGGCAATAGAGTTATTACGGTCTGAAGCGTTTGCCGCGTTAAAAAATATCCGCATAAGGGGTTTAATGGGCATTGCCACCAATACCGATAAAGAAAAGCAGTTAAAAGATGAGTTTCACGAACTGAAAATATTTTTTGACGGCATTAAACAAAGCTTTTTCAGGAAGGAAGAAAGTTTTAATGTGTTGTCGATGGGTATGTCGGCTGATTATGAACTGGCCATTGAACAAGGAAGTAATATGATACGCGTTGGCAGCACCATTTTTGGGGATAGGGTGATCAAACATTGGAAAAATAATTAAGTCTGAACCATGATTTTTAGGATAAAAGGATTACATGATTAATATACGCGTAGCTGTAAAAGAAGATTGTGTGCGTTTGCTGGAATTGGTGAATGAACTGGCGCTGTATGAAAGGGCACCACAGGAAGTAACCGTTACTTTGAAAGAGTTTGAAGATGCTGGTTTTGGCGAAAAACCCGTGTGGAAAGCTTTTGTGGCGCAGGTTGACGGTTTAATAGTTGGTTTCGCGTTGTATTATACCCGCTACTCCACCTGGAAGGGCTGCCGCATGTATTTGGAGGACCTGCTGGTTACAGAACCCATGCGCGGCAAAGGTATTGGCAAATTACTGTTTGAACAGATACTGGCCGAAGCCAAAGAAAAAGGTTATAGCGGCGTGGTATGGCAGGTGTTAGATTGGAACGAACCGGCCATTGGGTTTTATAATAAATACGGGGCAAGTATTGAAGAGGGATGGCTAAACGCTTCCCTTTCAAAAGATCAATTATTAAAATACTAAATAAATGCTTGTTTTTAAATTCGGTGGCGCGTCGGTTAAGGATGTGGAAGGTATTGTTAACCTGGGCAAGGTAGTCGGTAAATATAAGGCTGAACAATTGCTCATTATAGTTTCGGCAATGGGTAAAACCACCAACGCGCTCGAAAAACTGACCAAAGCCTACATTGAGCAAACCGATGATATACAAACCATATACGAAGACATCAAAAAATATCATTATAACATCCTGGCCGAACTATTTGAACCCGCGCACCCGGTATTTAACGAGGTAGCCAATACGTTTGTAGAAATCGACTGGATGGTCGAGGACGAGCCGCATAACGATCATGATTTTATTTATGACCAGATCGTATCGGTTGGCGAATTGGTATCAACCCGCATTGTTAATGCCTACCTCAATAAAGAAGGTTCAAAAAGCCAATGGCTGGATGTGCGCGGCTATATCCATACGGATAACACCTACCGCGAAGGAATTGTACAATGGGATAAAACCTGCGAAAGTATTCAAAAGGATATCCCTGCCTTGCTGGAAAAAGGCATGGTAGTTACACAGGGTTTCCTGGGCGGCACATCCGAGAATTTTACAACCACGCTGGGCCGCGAGGGGTCGGATTATACTGCGTCTATTTTTGGCGCCTGTTTGGGGGCCGAATCAGTTACCACCTGGAAGGATGTGCCCGGTATACTTAACGCCGACCCTAAAATTTTTGATGATACCGTTAAATTTGATGAATTAAGCTATACCGAAGCTATTGAAATGACCTATTACGGCGCATCGGTTATACACCCGAAAACCATTAAGCCACTGCAAAATGCCAAAATACCCTTACTGGTAAGGTCGTTTTATCACCCAGACGAGTCCGGTACAGTAATTAAAGAAAGTGCGGCGCATATATTTGAAAAACCGGTTATCATTATTAAACAAAACCAGGTATTGCTTTCGCTGGCGACCAGGGATTATTCCTTTATCTCCGAAGATCATTTAAGCGATATTTTTGGCAGGTTTGCCCGAAGCCACGTTAAAATAAACATGATGCAAACCTCGGCGCTTAGTTTTAGCGTTTGTTTCGATTATAAAGAAGAGAAGTTTAAAAAATTCCTGGCCAGTATTGACCAGGATTATAAGGTAAAATACAATACCGGCCTCACCCTGGTAACCACACGGCATTATGCCGCCGACACCTTAAAAAGCTTAACCATGGGCAAAACTGTATTGTTAGAGCAACTTAGCAGGAATACGGCGCAGGTGGTGGTGAAATAGTTTGAGCCAGCAATCATATTATATTTCTTCAAGCGCCTGCTCAATTTTGCTGTAAATGTAATTCAAGTCTTCGGTGGTAACGCAATACGGTGGTAAAATGTAAATAATATTGCCCAGCGGGCGCAAAATTATACCGGCATCCAGGAAATACTGGTATAACCTGTCGCGCAGCGAATTAAAATAAGAGGTATCGCTTCCCGTCTCCCATTCCATTGCCAGTATGGTGCCGGTTTGGCGCACTGTTTTTATTTTGGGATGAGATTTAATTTTTAACGCAAACCCGGCATGTAGATCTACTATCCTTTTTTTATGTTAATTTCTGTCGTGTCATCTAAAAACAGGTACATACTCGCCAATGCTGCCGAGCAGGCTACGGGGTTTGCTGTAAAAGAATGCCCGTGAAATAAAGTTTTTAAGCGGTCGTCTGATAAAAAAGCATCGAATATTTGTTGGGTGCAGGTTGTTAATCCCAGGGCCATTGTACCGCCGGTAAGGCCCTTTGAAAAGCACATAATATCAGGTTGTTCGGTAAGATGATCGCAGGCAAAAGGTTTTCCTGTACGCCCGAAACCCGTAAATATTTCATCGGCAATTAATAATACGCCTTCTTTACGGCAATGTGCCATTAATTCATTCAAATATTTGGCTTCATACATCAGCATCCCGCCTGCTCCCTGCACTAATGGCTCGAAAATGAAACAGGCCAGATTAGATTTGAGATTTGAGATTTGAGCTATGAGATTTTGTATGTTGTGTTTATCAGGCAAGTCAATAAACTCTACTTCAAATAATAAAGAATCAAAAGCCGCGGTAAAAGCGCTGCGGCCGCTTACAGCCATTGCACCGAAAGTATCGCCGTGGTAGGCATTTTTAAAAGCGAGTATTTTGATGCGTTTATCACCCTTGTTATGCCAGTACTGTAAACACATTTTGATAGCCACCTCAACAGCGGTTGAGCCGTTGTCTGAATAAAATGCTTTTTGTTGATTGCCTGGCAATATATTAAGCAAACGTTCAGCTAATTCAATCGCCGTGGGATGCGTAAAGCCCGCGAATATTACATGCTCCAGTTTAGTTAACTGTTCTGCTACCTTTTGAGCGATATAAGGGTGCGAATGCCCGTGTATATTTACCCACCATGATGATACTGCGTCTATATATTTCCTGCCATTTTCATCAAACAGGCAGGCTCCTTCTCCCCTAACTATAGGCACCGGGGGCAACGCGGTTTTCATTTGGGTATAAGGGTGCCATATTACTTTCAGATCTCTTTCAACCCAACTCATAAGCTGCCAATTAAAAGTTTTGCCGCATACTGATCTATCGGGAATGTAAAATCATCTTCTTTTAAACCGCTTAGTTTTAACCAGCGGAACGCCTGCAGCACTTCACCCTCTCCCTCAAAATCAAAAGGAACTGTTTTTATAGCCATATTTAATGGCGATACGTTTTTAACCAAATAATATATACTCACTATCTGCGAATCATTAAAAGCCGATTTTACAAAAAAATCAGTGGTATAAAAATGGCCGAGTATTTCTATTTCAACATCACACTCCTCTATAAATTCACGCTTCAGGCCATCTGTTAACCCTTCGCCGTATTCCAAACCACCGCCCGGAAATTTGGTGAAATGCATACCCTGTTCCTGCTCATCGCTAACCAATATTTCCATGCGCTCATTAATAAGCAGGCCATAAACACGTACGTTGAACTGATACATTATTCGAAGTGTTTTTTATTGCGGATAACGCGGTACATTGTCCATTCAATATGCTCTATTTTAGGCGCCGACCTGATTGGGCAATTGGGCATACTGCAGTAATGGCAGCAATCAGGTATACAGGGATCGGTATGTATAAACAATTCGGTTTTTGTAACCCCATTGTTTATCATTTTATCAACCAGCGATACTTCCTCATGTACCCGGTTCAGATCAAAATAGTTAGGTAAGGTAAGATGGCAGTCAATATGGAGATCATTGCCATATTTTTGAGCGCGGAAATTATGTATATCTATCCATTCTCCCCGGCGCTTGTCATTTAATATTTTTACTACGTCGGTCACCACTTTAATATCTGTTTCATCCATCAACCCCCCAACAGAACTGCGAACCAATTTATAACCCGTTACGATAATATACGAGCCTACCAGTATAGATAATATGCTGTCAAGCACGATCAATTTAGTGAAATTTATCAATAATAAGCCGATAACCAGGCCCCCGCTGGTTATCATATCGGTGATCAGGTGCCGCCCGTCTGCCTCTATAGTTATTGATGGCAGCGTTTTACCTTTATTTATCATGTAATAACCTAAGGCGCCGTTAACCGCCCCGGTAATTCCAATTATCAAGGCGCCGGTTAACAGATCGTGCAGGGCATGGGGATAAAAAAGGCCGTAAACAGATTTAATAATAATGATTAGCCCTGCCACCAATATCAGCGTGCCTTCTATAAAAACCGAAAAGAATTCAATCTTTCCATGCCCATAAGGATGATTTTCATCTCTTGGCTGCGATGAAAGGTATATGCTATAAAAAGCGAACGAACTGGCCAGCACGTTAACCACGCTCTCGGCAGCATCTGTTAGTACAAAATTTGAACCGGTTAAAAAATAAGCGCCAAACTTTGCCAGCATCAGTACGACACCGGTTATCAGCGAAAGTTGGATGATCTTTCTTTGTTTGTGCAAAGCCATTTGAAATATGCGTCAAATTTAGGCTAATTAATGCAGAAAGGTTAAAGACTTAAGCCGAAAAATAATATTAAAAGGGCTTTCAGCTTTCTGCCTTTTGCTTCCGGCATATTTTCTATATTTGCCGAAAGAACAAAAAATACAATTTATGAGTGCATTAAGTAACAGGATAAACAACCTGTCGGAGTCGGCTACTATTAAAATGGCCAAAATGGGCCGCGAATTGGCTGCCAAAGGCGTTGACGTGATCAACCTTAGTTTTGGAGAGCCAGATTTTAATACCCCAAAGTATGTTAAGGATGCCGCTAAAAAGGCAATGGATGATAATTATACCTATTATACCCCTGTTGCCGGCTATCCTGAATTGCGAAAGGCTGTTGCCGCCAAATTGAAAAATGAGAACGGGCTGGATTATGATTTTAGCCAGGTAGTTGTTTCAACCGGCGCCAAGCAATCAATAGCTAATGTATTGTTTTGCCTGGTAAACCCCGGCGATGAAGTTATTATACCTACACCTTACTGGGTATCTTATTCGGAAGTTGTAAAATTAGTGGAAGGTAAAAGTGTTTTTTATTGATACCACTGTTGACCAGGATTTTAAAATATCGCCCCAACAATTAGAGGCCGCTATTACGCCTAAAACCAAATTGTTTATGTTCTCGTCGCCTTGTAACCCAACCGGCAGCGTTTACAGCAAAAGCGAGCTGGAAGGATTAGCTAAAGTATTTGAAAAACACCCGGATGTTTATATCCTGTCTGACGAGATATATGAGTACATTAATTTCGTAGATAAGCACGAATCAATTGCACAGTTTAGCAGCATTAAGGACCGTGTTATCATTATAAACGGATGGTCAAAGGGCTATGCTATGACGGGATGGCGTTTAGGCTATTCTGCGTCAAACACGGAAATCGCTACAGCCTGCGATAAGTTGCAGGGCCAGATCACATCTGGTACTTCATCAATTACACAACGCGCCGGTATTGCCGCTTATGAAGGAAGCCTTGATAGCGTGACCGAGATGCGCAACGCATTTAAAAAACGCCGCGATATTGTTTACAAATTGCTTAAAGAGATCGATGGCGTAAAAGTAAATTTACCCGATGGGGCATTTTACTTCTTCCCGGATGTTACCCACTATTTCGGGAAAAGTTATAATGGCAAAACCATTAATGACGCTGATGAATTAAGCATTTACCTGCTTGAAGAAGCTCACGTATCAACCGTAGGCGGAGATTCCTTTGGCGATAAAAAATCTATCCGTATGTCATACGCCGCTTCCGAAGAAAAGTTAGTTGAAGCTATGGCAAGAATAAAAGCCGCTTTAGGGAAATTGAAATAAGTCTTTTAAAACAGAAAAGCCCCTCTGCACGTGCAGAGGGGCTTTTTTTATAACTGTAATTATTACAGGGCAAATCCATAAGCAATACGCAAACCAACTAAACCGTAGCTATTGTTCTGGCCCGAAAAGTTTTCGTAACGCGCGCCAATATCCACCGATTTGCTGGCCCAGCCAAACCCTGGTGACAGGATCAACTTAGTGTTGCTTCCGTTATGCGACTCAAAGCCCGCACCGGCTTCCGCGCCAAAATAAATGTCAGATCCCAGGAATGCTTTAATACCCAATTTTACCGGTACTATTCCTAAGCTGGCATAATTGGTGCCGCTAACATTAGGAACGGCCTTACCCATCATACTGTAGTAACCCGAGGTAAGCGTCCAGGCAAAGTCACTGCTGGCATCATACTGTAAGCGGGCTGTGCCGCCTAATTCAAAATTCGAAAAATCATGAGCCGAACCTGTTGGAATGCCCCCTTCTAAACCTACACCCAAACGCCATGAACTGGCTGGGGCCGTTGCTTTTACCGCTTGTGCTTTTACATTGCTTCCAATCAATAGCGCCACACCTGTTAATGCTGCAGCTGCTAATTTTGTTAACTTTCTCATTGTTGTGTTTTTTTAGTAAATAGATAAAGATTATGTATATTTATTAACACCACGTAAACAAATACTCTGCCAGTATGCCATTTTGTAAATTTTTTAACATTAAAATGAAGAATGAACAGCCTGCGCGGCTGATACCTTCTTAACAAATGTTAATAGCTTAACAACTGATTATCAGCGAGGGGTTACCACCTAAATCGACATTAATGCGACAGTATATTTTGGCGCAAAAAAACTATTCCATTTTTATTTTATGGCTTATTTTGCAGGCAATTTTGTAGGGTAAATACTTCCTTTCTATATAAAATAACCGTACCAAACAAAAAGAGCCTCGGTATTATCAAGGCTCTTTTTACGTTTTTAATATTATACTTGCGGGTCGTGATCCGGGTCGGGTTTATAGTTTTTCTCCAATTCTGCCAGTTTCTTTTTTCCATAAGCAAAACGGGTTATCAGGAAGAACAATACCGGTACAATAAATATGGCAAGCGATGTAGCCGCAAGCATCCCGCCAAATACGGTCCACCCTATGGTTTTACGCGCTATGGCCCCTGCGCCTGATGCAAAAACAAGCGGCAATACACCCAATATAAACGCCATTGATGTCATGATGATGGGCCTTAAGCGAAGCCTTACCGCTTCGAGGGTGGCTTTTTCAAGCTCCATGCCCCTGTCTACCCTATCCTTGGCAAACTCTACGATCAGGATGGCGTTTTTGGCCGCCAGGCCGATGAGTGTTATCAGGCCTATTTGCGCGTATACGTTGTTATCAAGGCTCTTGTTAAACGTTAAAAACAAAATGGCCCCAAATGCGCCCAATGGAACTGCCAATAATACAGAGAATGGTACAGACCAGCTTTCATATAACGCTGCAAGGAATAGGAACACAAAGCCGATAGATAAGGCAAAAATGTAAATTGTTTTTGAGCCTGATAATTTTTCTTCACGGCTAAGGCCTGCAAACTCATAGCCATATCCTTGCGGCAGGGATTTGTTTGCTACCTCTTCCAGCGCGTTCAAAGCGTCGCCGCTGCTATAGCCGGGTTTGGGGTTCCCATCAATTTCGGTCGCCCTGAACAAGTTAAAATGCGATATTAAAGGGGCGTTTTCAACTATCTTATAGGTTGTTAACGTACTTAACGGCACCATAGTACCCGCCTGGTTACGTACAAAATACTGCCCTATATTGTCAATATTAGTACGATAATTGGTATCGGCCTGTGCCACTACGCGGAATGTTCGTCCATATAAAGTAAGGTCATTGATATAAGAGCTGCCCATATAAACCTGCAGGGCATTATTAATATCAGATAGCTGTACACCAAGCCGTTTTGCTTTTTCCCGGTCAATAACTAACTGGTAGGCAGGCGTACGCGCGGTAAAAAATGAAAATGCAGTACCGATCTCGGGCCTTTTTTGAATTTCTGCCAGAAAGTTCTTCAATACGGTTTCAAAGTTTTTTATATCGCCCCCGGCTTGTTTTTCTTCCAGGATAAACGAGAAACCTGCCGTACTGCCCAGGCCTGGTATGGCCGGCGGCGGAATTACCACCACAGTGGCTTCTTTAAACCTTGCCAATTTTTGCTTTAGCAATCCAACGATCTCCGGTGATGTTTTCTTACGCTGATCCCATGGTTTAAGCTGCATGAATATGCTTGCGCTGTTTGATTTTGTGGCGAAACTCACCAGGTTTAACCCGCCCAGCGCGGCATAGTGGCCCACTTCGGGAATACTATCCAAAACCCCCATTATTTGATGCAAAACGGTAACTGTCCGTTCTGTTGATGATGCTTCAGGCAAATCGTAAGTAATATAAATACGGCCTTCATCTTCTAAAGGGATGAAACCGCTCGGTTTTTTCCAAAATAAAAATATGGTGCCAACTACAATACACACCAAGATAATAACAACAAATTTCGAGTTCTTTATACCCCTATGTACCCCGTTTTTATATTTGCCGGTAACCCGCTCAAACCAGGAGTTAAATTTATAGAAAAACTTATCGAGTCCTTTTGAACCTTCGTCCAGTTTACGCGGCTTTAGCATTATTGAGCATAGCGCGGGTGTTAATGAAAGAGCAACGAATGCCGATATTAATACGGATATAGCAATAGTTATAGCAAATTGTTGGTACAACCGGCCCACAATGCCCGGTATAAAACCAACGGGCACAAACACAGCCGCCAATATGAGCGCAATAGCAATAACCGGCGCGGATATATCCTGCATGGCATGTGTGGTGGCATCTTTAGCCGACATGCCTTTCTCATCCATATAATGCTGTACGGCCTCAACTACCACGATGGCATCGTCAACCACTATACCAATGGCCAGTACAAAACCAAATAAGGTTAAGGTATTAATGGTGAAATGCAGCGGTATAAAAAATATGAACGTACCTATAATAGAGACTGGTATGGCTAATACGGGTATAAGCGTTGTGCGCCAGCTTTGCAAAAACAGGAATACCACTATCGTAACCAGCAGCAACGCAATTAAAAGCGTTATTACAACTTCATGCACTGATACCTTTACTACGGTTACGGCCTCGAACGGTACCACATAATCAACATCAGCCGGGAAACCTTTTTTAAGCTCGTTCATGGTATCATATACGTTTTGAGCTGTTTCAATGGCATTACTATTAGGCGCCTGGTAAACCAACAGGTACGAAGCACGTTTACCATCAACGTATGAATTACCGGCGTAATTGAATTTACCCAATTCAACACGGGCAACATCCTTTAAATGTACAACCGCGCCTGTACCCGGCTGGGTGCGTACAATAATATTTTCAAATTCAGCTGGTTTGGTTAATCTGCCCTGCACAAGTACTGTATATTCGAAAGATTGCCCCTTCTCCTGCGGTGTGGATCCAACAGACCCTGCTGCTACCTGTGCGTTTTGCTCCTGGATGGCGGCAGTAACATCTGCTGCCGTCATCCCCAGCGCGGCCAGTTTGTCTGGCTTTAGCCATATACGCATACTAAAATCATCGGCACGAGTAAATACGTCGCCTACGCCTTTAGCACGTAATAAGGCATCACGAACAAAAATATTGGAGTAATTATCTGTAAATGTTACGTCGTGCGTACCCTTAGGCGAGTATATGGCAACCAGCATTAAAATACTTGGGTTACGTTTACGTACGGTCAACCCCAGCCGCTGAACTTCCTGCGGCAAAGTTGGCGTAGCAATTCCTACACGGTTTTGAACATCAAGAGCGGCAATATTAATATCGGTGCCTACTTCAAAGTTAACCGTCATGGTCATTTGGCCGTTACTGGTGCTGTTACTTTGTAAATAGGTCATTCCGGGCGTTCCGTTTACCTGGGCCTCTACCGGTGTGGCTACGGTTTGTTCAACCGTTAACGCGTCGGCACCGGTATAGGTACCTGTAATATTAACTGTTGGCGGCGTAATTTCAGGATATTGCCCCACTGCCAAACTGGTAATGGCTATTATACCAACAATAACTATTACTAATGATATAACAATAGCTGTAACCGGTCTTCGTATAAAGGTATCTGCGATCATTGTTGTTTCTTTTTATAAAACCCGGTTATTTTGTTGTTTGTGTTGCCTGCGGGTTGCCTAAAGTAATTTTACCTCCATCGTGCAAGCGCTGAAAACCATCGGTTACTACTTTATCGCCCTGGTTAACGCCATCAAGTATTACCACATTGCTGCCTATACGCGGGCCCAGTTTTACTTTATGCTGTTTGGCGATGGTGTCCTGCGATACAAATACAAAAAATTCGCCCATTTGCTCAGTTACTGCTTTATAAGGTATCTGAACACGGTCGCCCGATTCATTGTTCAGTACCTTTAATACGCAGCTCATTCCATCTTTAAGCGTACTTTGCTCATTCGTAAACTGTATTCTTACCTTTACGGTGCCGGTTTGATTATTTACCCCCCTGTCAATAGCTAAAACCTTACCCGGTTTATTATAGGTGGTAACCCCGTCTGATAATTGCAACTTAAAGGTAGTGTCGGTACTTCTTTTTTGCAGGGTATAAAAACGGTTAATGTCCTGCTCATTGATCACTACATCAACGCCTATCGGGTTCTCGCTTGATATGGTATTTAATAATGTTGTGCCGGGGCTTACCTGCGCGCCAAGCCTAACCTGCGAAATACCGATACGGCCGGTAAACGGGGCTGTAATAATTGAATAGGAAAGATCGGTTTTAGCGGACGCGACAGTCGCTTTTGCTATCTCGACCTGGCTTTTGCTCGATTGATAGGTAGCAACGGCCTGGTCGACCGTTTGGCGCGCGATTGCGTCGTTCTTAAGCAGCATATTATAGCGGTCTACATCTTTCTGCGCCCGTAATAAAAAAGCGTTGGCGCCTGATAAATTGGCTTCGGCCTGGTTATAAGCTGCCAGGTATTTACGCTGATCTATTTCATATAATTTTTTTCCTTTGGGCACTATCTCACCCTCCTTAAAATATATCCCTGTTATAAACCCTGTTACCTCGCTGCGCAGTTCAACGGTGTTTAATGCCACTACCGTTCCCTGGTATTGATCGTAATAAATAGCCTCGGCCCTTGTGGCTTCAGCTACACTTACCGGGGTTGGCGGCGGGGCAGCGTCCTTTGATGCTGCCTTGTTATCATTACATGACGCCCATGCCAATAATGCAACGGGAACTAACCAAAATATATATTTTTTTTTCATCGGGGATGTAATTGTTGCTTGTTTATTTTTACCTCACTTATTTATAATAATATCATTGTTCAACACCGAGTGTTCCTAATGCTTTTTCCAGGTCTATCTTACTTGATAATAACTGGAATAGCGCGTTATAATAATTAAGTTCAGACGACCTAAGATCTGATTGCGCTACAATAACATCTAAATAGGTCTTTACGCCTTCCCTGTATTGCAAACTCACTACATTATATACATCTTTTGCCAGGTCGGTATTCTGTTTGAGTAATTGCCAATTGGTATAGTTGCTTTTATAGCTTGCCAACGCCTGTATATATTCGGTGTTGATGGTATTTCTCGAATTTACAATATCCAGGTCGGCGCGTTCAACCTGTAATTTTGCTTTGCTTAAATTTTGCAGACGTTTGGTTCCCTGGAATATAGGCAGCGTAAATGACAAGCCCGCGTAAGCCAACGGGTACGACTGGCTGTACAGGTCAGAGAACCTGCTGCTCAAATAAGACAAATTATAATTCCCGGTGGCTGATACCGACGGTAAAAAGCCCCAGCGATAGTAATTTATGCTTAGGCCCTTCAAACTCTTTTCGGTTTGCAATAATTGATATTCAACCCGGTTATTTACATTCAATGTTTGGTTGGTATCAATATAAGCCTCTTTTTCGTAGGTAGTCGAATCATACGATAAGGTTACTTTAGCTGCGGGGTCCAATCCCATTATTTGTTTAAGGTAGGCGAATTTGCTGTTAATGGCTTCGGCGGTTTGCTTGTGTGTAGCTAATTCATTATTCAGGGCTATAGTTGCCTGTTTGTAATCTATTTTATCCACTACGCCTGCCTGGTACCGGTTATAGGCGTCTTTTAAGCTTCTTTGCAGCCTTATAATATCGTCATTAATAATAGCCAGTTGTTTTTGCGATAACAATACATCAAAAAAAGCCTTACTAACATCCGATACTACATTGATCTGGCTGCTTAAAGTGTTTTGTTTATAATATAAACGAGAGTAATTAGCGGTTTTTGATGCCAGTAATACATCGTTATTATATATTACCTGGCTGGCCTGCAACCCCAAACTTGAATATTCATCAATACTTGATACTACACCTGGTGTTGTAGAAGCAACCGGGCTGCCTTTAAAATAATGCTCATACAGGCCAGATGAGTTAAGCTGCGGAAGCCAGGCCGACAACCCGATCTTTATATCCCTTTCATTTATCGCCTGGTCAATAGCTGCTTGTTTTACTGCCGGTTGATTGCGTAATGCAAACAATATACTTTGCCGCAAGGTAATAACGTTAGGTATAGTATCGGCTCGGTTTTGGGCAAAAACAACAGCAGGTAAAATTAATGTTAAATTAATTATCAACAATAAATGCAATTTTTTCATAGGGTAGAGTGATCGTCAGATCTGGTAAACAAAAATAGCAGGCAATCAGTTTTCCTGGCTTTTTTCAGTTTAAATTAGTTGGGAATGCGAATATGGGGTATTTATAATTAATTAAATATTTGGCACAACATTTTTACTCAAATACTACATAAAACCTATCAATAAGCATGTTTTTAGCAGTTTTTTGAAAAAAATGAAAAATATAGGCACGAAATAAACAAAAAATTTAATTAATTTGCCGAGTGAGAAGATCATTGCCTTTTTGGAAAAAAAGATAATGTTTAAAAAAATTACATACCAGATATAGGTTATAAGCATATTCATGGTATTTTTACAAAAAAATTAAGCAGGGTTAATACATGGTTAAAAGACTACATGAGAAGATTGCTCAATTCCAGGATGCAGCAATGATCAGGGAGAAGGGATTGTATCCTTATTTTAGGCCTATTGAATCCGGACAGGACACCGAAGTTATTATAGATGGCAGACGCGTATTAATGTTTGGTTCAAATTCCTATCTGGGGCTCACCAATCACCCAAAGATCAAAGAGGCGTCTAAAAAAGCAATTGATAAGTACGGTACGGGATGCGCGGGGTCAAGGTTTTTAAATGGTACACTTGATATTCATATAGAATTAGAAAAAAGATTAGCCACTTATGTGGGCAAGGAAGCCGCTGTATTATTTAGTACAGGGTTCCAGGTAAACCTGGGCGTTTTATCATGCATTACAGGCCGTAACGATTATTTGATATTGGATGAATATGACCACGCTTCGTTAATTGACGGCAGCCGGTTATCATTTTCAAAAGTGATCAAATACGCCCATAATGATATGGAAGATCTGCAGCGAAAACTAAGCATACTGCCCGAAGAAGCAGTTAAAGTAATAGCTGTTGATGGTATATTCAGCATGGAAGGCGATATTGTTAAATTGCCTGAAATTGTTGAAATAGCCGATCAGTATGGCGCAAATATTATGGTTGACGACGCGCATAGTTTGGGCGTTATTGGTTATAAAGGCGCCGGTACCGCGTCGCATTTTAATTTGACTGATGAAGTTGACCTGATAATGGGCACATTCAGCAAATCGTTAGCATCATTGGGCGGGTTCATTGCCAGCGATGCCGATACTATTGATTATATGAAACACCGCGCACGTTCATTGATGTTTAGCGCAAGCATGACGCCGGGTTCTGTGGCAAGTGTAATTGCCGCGCTGGATATTATAGAATCAGAACCCGAACGTATTCAAAAACTTTGGGACAATACCAATTACGCTATGAAACTTTTGCTGGATGAGGGTTTTGACCTCGGCCCAACCGAAAGCCCTATCTTGCCTATATATGTGAGAGATAATGACAAAACCTTCCTGGTTACCAAGCATCTGCAATCTTCGGGTGTTTTTGTTAACCCGGTTGTTTCGCCTGCCGTACCATCTGATTCATCATTACTGCGCTTTTCATTAATGGCCACCCATACTTTTGCACAGATTGACGAGGCTGTTGAAAAAATAACAAAAGCCTTTAAAGATGTTGGCGTTGTAATGGGCGTAAAAGAACGAATATAATAATACCAATAAAAAAATGCGGCTGTTATATAAGTTATATAAATAGCCGCATTTTTTATATACCGCCAATAAACACGTGTCAGCCGAATGAAAAAAATAATACCCGTAAATTCAACCAAAGAACTTACAGCATTTATTGATTTTCCGCATGACCTGTACCAAGATGACCCTAACTATGTTCCAGAACTATTTATAGCCCAACGGGACCTGTTAACCAAACATCCTTTTCATAAACATAACCAGTTACAGTGTTTTTTAGCTTATGACGGCAACCAAATAGTTGGTCGTATAGCTGCTATATTAAATAATAGCCATAACGAATACAACCATGTTAATGATGGTTTTTTTGGCTTTTTCGACTGTATAAATGACCAGGAAACCGCCAACCTGCTTTTTAATGAAGCTGCCAAGTGGCTGGAAAACAAAGGGGTAACCGACAAATTTATCGGGCCGGTTAACTTCTCAACCAATGAAGCTTGCGGGTTGCTGATTGAGGGTTTTGATAGCCCACCGGTTTTAATGTTTACGTATAATGCCCCATATTACGCTAACTTGATCGGGAATTTTGGCTTTACCAAACAAATTGACCTGATAGCCTGGAACTGGAAAGGACAGGCTTATGACGATAAATCAGTACGATTATTAGATGCCCTGCAGGAGCGCCTAAAAAGAAGCAACATTATCATCCGTAAGGTAAATTTAAAAAATTTTAAGCAGGAAACAATTAACCTTCGCGAAGTTTATAACAACGCCTGGGATAAAAACACCGGCTTTGTTCCATTAAGTGACGAAGAGTTTGATTATTTGGCCAAGGACCTGAAATTAATACTTGATCCCGATTTTTGTTTGATCGCCGAGCAGGAAGGTAAAATTGTAGGTTTTGGTATAGCCTTGCCTGATTATAATGAGATATTTAAAACTATAAAGAGGGGCCGTTTGTTACCTACAGGAATATTCAAGCTATTATTTAATAAAAGCAAAATAACCGGGATACGTATATACGCGCTCGGTGTAATTGAAGGTTACCGTAAATTAGGCATAGAAGCCTGTTTGTACGGTACCATTATAAAAGAATATAAGCGAAAAGGCTATACCACCGCTGATGCAGGCTGGACGCTGGAAAATAACGACATGATAAACAAGGCCATATTGGCCATAAAAGGCAACCCCTATAAGACCTTTCGGATATATGAGAAAGTGATATGAAAGAAAAGGTTTTAATAACCGGTGCGAGCGGATTTGTTGGATATCATCTGATCATTGAGGCATTACAAAATAATCTTGAGGTGTTTGCGGCAGTAAGAAAAAGCAGCCATACTGCTCATTTAAAAGGCCTGGATATACAATATGTTTACCCCGACTTTAACAACCTGCCATCCTTAAAAAAAGAACTGGAAGAGAAACAGTATGATTATATTATTCATGCAGCTGGTATTACCCGGGCCATATCTGCGAATGAATATGATTTGGTAAATGCAGAATATACCTCGAACCTGGCCCTGGCGGCGCAGGCATCGGGCAGTAATTTTAAAAAATTTATTTTGATAAGCAGCCTGGCGGCCGTTGGCCCGCTTAACACATTAACGGGTATGCTCACCGAAGAAACTTCCCCCTACCCCATTACCGCATACGGAAAAAGCAAATTATTGGCCGAAACAAAATTAAAGGCTATAGCTAATATAAATTATACCATTTTAAGGCCAACTGCTATTTACGGCCCCCGCGATACGGGCATTTTTATTTTCTTTAAGCAATTAACCAATCGTATTGAACCTTATATTGGCCGCGGGCAGCAAAAGTTAAGTTTTATATACGTTGCCGACCTGGCAAAGGCAAGCATAAGAGCGCTATACGGCGGCGATGCCAAAACCTATAACTTATGTGATGACCGTACTTATGACCGGTACGAATTGGGCCGTACAGCTAAAAACATATTGGGAGTAAAAACAGTTAAATTTCATCTCCCGGTAAATTTCGTAAAATTAATAGCCCGGGCATCAGAAAAAGTAGGTTCTTTGAGGAATAAAGCCTCTATTTTAAATATTGAAAAATTAACCGAACTTACCGCTGTGAACTGGTCATGCGGCATTGAGCCGGCTAAACAGGGCCTGGGGTTTTATCCGCAATATAACCTGCAGGACGGTTTAAGCGAAACGCTTAAATGGTATAAAGAAAATGAATGGCTATAGAATATATAATAATTATAAATTTACACAATGAAAACTAACATAGAACCAGCCGAAGGGAAATTGGGTATTTTAATACCCGGATTAGGAGCCGTAGCAACTACTTTAATTGCAGGGGTTGAGGCAGTAAGAAAGGGAATATCACAACCCTTTGGTTCCGTTACACAAATGGGAACTATTCGTTTGGGTAAAAGAACTGAGAACCGCCGTCCAAAAATTAAAGATTTTGTGCCACTGGCCAACCTGAACGATATTGTTTTTGGCGGATGGGATGTGTTTGAAGATAACGTTTACGAAGCCGCTTCAAAGGCTAAAGTATTGGAAAAAGATTTATTGTTTTCTATAAAAAAAGAGCTGGAAGCTGTGGTGCCCATGAAGGCCGCTTTTGATAAAAACTACGCTAAGAATTTGACGGGCACACACGTTAAAACCGGTACCCGCTATGAGCTGGCTCAGGCTGTAATTGAAGACATTAAGAATTTTAAAGCCAAAAACAATTGCGACAGGATAGTTTTAGTATGGTGCGGATCGACCGAGATATACTATGAAGCTTCTGAAGTTCATAGCACACTGGAGAAATTTGAACAGGGGTTAAGAGAAGATAACAAGCTCATATCGCCAAGTATGATATACGCGTATGCCGCTTTAATACAAGGTATACCCTTTGCCAATGGCGCGCCAAACCTAACTGTTGATATTCCGGCAATGATAGAGCTGGCCAAATTAACACAAACCCCTATAGCGGGTAAAGACTTTAAAACAGGGCAAACTTTAATGAAAACTATCCTTGCCCCCGGCCTTGCTGCACGTGCCTTAGGCGTTAATGGCTGGTTCTCTGATAATATTTTAGGTAACCGCGATGGTTTGGTATTAGACGACCCGGATAACTTTAAAACCAAAGAGGTTTCTAAACTGGGTGTATTGGAAGATATTTTTAAGCCGGAGGATAACCCGGAGTTATATGGAAACATCTACCATAAAATACGCATTAACTACTACCCTCCGCATGGCGATAACAAAGAGAGTTGGGATAATATTGACATTTTTGGCTGGTTAGGTTACAAAATGCAGATCAAGATCAATTTTTTATGCCGCGATTCTATCTTAGCCGCCCCTATAGCGCTTGACCTGGCCTTATTTAGTGATATGGCAAAAAGGGCCAATTTGAGTGGTATACAGGAGTGGTTATCGTTTTATTTAAAATCGCCGCAAACCGCCCCCGGATTACCTGCGGAAAATGATATATTTAAGCAGCTTATTAAATTAGAAAACACGCTGCGCCATTTAATGGGCGAAGACCTGATAACCCACCTGGGCCTGGATTATTACGAAGAATTAGCTGAAGCAAAATAATGCTGTTTCATAAACTGGCTGCTACGGTTTTTGGCATTGGTTACTTAGGTAAAGGTGTTGGAACTATAGCGGCTTTTTTTGCTTGTATAACCTGGTATTTATTTTTTCATAACAACCATGCGCCCTTTTACTCCGTATGTATTACTGTTGCAGTAATTACGCTGGGTATATGGAGCGGCAATAAGGTAGAGCCAATCTGGGGTAAAGACCATAATCGGGTGGTGATTGATGAAGTTGCCGGTATGTTTATCAGCCTGCTTTTTGTGCCCGTGGCCTGGCAATATATACTAATAGCCTTTATATTATTCAGGTTCTTTGATATTGTTAAGCCCCTGTTTATACGAAAGTTAGAAAGCCTTCCCGGTGGATGGGGCGTAATGATGGATGACGTATTAGCGGGTATATATACCAACCTGATAATTCAGGTGGTTGTAGCGTTTAATTTGTTTAATGTCAAAATTTAGTAAAACCTGTTAAATTTTGTTAATACGCTATAGTATTTGACTTTTTGACCACAGAAGTCTATTGCATTTCTGTAACTTTGCTGCCTGTAACAAACCTGTTTGTTTGATGATAGCGACAGTGCAATTGCCTTAACTATTCTTGAAAAAACTTTAAAAATAGATTAAGCGTATATTGAAGCGGCGGTATCATCGCAAAGTTTGTATTATATAAGTGCATGAATTTTAAAAACCTTTTCCGGAAGCTCCCATTTTTAGCTTTCTTATTTTTTTATACCCCGGCGATATTTGCGCAGGCAACACGCGTTACAGGTACCGTAACAGACGGAAGCACCAAAGAAACGATGCCATTTGTAACCGTGGCTTTTACAGGAAGCACCATAGCCGCGCCTACCAATAACGATGGTAAATATACTATCAGTTCAGACAAGCAATACAGCCAGATAAAAGCAAGTTTTTTAGGTTACAGGGATGCTATTATAGCCATTAAACCGGGGCAAACCCAGGTTATTAATATTAATTTAATGCCCTTGGCCCAAGAACTTACCGAGGTGGAGATCAAGGCAGGCAAAAAACCAAGATACCGTAACAAAGATAACCCCGCTGTTGAATTAATACGCCAGGTTATTGCACATAGAGAACGTAACCGCCCCGAGAGTTACCCTTATGTAGAGTATAAGGAATATGATAAAATGCAATTTTCTATAGCCAATTTATCTTCCAAAGTAGCGGAAAAAAAGTTTTTCCGTAAATATAAATTCGTATTGGATAATCGTGACAGTATAACTGTGCCCGGTAAATCACTATTGCCTATTTACCTGAACGAAAAAATGTCGCAATATTATTATAGAAAAACCCCTGAAAAAGAAAGAACAATAATACTGGCCCAAAAAGGTGTGGATTTTGGCGGCTCAATTGATAATGAGGGCCTAACCCAATTTTTTAAATACATGTATGGAAAAGTTGATATTTATGAAAATAATATAAGCCTGGTCTCTAATAATTTTTTAAGCCCTATTGCTAACGGCGGCCCTAATGTTTATAAATATTTTATTACAGATACCATTACCCTTGAAAATAAAAGCAAGCTTATAGAATTGAGTTTTACCCCGCGTAACACCCAGGATATGCTTTTTGAAGGCAAAATATATATTACGCTTGATAGTAATTATGCCGTGCAGAAGGCCCGCATGGGTATTAATAAAAACATCAATCTTAATTTTGTAAAAACAATGAATATTAACCTGGATTTTGAACAAAATCCGGATGGGCGTTATCATTTAAGCAAAAGCACTACACTGGCCGACTTTGGCACCACCAGAAAGAAAGCGGGCGGCTTATTTGGTATAAGAACCCTTGCATATGGCAATTACGCGGTAAATAAACAGCGTTCTGATACGACGTATGAGACCGCACCCGGCGACCTTATTGTTTCGGATGAAGCAAAACACAGGGGCGAACAGTTTTGGATGCAAAACCGTTTAGATACCTTAAGCAGGGCGGAGTCGAAAGTTTATAAAAATGTCGACAGCTTGCGAAATATGCCTTCTTTCAGGCGCACTTTGGATATAGCTACGCTGTTACTTGCCGGCTATAAATCGTTTGATACGTTTGAGGTTGGCCCGGCAAATACATTTTATAGCTTTAACCCTATTGAAGGATTAAAACTTCGTGTAGGTGGCCGCACAACCCCCGAATTAAGCAAACGCTACTATTTTGAAACTTACGTGGCTTATGGTGTGAAAGATGACCGTTGGAAATATTTTTTGAGCGGAACCTATTCACTTAACGATAAATCTATTTATAAGTTCCCTCAAAACTATTTGAGAGCAAGCATTCAGCGCGATACTAAAATACCGGGGGCCAGTTTACAGTTTGTTCAGCAGGACAACTTTTTACTGTCCTTTAAACGTGGTGAAAATGATAAATACTTGTATAATGATAATTACCGGCTTGATTATGTGCATGAATTTGACAGCCATTTCTCCTACAGCCTTACTTTCAAGAAATTGACCCAATCGCCGGCTGGGTCATTATATTTTATAAACAATACGGGTATAATCAACAGCCTTACTACGTCTGAAGCTTCCTTAAATTTGCGGTATGCACCTAATGAAGAGTTTTACCAGGGTAAAATTTATCGTATACCCATTCATACTGCTTACCCGGTATTTAGTATAGATTATGCTGCTGGTTTAAAAAATGTGTTTGGCGGAGAATATAGCTATCAAAGTTTACATGCCCGTGTTGATAAAAGGGTTTATTTGTCGCAATTGGGTTATTCAGATGTATTCGTTGAAGGCGGAAAGATATTTGGACAGGTACCCTATCCCCTGCTAACTATAGTTCGTGCCAATCAAACATACGCGTACGACCTGTACTCGTACAACTTAATGAACTTTTTAGAATTTGTGGGCGACAAGTACGAAAGCATAAATATTGATCAGCATTTTATGGGGTACTTTTTTAACAGGATACCGCTGTTTAAAAAACTAAAGTTACGTGAAGTGGCGTCGTTTAAAGCTATTTATGGTGGGGTTAGTGATGAAAATAATCCGGCATTCCATCCATCATTATATCAATTCCCGGTTACAAGCACCGGCGAACATATTACCTATCCATTAGGAAGTACGCCTTATATTGAAGGTAGCGTTGGTATAGAAAATATTTTTAAATTTATGCGCGTTGACCTGGTAAGGCGATTTAGTTATTTAGATCATCCGGATGTTTCAAAATATGGTATTCGCGCAAGGGTAAAATTTGACTTTTAACAACAGTTAAAACTGTTTACAGATAAATGGCACAACAAGCATCAATACGTACAAGCCTGCAATCAGGTATTTATAAGGTTATTGACCCTGTTGTAAAAATTTTTATAAAACTGGGCCTTACACCTAATATTGTTACCACTATAGGCTTTGTATTAAATATTGGCGTAGCCGTAATATTTATTATAGGCGGCGAGGCGGGTAACCGCGGCGACCTTACTTATATAGGATGGGCGGGCGGTTTAATTTTATTCGCCGGCTTATTTGATATGCTTGACGGGCAGGTGGCCAGGCTGGGAAATATGAAATCAACATTTGGAGCATTATATGATTCGGTATTAGACAGGTATAGTGAACTGATCATGTTTTTTGGTATATGCTATTACCTGGTGGCGCATCATTATTTTTTAAGCTCCATTTTTGCTTTTATAGCCCTGATAGGTTCAATGATGGTTAGCTATGTGAGGGCCCGTGCCGAGAGTTTAGGCATTGAATGCAAGGGCGGTTTAATGCAACGGCCCGAACGTGTGGTAACTATTGGTTTATGTGCCATAATATGCGGCATAAGCTCATTATATATTGGGGGTAATTATAAATTGTATGTACCCGGAATAAAATATCATGTTTTTGAAACGATGTCGATATTTACTATCCCCATAACCATACTTGCTGTATTAACAAATATAACGGCGTTTAAACGGTTAACCGACGCCAAAAAAACTTTTTCAAAACAATAGAAAAATTAACATTAAATGAGATTACTTTTTATACTGCTGGTATCGTTTTTTTGCGCTTACTTACCTGTAAATAAAACACTGGATAAATTTATTTATAAACCGGCATTAACAAAGCCTTTTGCAGCAGAAGATAAATACCCGGTACCTCCTGATAATGCAAACAGGCTATTTTATATACAGCGCACCCCCAATACCAACACTATAATTTATGAGTTAAATGCCAGGAATGGCCAGGTAGATGAAGAAAATCCCATAAATGTGTATTGGATAAAATATGCTGTAGACGGGCAAAAAGAAGAACTAAATTATATTCAGCGTAAATTTGCATACGGTATAATAACCAAAAAACTGAGTAACGAACGTTATGATGTCAGGTTTGTATCATACAAGAAATTTCCCTTGCTTTTGATGAAGGCAAACGATGGAAAATATCATATATTCGCAACTGTTGAACAAAAACAAATAATGCTAAACCGTATTTTTATTAATATTGAAGGTGGTACATTTTGGCTCCCGAATATTGTTTATGTAGAATTTAAAGGTACCGATCCGTTAACAGGCAAAGAACTTATACAACGTTTTAAACCCTGATATACCATGGCAAAGAATTATATATCAAACTCGCAGGAATCTGTAAGGATGTTTAAAAGCAATCTTTTGGAAGCCTTATCAAAGGTTCATTTTTTGGTGCCGGTATTTATTTTTGTACCGGTTATTGGCTATTTTATATATGAAGCGTTTGAAAAAAACATAGGCGTGGCTACCTTTTTTGAAATGTTTGCATTGGGCCTGTTTATATGGACGCTGGTTGAATATATTATGCACCGCTTTTTATTTCATTATATGCCGCCCGATAAGCCCTGGGCGTTAAGGCTGCATTTTATTTTCCACGGCGTTCATCATGATTACCCAAGCGATGCCAAACGTTTGGTATTACCGCCATCAGTAAGCATCCCTTTAGCTACCGGCTTCTATTTTTTATTTAATGCTATTTTACCCGCAAATTATATATATGGCTTTTTCCCGGCTTTTTTATTAGGGTACCTGTTTTATGACGAAACGCACTATGCTATTCATCATTTCAACTTTAAAGGCAACATCTGGAAAAAAATAAAACAGCACCACATGCTCCATCATTACCAGGATCCTGCCAGGGGATATGGTGTGAGCTCTCCGTTTTGGGACAAGATTTTCCGCTCAGATTTTACAAAAAAATAGAATGAATGATGTTGTTAACCAAGGCCCTGTAGTAAACGCCAGATCTATACTAACTGTTTCGCTCCTTTCCATAGCTTATTTACTGGTTTCGTCATGGGTGATCGGCTTTAAGTCAGACCAGCTGGTACTACTGGTTATTTTTAATACCATGTTCTATATTTCCGTTATCACCCGGAAATTTATCGTAGGTTTTTCTGTTTTTATTGTTTATTGGATCATATTCGATTATATGAAGGCTTTTCCGAATTACACGGTTAACCAGGTGCATATTGCCGACCTGTATAATTACGAAAAGCACTTGTTCGGGATAAATTATAATGGCCGGCTATTAACCCCAAATGAGTATTGGAACATTAAGTCCACCACGGTTTTAGATATTATCGCAGGCTTGTTTTATATATGCTGGATACCCGTGCCGCTTAGTTTTGCCGCACTTTTGTTTTTTAAAAACAGGCGCCAGTTTCTATCTTTCGCCTTAACCTTTTTAGTGGTTAACCTGCTGGGCTTTATTGTGTATTACGCCTACCCAGCCGCACCGCCCTGGTATGTACAGCAACATGGTTTTATTTTTCATGCAGCCACACCAGGCAATACCGGCGGGCTGTCACGGTTCGACCAATACTTTAACGTCCATATTTTCAAATCCATATATGAAAAAGGGTCAAATGTTTTCGCGGCGATGCCCTCGTTACACTCCGCCTACCCGGTTATTGTTATTTATTACGGATTTAAAAATCGTTTAGGCTTTATCAATATCGTTTTAGTAACGGTTATGATAGGTATATGGCTTACAGCTATTTACACCAGTCACCATTATATTTTAGATGTTCTGGCCGGTATAGTTTGTGCCATAATTGGTATCAATTTGTTTAATTTCCTTTTCACCCGTGTGCCATTTTTAAAAGTTTTTTTAGATAAATACGAAAAGCTTATTAAATAACAGCGCCGACTGTACTGTTTAGTATACTATTCCCTTCTTTATTAATTTAATTCTTTTTAAATTTCAGCCCCATTTTACGGGTAATCCCTATATTAAACAGAACATTAACAAACAGGGCATACTATTTGAATACTTGTTGACAGCTGTATATGGCTGCTATTTATGAAGAAACTGACTATACTTATCCTATTTGCATTATTCGGATCGCGTTCATTTGCTGTTTCAACACATCCCGATAGTTCAGCGCAGCAATTAATAGTTACTACTAATATTGACACCCTGCAGCAGCAATTAAAATTGATCACTAATGATTCCCTAAAATCGGCCGTATACCTGCAAATGGTTGCACAATATTTAAAAAATGATAGCGCTGCCGATAAAAAGACCAAACTTGACGATCAAAACCAGGCACTCAATTATACTTACCTGGCCTTACATCTGTACTCGAAGTACAACGATACTACAGGGTTAATAAATTGTTTCAATTACCTGTCGAAGATATACCGTTCGCAAAAAAAATACAGCCAGGCAAAATGGTTAATCCTGCAGTCAAATACGCTGTCGCGTGCTAAAAATGACGTTCCAAATATTCTTACCTCACTGATCGAGCTGGCCAATATAAAAATGGATATTAAAGATTATAGCTTGGCTATGAGCGATTTGAACGAGGCATTAAAATTATCCACCGCAAATCATTATCCCAGGGTTGAATCGCACGTACAGGAAACCTACGCGTTACTTTACAGCCACCTGAACAATTATACTAAAGAAGCAAAAGCTATTAAAAGACATGATTTTATTGAGGATAGCATCCGCAAAAGCGAAGATGCTGCATTGATAACTAAGATCAGGGTCCGTGATTCCCTGCAAAACAAAAAAAAAGTTTACTCTACAGCCAGTGGCAAAGTTTACAAACCAAATTACGCCGCAAGGATAGCCTTATTATAATACTGTTTACAGTAACCTTGCTGATTTCCTTATTAGCCATATACAAAAAGCGTAAAAAGCTTCGTAAATAGACCGTTTAAAAATTTCGTTAAACCTACTTACCCGTAAACTGTCTTATACAGCATGAAGAATTTAATTTTGGCGCTGACAGTAATATTTCTGTTTACCGAAAGTGTAAAATGCCAGCCGCGTGCTGATAATAAATTTAAAAAAGAATTTTTAGAACGCATTAACCGCACCCGGCAAGATGGCTGTAATTGCGGCGTAACTTATATGCCGCCTGTTCCGCCTTTAACCTGGAATGATGTTTTAGAAAAAGCAGCAATGGGCCATGCAAAGGATATGGCCAATAAAAACTATTTTAGCCATGAAAGTAAGGATGGCAGTTCGCCTTATAACAGGGTTGAAAATGCAGGCTATGGCACCAGCGGGTATAAAAGCTATACTGTTGGCGAAAATATTGCACAGGGGCAGCAAAGCATTGCCGAAGTGATGGCAGGATGGTTTAAAAGCGAGGGCCATTGCAGAAACCTGATGAACCCGGGTTTTAAAGAAGTTGGCGTGGCCGAATATGATACCTATTGGGTGCAGGAGTTTGGCGGAAGGGAAGCATTCTCGGAAGAACAACAGCGATTGATAAAGAGCGGCAGAATAAAGGTCATCCAGCGGTCAACGCCGGCGCAGTAGGTTACGCTTTAGGCCCGCGTTTGTAAATGATGAGCCCGTTTAAAAAATTGCGCAGTATCTGGTCGCCGCAGGGTTTAAAATTGGGATGGTCATCTTTCCTGAAAATGGCGCCCAACTCGGTTTTGGTTATCCTGAAATTAGCCAGCTCTAAAACTTTTATAATATCATCATCGGTAAACTTCATCGCTACCCTCAACTTTTTCATTATATCATTATTGCTCATCTTATTCTATCTTGATATCTCAATTTTTACTTTCTTGTTTTTTATCTTTTCTCCTTTTATTAACGCTACCAAACGCTCAATGCGGTTACGTTTTACAGCGGCGTAGGAAGAATGGTCTAAAACTTCTATTAAACCCAGTTCATCTTTATTCAAGCCGCCTTTTTTAAGCAATAGCCCAACAATATCTACTTTGTTAACCTTGTCCTTTTTACCCGCTGCAATATACAACGTTGCCCAGGGGGTAATTTCGGGTAAAGGCAAATTTGCGGTTAATTCTTCAATTTCAGGTTGCCCGCGCAGGTAATCGGGTTTTTCATCCGGGGTTAATATCAAATAAGCTGTCCCTTTAGCGTGCATACGTGCTGTCCGGCCGTTACGGTGCAAAAAAGCTTCTTCATTATGCGGCAACTGGTAATGTACTATATATTCAATTTCAGGAATATCCAGCCCGCGCGAAGCCAGGTCGGTAGTAATTAACAGCCTGTGGCTGCCGTTCCTGAATTTTAAAAGCGCCCGCTCTCTGTCTTCCTGCTCCATACCCCCATGAAAAATGTCATGTACCACTCCCCTGTTCCAAAGCAAGTCGCTTATGCGTTCCACTGCTTCGCGGTGGTTACAGAATATAAGGGTAGCCTTATTTCCTATTTTACATATCAAAGAGAACAGTGTATCAAGCTTATCGGCGGCATCAGCTATAACTGCTTTTAATTCTATATCAGGCGCGTTTGCTTTATTGTTCAGGAAATCCAATTCTATCGGATCAGTTACCCCTGTAAAACCGGGTATTTCTTTCATCCGCGTAGCCGAGGTCAGCACCCGTTTTTTTAAATGAGGAAGCTGACGAATAATTACGGTCATATCCGTTTGAAAACCAAATTCTAACGATTTATCGAACTCATCCAATATTAGGGTATGTATCCCTTCGGTACTAAAACTGTTATGCCGTAAATGATACGCGATACGGCCGGGTGTGCCGATTAAAACCGCGGGCGGTTGCGAAAGGCTGTTCTTTTCAATTTTTGTTGAATGGCCGCCGTAACAGCAGTTAACTTTAAAACCGCTGCCGATGGTTCTGAATACCTGTTCTATTTGTAAGGCCAATTCCCTTGACGGAACGAGAATAAGCACCTGCACTAATGGATTAGCTTCATCCAGCGTTTTTAACAGTGGCAATAAAAAACCTAATGTTTTACCCGAGCCGGTTGGCGACAGCAATATAAGATCACGTTTTTCGTCCGCATTTAACGCGGCGTGTTGCATTTCGTTCAATGCCGTGATCTTAAGGTTCTCCAGCGCTTGTTTTATCATGCGGCAAAGATACGGGTAATAACGCGCCCTTAATATTTTTTAGCCATCGCCAATGCCATAGTCGTAGTATAATACTTCGCTATCATATCAGGCACTTCCCATTTGGGCATATTACCGTTGCGCAGGTAATCCAGGTATTTTTCAGTTACCCGCCCGAAGTGTGCTTCGTGGCCGTCTTTATATTTGTCGGGAATGATAACCTCCCAACCCTTGGCATTCTTCTTTAACTCAACCCCCGGGTATTTATCCTGTACAATTTTTAATTTTTCAAGCAACTGTTTTTCGTAAGCGTCACTGTTAGTTACCGGTTCGATATATAAAACGGGTGTAAACTTTTCTGTTTCTCCCTGCCTTACATACAGATCGGCTTTGGTGCCATGCAATACAGAGTTCTGACTATCGCCGCTACCCGGAGGCGCAGAATAGGCCCATTTGGCTGTTAGTTTAACATTAGTGCCAAACAGCTTGTAATTAACAGTACCATTGGCATAAAATTTTAAAATGGTATCCTTCACTACATTCTTCTTTAAAAACGCGGGGAAGCCGTTTAATTTGGTTATAGCGTTAAATTGGCTCAGGGTAATGTCCGATGTCCAGTGTTTGGCGCTGTTAAATTGTATATCCTTTTTATAATCAATTATCCGGTCGGGGAAGCATTCCCATTGGGTAAGATCAACCAGGTGTACGCCAACGTCCTGTAGGCCCTCCCCTTGCTGTTTTACATCAAAAAACCATGCCGGCCTGCTAAGTACACTGCCCGAAACATATTTATAATAATAATGAACACTCTCCATTTCAACGCCGGGGTGCTGCGGCGTACCTTTTTTTAACTTACCGAATACTTCGGGTATCATCGCAAATTCCCGTTGTAGCGCGTTGGTTATTTCATAGCGCTCGGTCATGATATCATACAATACCAATTTTTTGCGGGCCGCCTGGGTAAAGGCACTTTTTAGCATTTCGAAATGCTCGTTATCGATCGCCATAGGCTTATCGCCCAAAACATTGAACCCCGCATCAACTGATCGTTTAATATATTCTGTTTTCTTTTGATTGTTGCCAGCCATTACTATCACGTTTCCGCGTTTTTCGGCAATCATTTTATTAAAAAAATCATCACCCAGGTAAACAATCTCGTTCCAGTGTGTGGGGTCGGCTGCACGGTGGTTATAGGCATTCACCTTATCCAGGTGTTGTTGCACGTCTTCTCCTTTTGGCGCATACACATATACATCAGGTTCAATGCCGTTTAGCATTGTTTTTTGTACCAGCGCCGCGTGGAAATGGCCGGGGTCAAGGGTAATTAGCCTTACTTTATCATCCTTTTTTACCTGGCATTGGCCCGAAATGCTCAAAAAAACCGCGCTGATAACTACGCAGCCAAATACAATACCTTTCATAAATTTATGCTTAAAACCAGATGCCCTGTATTAAAAAGAAAATACCAATACACGCGAAACCCATACTCACCAGCCATAAACTTTTTCGCTTTACAATGATGGATATGGCCCCTATGGCTATGGAAATTTGAAACAAGGTAATGCCCCGTGCAAATACGCTATGTTTGGCAACATGGTCGTCTGATTCTTTTTGAAGTTTTTCTGCTTCGGTCTTGATCGTTGCCTGTTCTTTTTTATTTGCTTTTATTTTATCCTGGTCAGCGGCTATTGGGGTTTTTCCAAATGCAGTTAATAGTTTACTTGTTTCGTCCAATGTTCCCGATTTAATGCCTTTTGCCTGGTAGTACGCCCATTGGTCTGAAGCGTGTAACTGGGCCAGCATGGCTTCGTCTGCATGTTCGCCGGCCAAAAGCCCGGTAATGGCAGCAAGCACCGCAATTAATGCAGTTGAAAGGGCTACAAATAGCACCCACTTTTCTTTTCCCTCCTCCAGGATATGATGGGCATGCTCATTACTTTGTTCATGAATTTTCTCCGAAAAATTTTCTAACTCGTCCATGTTTTAATTGGTAACAGTATAAATGGTTTCGGGGTAAAGTTAAAATTAGAAACGTTTACGTGCAAGAGTTATTAAACGTATTTACAATACATCCGTATGTGGGGTTGATTTATTAGTTGCCTGTATGTAGCCGGCTATTTCACCGGCCTGTTCATGCGTCAAATCACCCATACCTGTATATTCCCACTGGTTCATGTTGTCATCAAACACAATATCGCCCAGGTCTGTTTCACCCTCATTCAGCCTGAATACACCTGTTATATATAAGTCGCCACCCGGTATATTCTGGTTAACCGGTGTAATGGTTATCATATGTTCTTCGCCATCTTTATACAGGTAATAGTTTAATGTATCTGTCATGAAGTTACTACAAAATCAAGTTTGCTTTGTTTTATACAAAGATATAGCTACCAATTCATTATATTCATCACACGGTTAAATTCGTTTTGTATAGAGGCTTCAATTGTTATGCCAATACCCGTAACCGGATGTGTAAATTTTAACTGTGCAGCGTGTAATAGTAATGTGGTCATGTTCCAATTTTCTTTAAACAATTTATTCTGTTTATTACAGCCGTGGGTACGATCACCTATTATGGGGTGAAAAATATGGCTCAAATGCTTCCTGATCTGGTGCATGCGCCCGGTGGTTGGCTTAATTTCTATTAACGAATACCTTGAAGTTTCATGTTTGCCAAAAGGAACAGCTATTTCTGCATGTTTAAGCGTGGTATACGCCGTAAAGGCGGCCTGTAAGGCGCCATTCTCTTTTCTTAGGGGATAATCTATTTCTCCATTGCCATCTGTATAACCCCGCACAATGGCTAAATATTTTTTATCTACCTTGTTTTCTGAAAACTGCTGCTGCATGGTTATTTCTGCCTGTTTATCAAGCGCGAATAATAAAATTCCGCCTGTTGCCCTGTCCAACCGGTGAACAGGGTTAACTTTCAGGCCAACCTGGTCTCTTAATAATTGCAGTGCAAATTCTTCCGCGTCCGCGGCAATTGACGAACGATGCACGAGTAAACCATGTGGTTTATTAATGGCGATAAGATGATCATCGCGATAAAGGATATCAAGCATACAGTTACCCTAATATTTTGCGCAGATCGGCAGGCGAGTAGTTTACAGATTTTAACGTTTTATCATCGGGCTTTCTGTACACCAGGTACAACCCGTCAATTTCTTTATAGTATGATTCGATATTGCCGTTATTCTTATAATGCGCAATGGTTTTGTTAGCCTCCTCTATTGTTTTACAGGCTTTACTCATATTTGAACGATGAACCTCATCAAAAAGCTCTTTAAATTTCCCTCCCAACCCAAACTCCAAAACTGCTCCCGAAAGTACATATTGCAGGTCGCAAAGCGCATCGGCAATTTCAACCAGGTCATTATCATTAACAGCTTGCTGCAACTCTTTTAATTCTTCGGCCAAAAGCTCAATGCGTAAATTACAACGCTCAACGGATGGGATAACAGGTTCGGGTTTAATAGGATGTTTAAAGGTGGTATGAAATTCAGCTACCTGGTTTAATGCGTTTAAATCTTTGATCATGGCCTGTATCCGGTTATAAAAATTACTTTTAATACTGCTGTACGCAGTTTGCTAAGTTATAAATAACCTAACATTTGTCAATGATAAGGAAGTGTTTTCAGGGCGTGTAAATTGCCCCTTTTTTAAAGGATGGATCATTTGCTACCCGGACACTAAAATAGGTATTCCTGGCATCAATAAGGGTTAGAACAACATAATCTGAATTCCACTTTCCAATTGTAAATATATGATAAGGCTGGGGATGACTATTAAAATTGGTTTTTGGGGCAACAATAGTTGCCTTAGGTGCAGCGCACGATAAAAGAAACATGATGAAAAATAGGGGGAGCTTTTTCATGCAAATGGCTAATACGGTACAATCAATAGTTTAATCGTCTTAAATATAATGGCATTGCTTCTTAAATCAAAATATATTAATAATTTTATTAAAATTATGCCATTTACGTATTCTTATGTTTTAATAAGCAAATATTTTTTTCTTATTCCTTAATATTTTTTAGTTACAAACTTTTTTTGCTCCGTTTATATCAAGCTAAAATATAATACAAAAGGCAAAATGCTTACCTGCACTTTGCCTTTAAATGACTGGTAAGTATTTTCGGTAAAACTCTTATTGTTTTGACATATCAATAACGTCGGCCCTGCGTGATGCCGGTATAACTACCAGGCCTGTTAATTTACCATCTACCACTTTACCCTGAACGGTTGTGTTATAAGGTGCGTTCAGTTTAAACTCTGTATTCCCCCACTCTTTAGGCCAGGCTGGTAACAGCATTATTTTTTTACCATCAACCTGCATCAGCATTTGCTGTAAACCGTTTTCGCCATTGCCTCCGTTATCTTCATCGGGGGCATAATCATGCCCTGTAGCCCAAAAGGCCTGAAATTTAAACGTTGGTTCTTTTCGGGTAAGTGAAAATGAAACATCCTCTTTTGCTACATCTGACAAACCCAATAGAGCAGCTTGAACCCCATCCTGTACCCAACAGCCTTTACTTTTAAATTTACGTACGTTAAAGGTATTGATAGCTGTTTCTAAATCAGGCTTCCCTAAACCATAGCTGCGAAACGGAAATATCGAATACAATTCAGGATTTTCAGAATTGCGTGGCCTGGCAGTAATTGTATCAGTAGTATATGGGAACAATATTTCTTTTCCATTCTTCTTTCCTTTAGGCAACGGAGGTAATTCACTCTTTAACCTTTTCCAGTTAGCGCGTGATGTGGCATCTGTCACATCAGCAGGTAAAGCCAACATACGGGTTGTAATTGCATTCAAGCCTGCAATATCAGGGGCTGGGTTGTGCACCTTCCAATACTGTTCTATTGAATTATCCGGGTCAAGTAATAATTTTCCCTGTGCATCACGGCCAAAATGTTTATCAAAAAACTCAAGCCCTGCTGTTGCAATAGGCACTAAGGTTTCTTTAGCAAATTTTTTATCCCCAGTATACTCATAATAGTCAAGCATCATCATGCTAAGCTCCAGTATAGGGGTAAAATAATGAGCCGTCCAGCTCTCCTTTACCTCTGGCCCCACATATGCTATACCTCCCCAAAATGGTGCAGTTTCGCCAAGGTAAGCACCGTCATGTTTATAATACTCTTTAACTTGTATTTTGTTGGCCGGTAATATTTTGGCATACATATTAAACAGTGGCAGCATTTCGTCAAAGTCGCCGGCCATTAAACGTGGCCAGTACATATGCCTTGTATTCTGAAACCAATATTGCCCACCCCACTCGCGGTAATCGGCATCAATACTCACAGTTTTTCTATTTTGCCTGTATTGCGGATTATCAACAATGAAAATAGAGCCATTGAATTTTATAGGATATGCTCCCCTGCCCGCGCAAGCGGTGACGTAGCGTTGTAAAACATAACCCTGGTTTACTTTTGTTGTAGCCTCATCGCCTTTAATAAATATCCAGCTGCGGTGCCAGAACTTATCCCACCATTGCTGATGTGCCAAATGTGTTTGTTCTAGGTTAAGCGCGTCAATTTGCTGTACCTGTTTATTAATTTTTGCTTGCCACTGCTCAACGGTCAGGTCTTTGGTTGTCAGCGGATAAACGGAGATCAACTGTGTTTTAACCGCCACACGCGATTGTAAAGTAGTATCATCCTTAGTTACCAGGTTATTACCTTTTATCATTCCGCCAAAAGTGAACCCACGCAAATTCGGGTCTGAATCGGCAGGGTTTGCATGGTACCATGTAATTTTATTAGCCTGGTTATTAGCTAACATGTCACCATTACCCAAGCGCCAGTTATCCAGTGTAACTTTTACGGTAACAGGGCTTACGCTTTTTGATTCAACTCTTATAACCTGGTGATTGGCATCAACCCATACCCTTAACTGCACATCCCCCTCCTTAATCAATATTTCACTATTATGCAACCTTAGTATTTGTTGAAAAGGTGCATTTTGTGCTAAAGGATTGGGGCTTACAGATACCCGCACCTTTCCTAATTTCATCAATACACCGCCATCTTTTATCCAGGCATTTTTTTCAGTTGGCGATGGTGACCCCCATGCATCAGTTTTAGCAATAAAAAAACAAAGGTCGCCTGTTGGTTCTACCCAAACATTCAAGCCAATATCACCGTTACCCGTTGGCATCGACTGTGAAGAGGTTGGGCCGGGCGTATCCCAGCTTACATTGTAGGCATCCAGTGAAGGGCCTATATTAAATGATTGTTTAGTTGTTTTGCCCTGGCCGTTGCCCCTATTAAATACTACGGTTAACAGAGCAACTAATGTTAGTTTTAAAAATATATTCTTATTCATGCTTTCGATTTTTTATTTTTATTGATATCAGAATGTTAAAGCTCCCTAACCCAAATATTGCGGAAACTTATGGGTTCGCTTTTATCGCCGTGTGCCTGTAATTTAATTGGCGCCGGGCCATGTTTTACATAAGTTGGCTTGCCTATAAATAAGGTTTGCCCTAATAAAACAACATCATTCTGTATTAAAACACCGTTTTGAAACGCGGTGACCTTTGCCGGGGTTTTAACAGTGCCGTCCTCATTAAAAGTCGGCGCGGTCCATATCGCGTCATAGCTTTGCCATTCGCCCGGGGGCTTACAGGCATTTACCAGGGGTATAAACTGCTTATATATACTACCCGCCTGCCCATTAACATAAGTTTTATTAATATACGAATCCAATATCTGCAACTCATAACCCGCGTCACCTTTACCCAAAGAGGCGAAAAATAAGCCGCTGTTCCCCCTTGCCTGGTCTGAACCGGTAATATTTGCGGGTATCTTCCATTCCACGTGTATCTGGTAGCTGGAGAATGATCTTTTGGTCTCAATATTGGTAGTCCCCTTTTTTACGGTCAATATCCCGTCTGCAACGGTCCATGGGGCAGGTTGACTGCGATCCTGCGTTGATACCCATTGATCCAGGTTTTTCCCGTCAAATAAAACTATGGCGTCTGAGGGGGCGTCGCTGTCTGTTTTACCCGGTGTGATCACCTTTGGAACAGGTTCATATATCTCTGTATCCTCATGCCGGGGCTTATTTTGTGCGTTAGCCGAAAAAACAATTAAAGCAAATGCTGCTGTAATCAGGAAAGCGTGTTTTGTGTTCATTCTGAAAGGGGATAATTGGTGAACAAACATAGCAAAAAAATAAAAAAAATCGCAGCTATTTTGGCTAAAGCCCCGGTAGCGGATTTACATCCTCTCCGGCACTGTTATACCCAACAAATTCATTGCCTTGCTGATAACCTTAGCCGCGGCAACCGAAAGCTGCAGCCTGAATTGTTTTACCTGTTCATCCTCAGCTTGCAGAATGGAAAGTTCATGATAAAACTTGTTATAAACTTTAGCCAGTTCATATACATAATTAGCTACAATACCCGGGTTATAACCGCTTGCCGCTAAGGTAATGGTTTCGGGGAACCGCGTTAAGGTAACTATCAGGTCGCGTTCTTCAGAATTCAATTCTATAGGCTCTGCCTCTACCCCCGTTAGGGTGGTCCGGCTTAAAACCGATTTGATACGCGCATGGGTATACTGAATAAACGGACCCGTATGCCCTTGAAAATCAACCGATTCATTGGGGTCAAACAACAACCGTTTTTTAGGGTCGACTTTTAGCAGGAAATATTTTAAAGCGCCCATACCTATAGTATGGTATAATTGCAATCTTTCTTGTTCGCTAAAATCATTTATTTTGCCTAATGCTTCGGTAACCTCTTTGGCGGTGCTTTCCATTTCGGCTATCAGCTCATCGGCATCAACCACCGTCCCTTCGCGCGATTTCATTTTACCTGATGGCAAGTCGACCATGCCATATGATAAATGATACAAGCCCTTCGCCCAGGTTTTCCGCAATTTTTGAAGTATCAGGAACAGTACTTTAAAGTGATAATCCTGCTCGTTACCTACCACATAAATAGATTCGTCCATGTGGTAATCGTTATATTTTAACTGGGCCGTGCCCATATCCTGTGTCATATACACGGAAGTGCCGTCGGCGCGCAAAACCAGTTTTTCATCAAGGCCGTCGGCGGTAAGGTCTATCCATACCGAACCATCCTCTTTTTTTATAAATACGCCGCTTTGCAGTCCTTCCTCAACAATATCTTTACCTAATAAATAAGTGTCCGATTCGTAATAGAATTTATCAAACTCCACCCCCAATGCTTTATAGGTTTTCCCGAAGCCGTCATACACCCAGGTATTCATGGTTTTCCATAAATTAATTACATCCTCGTCCCCTGCTTCCCATTTCAGCAGCATTTCCTGCGCCGATTTGATGAGCGCCGCATTCTTTTTAGCTTCTTCTTCTGTTTGTCCCTGGTTTTTTAAAAATTCTATCTCCTTTTTATATTCCTGATCAAATATTACATAGTATTTGCCTACCAAATGATCACCTTTTTCGCCGGTAGATTCGGGCGTTTCCCCGTTGCCATAAAGTTGCCAGGCCAGCATTGATTTGCAGATGTGGATGCCGCGGTCATTCACCAGGTTGGTTTTTATCACTTCGTATCCTGCCGCGTCCAGTATCCGCGCTACCGAATAGCCTAACAGGTTATTGCGTACATGCCCCAAATGCAATGGTTTATTGGTATTGGGCGATGAATATTCAACCATTACTTTTTTGCCGTTCGGTTTAAAAACGGCAAATGTATCGGGCAAAATTTCGGTGTATAGTTGGTTGATCCAATACGTGCCGGACAAAGAGATATTTAAAAATCCTTTTATTACGTTAAATGCTGAAACCTCCTTTAGTTCGTTTTTCAGGTATTCGCCTATTTCATTACCGGTTTGTTCGGGCGATCTTTTAGAAAACTTAGTAAACGGAAAAGTAACTATAGTAACCTGCCCCTCAAACTCTTTGCGTGTTTCCTGCAAACTGATATCGGCAGGCGCGATATCGGTTTGATAGATGTGTTTAATGGCTTTAACGGTGGCTTCAACAATAAAATTCATTCGGTAAAATTAGTCATTTAGTCGGTAAGTCCGAAAGACAGGAAGTCCGAAAGACCCCAATACAACATCCCAAAACGAATAACCTTATAACCCAATAACCAATAACTACCCTACCCACGTACTATGAACCATCAACCATGATCTATGAACCAGCATAAACAAATTACATTTCAACAATAAATTTCCCTGACAAATAGCCTTTAATTCCATTTAAAAATTACATTTTTGCGCGGATTTTTATTTATTACGATAAATGCAGAGTTACCAGGAATTTCTTGACTTGAGTGTTGGCTTTCCGCAGGAGGGTTTTGAGATCATTGACGATGAATTATATTTTCATGATCTGAATTTAATGGAGATGATAGAAACGTACGGTACTCCCCTGCGCTTTACTTACCTGCCCATAATTACCAAGAAAATTCAGCAGGCCAAACTGCTGTTTCAGCAGGCTATCATAAAAAACAATTACCGCGGGGGTTATAAATATTGCTATTGCACCAAAAGCTCGCATTTCAGGCATATTGTTGAGGAAGCGTTGAAGAATGATATCCACCTGGAAACCTCGTCGGCGTTTGATATGCCGATGATAGACGCGCTGGAGAAAAAAGGGGCGGTAGATAAGGACGTGACCGTAATATGCAATGGATTTAAAACCTTTCAATATAAAACCTATATTATTGATATGCTGCATGACGGGTTTAAAAACATCATCCCCGTATTAGATAATAAAGAGGAATTTAACCTGTATGATGATGAGGTAGAAATGAGCACCCCCTGCAACTTAGGCATCAGGATAGCGGCGGAAGAGCAGCCAGATTCGCAATTCTACACCTCGCGTTTAGGTGTGCGTATGGAAGATATTATTGATTTTTATTATAACAAGATAGAAAGCAACCCTAATTTCCAGGTTAAGCTGCTGCATTTCTTTATTAATTCGGGCATATCTGATACGCCTTATTACTGGAACGAGCTGGAAAAATATGTTACGCTATATTGCAAGTTCAAAAAAATAAACCCCGCTTTAGATACGCTGGATATTGGCGGCGGTATGCCGTTTAAAGATTCGCTGGTTTTTGATTTTGATTATGAATACATGATAAACGAAATTGTGAGCCGGATAAAAGAGATATGCGCCGATAATGATACGGTAGAACCTGATATTATTACCGAATTTGGCAAATATACCGTTGCCGAGGCATCGGGCATACTATACAAAGTATTGGGCCGTAAACAGCAAAACGACCGCGAACGCTGGCTGATGCTGGATGGCTCGTTCATTACCAACCTGCCCGATGTTTGGGCGCTTAACCAAAAATACATCCTGCTGCCGGTTAACAACTGGGACAGCGAATACGAACGCGTAAACCTGGGCGGCATAACCTGCGACGGGCAGGATTACTACAACCAGGAAGCACACATGAACAGCGTATTTATGCCCAAAACCCGTAAGGTGCAATACCTGGGC
>JABDBW010000015.1 GCA_013288485.1 Bacteroidota bacterium
GCAGCTTTTATCGCTTTAAATATGATATAACCAGCCTGCTTAAACCGAATGCCCAAAACCTGCTGGAGGTGACAGTCGACAAAACATCAGCAAATGCTTCTGTAAATGACGCGGAACGTAAAAACAGCGATTTCTGGTTATTTGGGGGTATATATCGCCCTGTTTATTTAGAAATTGTTCCCGAAACTTTTATCGACAGGGTAGCTATAAATGCAAAAGCCGATGGTTCTTTTCAATTGGATGCCTATCTGCAAAATCTTCGCGGTGGTGAAACAATAGAGGCACAGGTTCAAAAGCTAAACGGTGAAAACGTGGGCAAGCCTTTTTCGGTCACTGCCAATACTATGCAGGATCATTTGGAGCTAAAAAGCAGTTTTAACAAACCTTTATTATGGAGTTCCGAGTTCCCCAATTTATACCGGGTAGTTGTTGCTATAAAAAACAAACAGGGTGTTATTCATCGCATCAAACAAAAATTTGGTTTCCGCACGGTTGAGCTACGCCTTCATGACGGGTTTTATGTAAACGGCGCCAAAATACTACTGAAAGGTTGTAATCGCCATAGTTTCTGGCCCGAAACGGGGCGCACGCTAAGTCACCCGGTTCATTTGCTGGATGTAAAATTGATGAAGGAAATGAATATGAACGCGGTACGCATGTCGCATTACCCTCCCGACCAGGATTTTTTAAATGTTTGCGATTCGCTGGGCTTGTATGTGCTGGATGAGCTAACCGGGTGGGAAGCGAAATACGATACCCTGGTTGGCCATAAACTGGTTAAAGAAATGGTGGTGCGCGACGTAAATCACCCGTCAATTATATTTTGGGATAACGGTAACGAGGGCGGCTGGAACACGTTACTGGATAATGATTATGCTTTATATGACCCACAAAACCGCACGGTAATACATCCCTGGGAAAGGTTTAATGGCACCAATACCAAACATTATCCTGATTATAGCTATATCGTAAAATCAGTAGCGACCGAGCAGGATGTTTTCTTCCCTACGGAGTTTATGCATGGCCTGTACGATGGCGGTGCAGGAGCAGGGCTGGATGATTTCTGGAGCCTGATGTTGAAACACCCGCATGGCGCAGGCGGTTTTATATGGGCATTTTTGGATGAGGCAGTGATCCGCACCGATAAGGATAATACCTACGATACCGATGGCAACCATGCCCCCGATGGTATCGTCGGCCCGCACCGCGAAAAGGAGGCGAGTTTTTATACCATAAAAGAAATTTGGTCGCCGGTATATATTAACCCCCAGCCAATTGATAAAACCTTTGATGGTAAAGTAGAGGTAGAGAACAGGTACGCTTTTACCAAATTAAGCCAGTGCACTTTTAAATGGCAGTTGGTTAAATTTCCATCGGCACAAAATAAAAGCACAAAGGCTATTGTAATAGCTGCCGGCGCTCCGTTACCACCTGATCTTGCCCCCGGTGAAAAAGGTATGCTGAATTTGCACTTACCCCCGACATGGGCGACAAACGACGCACTTTATTTAACCGCATACGGACCACATGGCGAAGAATTATTTACCTGGAGCTGGGACATAAAAGCGCCGGCTGAAATAAAAAAGACTCCTGAAGCGTTGCCAAGTTCTGGTATTGAAAGCAGTACTGCCGGCAATGAGCTTATTATTAAAAATAATGGGGTAGCTTATTATTTTGCTAAAAACACCGGGTACATTGAAAAGGTAATTAAAGGTAAAACAACGATTTCCCTATCCGGCGGCCCGGTTTTGGCGGGAGTAAATACAACATTAAAGGATTTTACCAATAAAGCGGTTGATGGCAAATATGTTATTGAGGCTAATTACGGCGGTGCCGCAACCTTAAATATAAAATGGATATTCACGGTTAACCGCCCGGTTAAACTGGAATATGCCTATACCCAAACCGGCGACGCTGATTTTATGGGTATAACTTTTAATTATCCGGAAGAAAAAATTACGGGTATGAAATGGCTGGGCCGGGGCCCTTACCGCGTTTGGAAAAACAGGTTGCGCGGGCAGCAATTTGGCGTGTGGCATAAGGCTTATAACAATACCATTACCGGCGAAACCTGGGGATACCCCGAATTTAAAGGCTACCATGCCGAAGTTAACTGGGTGGTAATTGAAAATAAAGAATCGCCGTTTACGGTGTATACGGATAATAAAAATATGTACTTCCAAATGCTACACCCTGCAAGGGAAAAAGACGCGTTGAAAGAAAATAATGTAGAGCCGCCTTTCCCCGAAGGTAGCATAGGGTTTTTAAACGGGATAAGCGCTATTGGTACTAAGTTTCAACCTGCAAAAGTGATGGGGCCGCAAAGCCAAAAAAATCATAATAACGGCCAGCCTGTGACAGGTACCCTTTGGTTTGAATTTTAAGTGATGTTATTTTTTGTAATAAAAATAAATTACCTTGCTCTAAGAAGCATAAAGTATAATAACCATGGCTGTTGAGCAGGATAAATACATATTAAAAGTTGAAGGCCTTCACGTTAATTACGGTAATGTTGTTGCCGTTAATAATGTGGGGTTCGATGTGCTCCAGGGGGAAATTTTTGGTTTGCTTGGCCCAAACGGCGCGGGCAAAACAAGCACCCTGAGCGCCATAGAAGGCTTAATAAAATTTAAAGAGGGCACCATTATAGTAAACGGGCAAAGTGTTAGCGAAAAGCCATTGCACGCACGGGCTTCAATGGGTGTGCAATTGCAATCAACCAGTTTTCAGCCCGAATTGAATGTGGTGCAAATTCTGCAATTGTTTTCGGGTATCTACGGCGTACCGATGAGTAAGGATAAAATAAAAGATACCCTTAAAGATATCGGCCTGGAAGATGCGTCCGCTAAAAAATTCAGCCAGCTTTCGGGCGGGCAGCAGCAACGGGTTTCGTTGGTTATAGCAACCATACACAACCCCAGATTGGTGTTGCTTGATGAACCCACAACCGGGCTCGACCCGCAGGCGCGCCGCCAGCTTTGGGGGCGCATTGAGGCCATACGTGAACGGGGCCACGCGGTGTTATTAACCACGCACTCCATGGAAGAAGCAGAATCTGTTTGCGACCGTATAGCTATTATTGATCACGGCCGTGTAATTGCTGTTGATACCCCACAAGCGCTCATAGACAAACACCGCGATGACCCGGAAGTAATAGCCGTTTCGCGCCGGGGGAAAATAACTTTAGAAGATGTATTTATTGGCTTAACCGGCAGCGCGGTACGCGCCTGATCTCAAAAAAAAAAATGGAAGAAACGATCATACCCAAAACATCAACCGTATTTGCTACGCTATTCAGGGCCGATATGGCTACTTTAATAAGTAACCGCCGTTCGGCTATAATATCATTGTTCGTGCCTTTGATTGTATTGTTTACATGGAAAGGACTTATTAAACATGTAGGCGGTCCTACCGTGTTAGCCACGGCTATTGCTATCGGCCTTATCGCTATTGGTTTAATGGGTTATACACTATCGGTCGCCAGGGATAGAGATAAAGGTATTTTTCAACGCCTGCGTGTAGCACCAGTGCCTACCTGGGTAATTATGACAAGTCGCATCTGTGTTCAACTGGTAATGATAGCCGTGTTAACATTGGTAGTTTTTATTGTAGGATATCAATATGATGGTGTTTTACTTGCTCCTTTGGGCTATGTGATTACCTTTTTTATAGCCATTTTAGGCGCAACCGTTTATTTGAGCCTGGGCCAACTGATAGTAGGCCTGATAAAAGGTTTTGAAACCATCAACGCCGTAACCCGCATTACCTATATTGCACTAATGATGGTGGGTATGTTTAGTACATTTTTTGAAAACCAGCAGCTAAAAGAAGTGGTGCGCTTTTCGCCGTATGGATGTGTCAAAATGATGTTGGCAGCCAGTATGGAACCTTCAAAAGCATGGGCGCACGATGCCAACATAGCCGTTTTATGCAGCCTGGGCTATATTGTAGTATTTGCCGGTATAGGCATTAAAAATTTTCAGTGGAGCAGTAAATAGGGCATTATACTATTTCAGAGCGTTGTCAGTCTGAGCCCCGTCGAAGACTATGTGCGAGGGCCTTTACGCCTATGCTTCGACGTGGCTTAGCATGACACCCTGCCGCTAATTACCAAACGGCGGCAAACCTTTTAACTGCCGGTATAAGGGATAATTCTCCTTAAACGGTTTAGCCGATTCGTGAAAGTTTTTGCAATAATAAACCTGCAAATGCTCTTCCACTATTCCGCCGCGGATAACGGGGATATCGGCCAGTTTGGTTACGCTGTCAAAAAACGGGTTAACATCTTCATCAACCGTATCCTGGTGGTCCTCGCCAATTATGATGGCATCTTTACCAATAAGCGTATTCGGATCAACCAAAAAAGCCATATTGCGCGCGTCGGGGTTAAAGCAAATGATGTCTTTTTTACCTTTCAGCGCCCAATCTACTTTACCGGTTAGCCACCAGCGGGTGCTGCCTGCAAAAATATTTTTGTTGGCTATCCAGCCTTCTTTTTCAAAGCGGGTCATAACATCATCAAAATCAACACCCTGTATGGTTGGGTCTACTGTACCGCCGCCCAAACTTACCACCCATTTAGGGCCGTATGATTGCCAGAAGCCGGTAACCATGTGCAGCCCAAGCACACTTATGGTGATGATAGTAAAATAAATAGAAAAGTTGAGCCACCTGCGGGTAAGGCGTTTTGCTTTGCTATCGCTTAACTTTTTATCAATAGCAAAACCTAATGGCATAAAAAGCATCATGTAACCGGGCGCCTGCCAGTGAAAATGATATTGCAAATCGGCCCAAAGTGTAATGATGGTAAAAAACACAATAGGCAATACCGACATCCAAAAAATAAAACCGTAAGTGGCCTGCTGGCGCAGTTTATAGGTTACCCAAAGCTGCTTTACGGTAGGGAACCATATCCAGGGCAATAGCCATACCGCCTGGCCCAATATGCTTCTTAAAAACCAGTCGATATGTAAATGAAGGCCCTCGTTACTTGTTCCGGCCCTTGAACCCTGGAAAACAAACGATGCCCAATTATTTTTATAGTTCCACCATAACACCGGGAACGCCATGAGTATGGTGATGAGCACGGCCAGGTAGGGGCCGGGATGTTTTAACCAATGCCGCTGATTTTTATTGGTGCTTACAAACATAAATACCCCTGCAAATAAAAACAGCACATGGTACTTGCTTAACGTTGCCAGCCCCATGCAAATGCCAATTATTATCCAAAGCATATATATTTTACGGCTATCGGTTGCCGGGTTAAGCGGTTTTTCTTCGCCAATACCTATTACCCTCATGATGTACCAGGTACTCAGCATCCAGAAAAACATCAGCGGCGCGTCGGGCTGGTACCAGCAGGCAATAGCCACGGTAAATACCGCGCTTAAATTCATTACCGTTACCGCCCAAAAACCGGCTTTGGCGTTGAATAATTTCCGGGTGATTAAAAAAAGCAGCCAGCTTGTGCCCGCGAATAATAAAACGGTGGGGAACCGTAAACCTAAATTATTTAACCCTAATAGCTTTATACTTAACCCGCCCAGCCAGAAAAACAGGGGCGGCTGGTCGAAATAGCTCCAGTCAAAATGCAAAGCGCCCCTGAAATAATACGATTCACCGTTACCCAAACCGGTATAAGCGGCAATAAGCAGACGAATAAAAAAAGTAACTATAATGAGGGTTAAAGTATACGACCGTGCATTATCTTCTGTTAATTTTTTCATTTAAATCAGAGGTTCTTTTGAGCAGTGCAAGGTCTTAATTTTTTTAATTAAAAGCAGGATTTAGTTATATTTAAAAGAGAAAAATTATGGCGCTAAAACTGCTTGATGTACTATTTACCCTGTTTCACCTGGCTATTATTGGCTTTAACCTGTTAGGATGGATATGGCCCTCAACCCGGAAACTGCATTTAATTTGTGTTGCTGTTACGGCGGGATGCTGGTTTATATTGGGTATTTGGTTTGGAATTGGATATTGCCCAATTACCGACTGGCAATGGCAGATCAAGGAAAAGTTGGGCGAACACAACCTTCCCAATTCGTTTATTGAATATTGTGTCAAAGCGATTAGCGGCAATTCAATAAGCCCAACGGTGGTTCATAACATGACCGCTGTGTGCTTTTTCCTGGCTGTGCTGCTTTCTGTATATGTTAACTTTTTTAAGAAAACGCGAAGTATAATTAATAAGGAATAAATATTAAATTGCAATGGATACTTCCCATTAGAACCGCCCATTTTTTTGAACCTTATAAAATGAAAAAAATTAGTTTGCTTACGGCAGTGTTTGCTGTCTTTTTAAGCCTTTCATCTTTCGCGCAAGGCCCCCTGGGTGTTTTTGACGGACAAGGTGATGTAGGTGCAAAAACCAGGCCCGGATATGGTGTTTATTTACCGCAAACCCGCCAGTATATCCTATCAGGTTCGGGAGAAAATGTTTGGAACGATAAGGATGAGTTCCACTATGTATACAAGCGCATGAAAGGCGATTTTATAGTAAATACCCGTGCTGATTTTGTAGGGTGGGAGGGCGTAGAACTGCACCGCAAAATTGGCTGGATGGTACGCAAATCATTGGATGGCAATTCGGCGCACGTTAATGCAGTTGTGCATGGTAATGGGCTTACTTCCCTGCAGTTCAGGCGTACGGCAGGCGCTAAAACCGAAGAGATCTATTCAAAAACCGACCACGCCAATATTATACAACTGGAGCGTAAAGGAAATACCTATACCATGCGGGTGGCTAAATTTGGCGAATCGTTTGTTACCGCCCAAATAGCTGATATTGACTTGGGCGATGAGGTGTACGTGGGCCTGTTCATCGGTTCACATAATGCCGATGTTAATGAAAGCGCCGTATTCAGCAATGTGCGTATCACAGTTCCTTTTCCTGATAATAAAAAGATGGGAATGATACTGGGCAGCAATTTAGAGTTAATGGAAATTGCCAGCGGCGACCGCAAAATTGTTTACTCGGTTCCTTATTCCATACAGGCGCCCAACTGGACACCCGACAATAAAAGCCTGGTATTTAATGATGAGAAAGGCACACTATACAATTTTGACCTGGCAAGCGGAAAGCCTTCTGTAATTAATACCGGCGGCATAAAAAACAATAACGACCACGTTATCTCATTTGATGGTAAAATGATTGGTTTGAGCAGTAATACAAAAGCGGGTTCAATTGTTTACACGGTGCCTATTGGCGGCGGAACGCCTAAACAAATTACACCAACCGGGCCATCATATTTGCATGGCTGGTCGCCCGACGGGAAGAGCCTGGTATTTTGCGGGCAGCGAAACGGCGATTTTGATGTTTATAAAGTCCCTGCGGATGGCGGCCCCGAAGTGCAGTTAACCAATACGAAAGGGCTGGATGACGGCCCTGAGTATACGCCGGATGGCAAATACATTTATTTTAACTCGGTACGTTCGGGCGTGATGCAAATATGGCGCATGAAACCCGACGGAAGCGGGCAGGAGCAGGTAACCAATGATGATATGAATAACTGGTTCGCCCATATTTCGCCGGATGGAAAATGGATGGTTTTTATATCGTTTTTAAAAGAGGAAGTTGACCCCGGCGCACACCCGGCTTATAAGCATGTTTATATCCGTTTAATGCCCGTCGCAGGCGGCAAGCCAAAGGTACTGGCCTATTTTTATGGCGGGCAGGGATCCATCAATACCCCGTCGTGGTCGCCGGATAGTAAGCGGATAGCGTTTATTAGTAATAGTGATATGGGAGAACCGGGTAAGTAGAAGCGCAAACATAAATGTCATTTCGAACGATAGAGAGAAATCTTATACGCTTTGCATGATGTATAAGATTTCTCTCTCGTACCTCGTTCGAAATGACATTGTTTTTATTTTTAAGATTCACTCGCCCTCTCCAGTTCCGCAATATCCAGCTTGCCCATTTTAAGCATGGCGTTCATGGCATTTTTTGCTTTCTTGGGGTTGGGGTTACCTAATAATTGGCCCAGGTTAGCCGGTACAATTTGCCACGATAAACCAAACTTGTCCTTCAACCAGCCGCACCGGCTTTCCTGGCCGCCTGCAGTTAACTTTTCCCAATACTCATCTATCTCCTGCTGTGTTTCGCAGTTTACAAAAAACGATACGGCTTCTGTAAATTTAAACATAGGCCCGCCATTCAATCCCATAAACTGCTGACCTTCCAGTTCAAAGGTGGCGGTAACTACCGTTCCGCCGGCTACGGAACCTGCTTCGGTATAGCGGGTAACATTTCCAATTTTTGAATTCTTAAAAACAGACGCGTAAAAATTCATTGCCTCTTCCAAATTATTGTCGAACCATAAAAATGGGGTGATCTTGTTCATTGTACTTTCCTTTTAAGTTAATGGTTAAAAATATTCTGTAACAAATATAGCATTCAATGAATGCTGCAAACAGGGTGCATAGGTGACATTTTAAGGGTTAATTACGACATGATTTTTTTATACATTATTGAAGAAAAAAATATATTATCCCCCCGTTTTTATAATAGGGTAGTATTTAATATAGAAATATTTAACTAAATAGTTAGTATATGTTTTTATATTTAACAATAATTAGCATAGTAAGGTTTTTAAAAAAGCAGTTAATGAAAATGAAGCTTACACTAATTTTTTTTATAACTATTTGTCTTGGCAATACTGCGGTAAAAGTATATGCCCAGCAAATAAGCCTAAGGGAAGTAAATGCCCCCTTTGAAACCGTATATAAAGACATACAAAAACAAACCGATTACCATTTTGCAGGTACAACAGAACTTTTAAACAAGGCGCAAGCGGTAAGTGTTAATTTGGTAAACGCCCCTTTAAATGAAGCATTAGCGCAAATATTTTCCGATCAGCCGCTTAGTTATACCATTTATAATAAAATGGTAATTATTAAAGACAAGGAGATGCCGGAAATTAAAGAAAAAGTTAGCCCTGTTGATGCTGTGGTTCAGGATAACTACTCAATAAGCGGTACGGTAAGCGATGAAAAGGGTATGACACTACCCGGAGCGACGGTTTTTTTAACTAATACAAAAAATGCCACCTCGACTGACAATTCAGGTAAATTTATATTGAATGGGATATCACCCGGATCATATGAATTCAATGTTAAGATGCTGGGGTTTGAACCTAATATACAGATAATTAAGGTTTATGATAAACCTGTTAATCTTTTTGTAAGGTTAAAGGAAAGTAATATTACGCTTAATGAAGTTAGCATAAACGGTGGTAAACCCGATCCAAACCGGAAAAGGTACATGAAATTGTTCATTGAAAATTTCATCGGGAAGTCTGCCAGTGCTGCCTTGTGTAAAATATTAAACCCGGATGTATTGAATTTTCATTATGATAAAAAAACAAAAATATTAACGGCAACTGCCGCTGATTTGCTGGTTATAGAAAACGATGCGCTTGGTTATCAACTCAAATACCTGCTAAAAAAATTTGAATTTTATGATAAATATCAACCGAAGATAGTTTATGGCACTTACCGGGTTTATGGCAATTACCGCGCTTATGATAATGTTTGCTATTATGAGGGTAACCCCTATTTTGAAGAATTGAAGGGAACCGAAGCACAGCAGCAGCAATGGGAGAAAAACCGGAGAACAGCTTATTTGGGGTCGTACCGGCATTTTTTCAGATCGGTAATGAATAATACAGCAGCACAAGCCGGATTTGCAATATGTCAATATCAATATAAGCCTGACAGAATTTATGCGACAGGTCTCAAACATTGTGATTTTGATTCCGTGTTTGTAACCGTTGATAAAAATGTTAAAGCATTAGTATCAAAACCCGATCATCATTTCGTCGTAAATCCCCAGGATACCTCGAAAGGAGAATTTTATATTGTTTATGATGAAAAACAACCACACTTGTTTTTACAAACCGGTTCCCCTTTAAACTTTTCCGACATATCTTCGGAGAATGACCAGCTATCGAAGATCCGCACATTTGCTGATACCATAAAAATTGATGATGAATTATTGATCAATCCCACAAAGGATATTTCTTTTTTGGGTTACTGGGCGTGGGGAAGGATAGCAGAACTTACGCCGTTAGAATATTTTGTTGATCCCTTGGGCACAAAAGAAATAACCAAATAAATAATCACACCAATGAAAAACCTGGTATTCATTTTATTAATTTTTATTGGATTTGGTGCAAAAGTATATGCCCAGCAAATTAACCTTAGGGAAGTAAATGCCCCCTTTGAAACCGTATATAAAGACATACAAAAACAAACCGATTACCATTTTGCAGGCACAACCGAACTTTTAAATAAGGCGCAAACCGTAAGTGTTAATTTGGTAAACACCCCTTTAAATGAAGCATTAGCGCAAATATTTTCCGATCAGCCGCTTAGTTATACCATTTATAATAAAATGGTAATTATTAAAGACAAGGAAATACCGGACGTTAAAGAAAAGGTTAGTCCAGTTGTTGCCGTGGTTCAGCAAACCTACGCTATAAGCGGCACAGTAACCGATGAAAAGGGCGTGCCGCTTCCCGGAGCTACGGTTTTTTTAAGCAATACAAAAAGCGCTGCGGCAACTGATGGCGACGGTAAGTTTTCATTAGGTGGGTTGCAGCCAGGCCCTTATGAGCTTAACGTTAAAATGTTGGGGTTTGATGCTGATATCCAGGTGATCAAAATTATCGATAAGTCGGTTAACATTACTGTTAAACTAAACGCTAATAGTATTATGCTGAAAGCAGTTACTATAAACAGCAAGCCCGACCCGAAACGGGAGAAATACATGAAGATGTTTATTAAAAACTTTATCGGGCAGTCGGTTAATTCGGCCCAATGTAAAATATTAAACCCCGAGGTGCTTTATTTTCATTATAATTCGGTCAACAATATCCTTACCGCCTACGCCGACGATCTGCTGGTAATTGAAAACGATGGGCTTGGTTACCGGCTTAAATACCTGTTAAAGCATTTTGAGTTTTACGATGAACATAATGTTTGCAATTATGAAGGCAACCCCTATTTTGAAGAACTTAAAGGCACTGACCAGCAACAAAAACAATGGGAAGATAACCGTAGGGAGGCTTATTTGGGGTCGAGCCGGCATTTTTTCAGGGCGGTGATAAACAATACATTAGATGCGGACCGCTTTGCGATATTTCGCTATGTATATAATAAATCAGAGAAAAAATACCGTATGATAAAATACAAGCAGTACGATTCGTTGTTTGTAACAACCAATGACAATGTTAAGGCCCTGGTAGCGCAACCCGCAATGGTGGCCACCTTTAATTATAATTATAAGAACCAGGTACGGGCACAATTATATATCGCTTATATAGGTACAAAGCAAGCCGACCTATTTTCGAAAACCGGCTTTCCATTAACCACACCCCTGGGCTTACCCCTTAAACAGCCTTACCAGTTATCAGAAATTCACGCCTTTGCCGACACGATAAAAATTGACAAGGAATTGTTGCTCAACCCCACAAAGGATTTTTCATTCTTTGGGTATTGGTCGTGGGGAAGGATAGCAGAATTCTTGCCGCTGGAATATTTTGTTGACCCTTTAGCAGAAAAGAAATAGCTAAATAAATGAAAAACCCGGTATTCATTTTATTGATTTTTATTGGGCTTGGTGCAAGGGCGCAAACCTACTCCATAAGCGGTACAGTAAGCGATGAAAAAGGGGAAACCCTTCCGGGTGCTACGGTATACTTAGCCAATACAAAAAACGCCACTGCTACGGATGGCTCGGGTAAATTTGAGCTAAGCAAAATATCGTCGGCCAGTTATGACCTGGTGGTTAACATGCTCGGATTTGAACCTGTAAGGCAAAGCATTAAAATACAGGATAAATCGGTTAATGTTGCCATTAAATTAAAAGTTAACAGTATACAGCTTAAGTCGGTTACCATCAATAGCGCTATTGATAAGAACCGGGCGCGGTATATGCGGATATTTATAAATAATTTTATAGGTGAGAATGTTAGCGCCGGTGAATGCAGGTTATTAAACCCGGAAGTTATAAGTTTTCATTATGAGAAAAACAGGGATATACTGACAGCAAGTGCAGATGAACCAATACAGGTTGAAAATGATATGCTCGGTTACAAGATTAAATACCTGCTAAAACGATTTCAATATTATGATGCGTATGATGTTGCCGGGTACGATGGCGACCCCTATTTTGAGGAATTGGAAGGGACCGAAGCACAGCAAAAGCAATGGGAAAATAACCGCAAGCTGGCCTACCTCGGATCGTGCAGGCATTTTTTCAGGGCGGCCATGAATAACAGGACGAGGGAGGAAGGGTTTTCTGTAACTGAAAAAACGGACGATGAGCGGCACCCGCTGAAGCCTGTTAATATTGATACCATGCTTAAAGAAGTTAACAACAATTACAAAGCATTAATAACCAAACCGGTAGTATCAAAAAGGAACGATACTACAAGGCGCGTTTTGTATATTACGTATATAAAAACGGATCCGAAGCAATTAACTTGGATAAAACAGTTTTTAGATACCGTAATAATTGACAAGAACGGGAAGCTAACCCCCGGTATGGGCGTGTTTTCTTTTCACGGCCAGTGGGCAACACAAAGGGTAGCCGAGCTTACTCCTTTAGACTATTTTGTTGACCCGATTTTGGCGGAGAAAATGCGTTTTTTATATCAAAAGCATCTTTAATACAACCTGCCGGTATTTTATAAACGGTTATTTCATCTGCCTGATGATCTTATCCTGGAATTTAGAAAACAGCGTTACCATACAAATAGCGCCGATAGTGGCAAAGAGCATATCGGATTGAGTGTCCCAAATATCACCCTGCGTACCTAAAAACGAATCGCCGGATGCGCCGGATGAAACGGAAACCAGCCATTCTAATAATTCATAACAAACGCTTATGCTCATACAAACCGTTACCGTTAAAAACGGTATCCAGGTTTTCTTTTGTATAATATTCAGGCGGATAAATAGCTCACGGGTTATAATTGCCGGTACAAAACCCTGTACAAAATGCCCTACCTTATCATAATTATTGCGCGATTGATGAAAAACATCCCTTATCCAGTTAAACAACGGAACCTGCGCGTAAGTATAATGCCCGCCAATAAACAGTATGTAGCAATGAAATAATATCATTACATAAGTAAAGTAAGCAAACCGGAAACGTTTAAATGTAAAAAGTAAAACCAGCAACCCTATAATAGCCGGAAAGACTTCCAGTATCCAGGTGAAATAATCATGGCAGTTAATGGCCGAACCAACCAACCCGGCAAAGAACAGGAAGATGAGGATGTAATACTTTTTCATTGACCATTTGGTTTAGAGAATTAATTATATAAAAAAGTTTGTTTCATCTCACCAAAACCAGGCGATCTGCACCTGCCTGCCGGCAGGCAGGGTTATTTGAATATCAATGCAATAATACAAAATTATTCATAAATCCACAGACGAATACGTCGTTACATCTTGTTTCATTTTGTTTCACTCTATTTTTGCAAGTTATTGTTTTTCAATCGGTTAATCCAAAATAGTGTTTCACCTGTTTCATCTGTTTCACACGCACGTGAAACAGACGCGCTCTTTACTTACTCAATCCCGATCCTTGCTGGTTGGGGTTACTCCCCCAGCTTTTATCGGGTTCATCCTGCAAATAAATGTCGAGCACACCGCCTTTTATGATGTTGTTATAGGTGATGTAATTCTTCGCATACGCCTGCCCGTTCCACTTCACCGCGTTGATATATAGGGAACTCTTCGACTTCTTATGCGTAACCACCTGCAGCTTCTTGCCGCCATCGAGGTTAATAGTTACATGATCGAAAATAGGGGAGCATAACAAATACTCGCCCGATATGGGGTTAAGCGGGTAAAAACCCATCGACGCGAACATATACCAGGCCGACATTTGCCCGGCATCATCATTGCCGCCCAGGCCGCCGGGCCCGTTGCTGTACTCGCCGTATAAAATAGTGCGCACCGCCTTCTGCGTTTTCCATGGACTACCTGTATAATCATACATGAACGGAATTTGATGCCCCGGCTCGTTGCCGTGCCAGTACTCACCTTTAATGAAAAGGCTGTCGAGGGCAAGTTCCAGTTTGTCGCGGCCGCCCATTAGTTTAGTTAATCCGGGTACATCCTGCGGCACATAAAACGTGTATTGGCGGGGTGTGCCTTCGGTAATATAGGTTTGGGTCGAATCGGGGTTAAAGTGTTTGGTAAAACTGCCGTTCTTCATTCGCCCCCTAACAAAACCCACTGTTGGGTCGAACAGGTTTTTATAATAAAGCGATCGTTTTATCAGGGTGTTATAATCTTCGGTATGTCCTAATTTTTTTGCCATTTGGGCCAAAGCAAAGTCATCATAATTATACTCGAGCGACCGGCTTACCTGCTCCATTTTATGAAAGGCCTCTTTCACACTGTCCTCCAACGGGATATAACCATATTTTAAATAGGAGGTTAATGCGCGGCGGCCCTTGCCGTCAACATAATCCTGCCAGCTTTTGGGTTGATCGAACGCGTTCTGGCGCATCAGCGCATAAGCATGTGCCGCGTTATCCTTGCTTATTCCCTTTAAATAAGCCGATGTAATTACGGATGAGGTATGATCGCCCACCATCTCGGAAGTATAATTGCTCCAGCACGGGAAAATGGGCAGCCATCCGCCCTGGTCGCCCTTAATCATTAACGATTGTACAATGTTATTGATAAAGGTAGGTTTCAGTATTTCATATAGCGGCATTTCGGCCCTAAAAACATCCCACAGCGAAAAATCTTCATAATAATTGCCTTTTGGCATCTTCGCTAATTGGTGGTTGGATGAGAATTTGGGATAAGTGCCGTCCACGTCATTATACAAATGCGGGGCCTGCATGGAGTGATACAGCGAGGTGTAAAAAATATGCTTGTCAGACTCGTTGGCGGTGCTGATCTCAATTTGCTTTAACGCCTGCTCCCAGGTATTTTTAGCTTTCGCGGCAACTGCGTTAAAATCCCACCCCGGTAACTCGGCGGCCAGGTTTTTGCGCGCGCCCGCTAAACTGGTAAACGACGTGCCTATGCGGATATGCAGTTTTTCGCCTTTTTGCAGTTTAAAGCCCACATAAGCGCCTTTATTTACGCGCCCTTTCAGGGTATCGGGTATGGCATCATTGTCTGTAATAAACAGGCCGTTTTTACCAATAGCCGTCTCAACCTTAATAACAAAATAACCATTGAATCCCGCGGGTTTGCCCCAACCCTGGTAAATGCGGTGCACGGGGTTATAGCCGTATATCTCGTTGTTTTTGGCATCAACCTTAATATAGCCTTCGCCCCAATCGCTGTTGGGGATAATTAACAGGTATAGACTATCAGCCGCATCGGCGGTAACTTCTATAATTCCGCAGCGCGGGGTGGCCGTAACGGCGGTATGTATTTTATAGGACGGCAAATTAACGCTATACAGGTACGGCGTTGAGTGTTCTTCTTTATGGCTGTATTGCGCATAATAGCCCCGGGTTTTCAGTTTGCCGGTAATGGGCATGATGGTTACGCTTCCGTAATCCTGCATACACGAGCCGCTTATCCAGTGCGAACCGCGTATACCCTGGAACATATTGTCCTTATAGTAATAAGGCGGGATACATTTCTTTTCGGCGGCATTGGTTTGCGGCATCCATTGCGTCATGGCAAAGGGCGTACAAACCGAGGGGGCCGTATTGGCAAAATTAGCCAGCACATCGCCATGCTTTAAAGCAGATGGGGTGGTGGCTGTTGCCGTTCCCGCTAAGGGGTTTACATATTTAACAAGGCCGGGTACCTGCGCGAACGCGGAAGTACATGGTATGGCAAATAATATTGCCAAACAAAAGCGAATTGGTTTCATTTTGGTTAATTGGTAAGGGCAGCCAATTTAACGGTTTTATGCAGATTTTTTGCAAAGGGATATAAAATAAATAAGGTTAGCTATGGCTTCTCAACAGTTACGTCCTGTGCCAATGTAGCGTCATCGGGGGTATCTGCCAAATCTTTATCCAGCGTATAAAGCGCATCGGCTTTTGCATTTGCGCCGCCGGCAACTTTTATTTTTGCCAGCAGATCGAGCGCCAGGGTTTCTTCTTCAGTTTGTTCTTTTACAAACCATTGCATAAAATTCCAGGTTGCCCAGTCTTTTTCGGCCATGCTCAGGTTAACTATGTTATAAATACTGGCCGTATTTTCCACTTCCGATTTAAATATTTTCTCGAAGCAATCATTTACACTAACAGGGTCGGGGCCGGGTGCGGGGATGGCCGCTATAGTTACTTTCGCGCCGCGTTTTAAAATATACTCCAGTATTTTCATCATGTGGTTACGCTCTTCATTGGCATGCCTGAAGAGAAAATTAGCAATACCTTCATAACCCTTATCGCTTATCCACGAGGCATAGGCAAGGTATATTTGCGCGTTGTGCGCCTCGTTGGTCATTTGGTTATTTAATGCTTTTGCGAGTTTGTTTGACAGTCGGTTGGTTTCCATAAACAAGTAAACTAAAATTGCATTAAATGGTTTGCGGAAGTTTAATTTATAAATGATTATCTTCATTAATAAATTAAGGTAACGAACTACACAAAAACTAATATGAAGGCTAAGAACCTATTTTGCACAGGTTTAATTACCGTGATAGTATTAACATTTGCAACACAATTAAGGGCACAAGAACAAAAACCAATAAGAGAAGGTACAGAGTGGCTGGATGTTTTTATGCCAAACAATAATGATACGGCGTTACCCCGAATACTCCTGATCGGAAATTCAATTACGCGGGGCTATTACCCCGAAGTGGTGAAATTATTGGAAGGGAAAGCCTACGTGGCCCGCCTGGCTACCTCAAAAAGTATTTGCGACCCGGCATTAAAAAAAGAGATAAACCTGGTAATGAGTTATGCTAAGTTTGATATCGTTCAGTTTAATAATGGCCTGCATGGATTTGGCTATACAGAAGAAGAATATAAGGCGGCATTTCCCGGTTTTGTGAAAGCTATCCGTAAAAACGCGCCCGGCGCTAAACTGATGTGGGCAACGTCGACACCCCTGCATACCCGTGCCGACGCCAAAATATTTTCTTCGAATATTGAACGGATAAAAGAAAGAAATAAAATAGCGCTTGACTATGTAACCGCGCAAAAAGATATCAGGGTTGATGACCTGTGGGCATTGGTTGTTGACCATCCCGAATATTACCAGGGCGGCGATGGCGCTCATCCGCTTGCGCCGGGTTATACCGCGCTGGCCCAAAAGGTAGCAGACGAGTTGACTGTTTTACTAAATGAAAAATAGTAATAGGTTTGCCATCAATGGAACACGTATTGGATAACCCTGCCTGGAACGCGCTGATCTCAGGTAATAAACATCTTTTTAAAGGCAGCGAACAGGTTAAATATTTTAATAGCGAGGTTTCGCCTTTTGTAGCATTTAAAGAAAATACCCCTGAAAACTTTCAGCTGCTTTATGAACTGATACCGCATAATAACCCGGTTATTTTTATTTCGCCTTATAAAATGGATATCCCTGAACCGTGGAAAGTATTGCGTTGTGTAGAAGGCATTCAAATGGTTTACAATAATGGAATAAAGGAAACTTATCCCGGCTCTGAATTAATTCCTTTAGCCGTTGAGCACGTGCCGCAAATGCTGGCCTTAACCAAATTAACCAATCCGGGTCCATTTGCTGAAAAGACCATCGATTTTGGGCATTACCGCGGAATTTTTGACGGCGACAGGCTGGTGGCTATGGCAGGGCAGCGTTTGCACATTTTTAAATACGCTGAGATAAGCGCGGTTTGCACACATCCTGATTATTTTGGCAGGGGATATGCGCGACAGTTATTGCTTTACCAAATGAACCGTATTATAGAAGCTTCAGAGATCCCGTTTCTGCACGTGCGGAATGATAATGAACGGGCCATAAAAGTTTACCATAGTTTAGGCTTTGCTACGCGAAGGGAGATATTTTTTTACGTTATGCAAAAAGTATAGTTGCCATAGCATTGATCAACTTTACAAGGGTTGCATTTTATACTTCAAAAAAATATTATTTGCTGTATATTGGTCGTTTTAAATTAACTGTCTTATTATCCGCTATGAATAAGTTTTTACTTACGGCTATGCCATTGGTATTAGCCCTTACCGCGCATGCCCAGCAGGGTGGCGTTTTAACCGCAAAAGATTATGAGCGTGCCGAAAACGCGATGGCCGCAGCTGTTAACCCATTAATTGAACGGGGAGGAATAACCCCAACCTGGCTGCCCGACGACAGGTTTTATTACCGTACTTCAGTTGCCGAAGGCAATCAATTTATTTTATTTGATCCGGCCAAAGGGAGCCGGACCCCGGTTTTTGATCATCAAAAACTGGCTGCTGCTTTATCAGCAGCAACAGGCAAAACCTATAAATCTGCTGAGTTGCCATTTCAATCTATCAGCTTTTCAGCTAATGGCAAGGGTGTTATCTTCCAGGCAGAGGGCAAGCAATGGAAATTTGAAAGCAACCGGGTTACGCCCGATACAACAACGGTAAAAACGGCAGCAATAGCCGGTGCCCGTGGCCGCCGCGGCGGTTTCAGGGCAGGCGGTAATGAAGTTACCTCGCCCGATGGGAAGAAGGCAGCCTTCATAAAAGATTATAATTTATGGGTGCGTGACATAAAAAGTGATAAGCAAACCCAATTAACTACGGATGGCGTAAAGGATGACGGTTACGCTACCGATAATGCCGGGTGGGCGCAAAGCGACAGGGCGATACTGGTATGGTCGCCCGATTCAAAGAAGATCGCTACATTTCAGCAGGATGAACGTAAGGTAAATAATATGTACCTGGTGGCCACCAAAGTGGGCGCACCAACATTAAAGGAATGGAAATACCCTTTACCCGGCGATAAAGAAATACCCATGCTTACAAGGGTTATTATTACGGTGGATAATCCGAAAGTAGTTAAACTGCAGATCCCGGCTGATCCGCACCGGTCAACCCTGAGCGATGATATTAAAGGCGGGGCCGGGTGGGCCGACGTATATTGGAGCGATGATGCTTCAAAGCTGGTTTTTGTATCAACTAACCGCGATCATAAACAGGCAAAAGTACGCATGGCTGATGCCGAAACAGGCTCTGTACGCGAAATTTTTGAAGAAACATCCCCCACTCAATTCGAATCGGGATGGGATGCCATCAACTGGCGCTATTTGAGCAAAACTAATGAGATACTCTGGTTTTCTGAACGGGATAACTGGGGACATCTCTATTTGTACGATGCCTCGACGGGAAAATTAAAAAATCAAGTCACCAAAGGCGATTGGGTAGTAACAAATGTTGATAAGGTTGATGAAAAAAACCGCATCATCTATTTCACAGCAGATGGTATGGATGCCGAGAACCCTTATTTTACCCGGCTTTGCAAAATTGGCTTTGATGGTAAAGGTTTCACCGACCTTACGCCCGGGCCGGGAAACCACCAGGCTTCATTTTCACCGTCAGGGGGCTACATTATCGACACCTACTCCAAGCCTGATGTTCCGCCGGCAACGGTTTTGCGCAATATGCAGGGAAAAGTAATAATAGAACTGGAAAAAACGGATGTTTCTAAATTAGCAGCTACGGGCTGGAAACCGGTAATTCCTTTTTCGGTTAAGGCGCATGACGGTAAAACGGATATATATGGGTTGATGTGGGTACCAACAACACTCGACCCGAACAAAAAATACCCTGTTATTGATTATATCTATCCGGGTCCACAGGGTGGAAGCGTGGGCAGCTGGAGCTTTGCTGCTACCAGGGGCGATAATAATGCGCTGGCCGAATTAGGGTTTATTGTAGTTGAAATTGAAGGCACCAGCAACCCGCTTCGCTCTAAAAGCTTTCACGATATGAGCTATGGTAATATGGCCGATAATACGCTGTCTGACCAGGTAACAGGCATTAAACAACTGGCCGAAAAATATCCTTATATGGATATTAACCGTGTAGGTATATGGGGGCATTCGGGCGGTGGTTTTGCAACCGCGGGTGCTATGTTTCGTTACCCTGATTTTTTCAAGGTGGGTATTGCTGAATCGGGCAATCATGATAACCGCAATTATGAAGATAATTGGGGCGAACGCTATGACGGCTTAGCCGAAAACTCAAATTACGACGTGCAGGCAAACCAAAACCTGGCCAAAAACCTGAAAGGAAAGTTAATGCTGGCCCACGGTTTAATGGATAATAATGTACCCCCGCAAAACACCTTACTGGTTGTTGAAGCATTAGAAAAGGCTAACAAAAATTACGACCTGGTTATATTCCCTAACAGCCCGCATGGTTATGGGCAATATTCAACCTATATGATGCGCCGCAGGTGGGATTATTTTGTGAAGAATTTATTGGGCGCAGAACCGCCCTATGAATATAAGTTTAAAGCGATGGGCGGGTTTTAAAGAAATATAAAAATTGAAGTAAAAAGCCATTTGCGTAATAGCAGGTGGCTTTTTTGTAACCAATTGACTGGTGAACCCAGGCAACTATCTGCAAATATTTACCGTAATTTGTTTTTAACCTGAAACCCGCAATTAAATGAAGAAAAAAGTATTGCTGATGCTAATTAGTTTGAATGCTTTTTTTACCATAAATGCGGCAATAGCACAAGACACTTTATTTAACGGGCGAAAAAATAAAATAGGATTTATAGCCGGTAATGGTATACAGTATATAGGGCAGTTATTAAGTAACGATAACCATAACATCGCATTAAATACCGACTATTACTACCAGGTCACTTTTTATCAGTTGCAATATTACCATGCTATTTCACGGAAAAAGAATTTTGGAATAGATATCCTGGTACAACCTCAATACAATACCACAAAGTTCAGGATATATCCCCCCTCAATTGATTTTGTTGAAGGCTATGAAGCAGGGGTAAACTTTGGCTTTTTATTTAGAAAAAACGTTTCAAACAACCTGTTAAGCTTTTACCTTTTAATAAGTTCGGGGCCGCATTATGTTTCGGGCGTACCGCACCGGCAATCAGCGGGGTTTGTATTTTCAAATAATTTAGATGCTGGTTTAAATTTAAGGTTATATAAAAAATGGTATCTTGACGTCAGGCCCGGCATAAGGCATATGAGTAATGCCGGGTTACGTATACCTAATGCGGGGGTGAATAATATGGTGTTGAATGAAGGATTTCTGTTCCTTTTATAATCAACGTAAAACGTTTAAGACTATGCTGCAACAAAATATTAAACATATCGGCGTTATTGGTACCGGCGTGATCGGAACCAGCTGGGCCACCTATTTTTTGAGTAAAGGTTTTGAAGTTACCGCCAGCGATCCTGCTCCCGGCGCGGAAAAAAGCCTCAGGGCAGCTATTGCCGCGAATGACCCAACGTTACCACTAAATTTATTACATTTTGAAAGCGATCCTGAAAAAGCAGTTCGCGATGTGCAGTTTGTACAAGAGAATGGCCCCGAAAGATTGGCCTTTAAACAGGAACTTTTTAAAAGATTGGACGCCTGTACAGACCCTTCAGTATTACTGATTAGCAGTTCAAGTGGTATCACCCCGTCCGAATTTCAATCGCACGCGAAATATCCGGCACGAATACTGTTGGGCCATCCTTTTAACCCGCCGCATCTTATCCCGCTGGTAGAGGTTTGCGGCGGAAAGGCAACATCCGAAGAGGCTATTCAGCAAACCCTTGCGTTTTATACAGCTATTGGAAAAAAGCCCATCAGGTTAAATAAAGAAATGAAAGGGCATGTAGCCAACCGTTTGCAGGCGGCGCTTTGGCAGGAAGCATTTTACCTGGTGCAGCAAGGTGTGGCATCCCCGGAAGATGTTGACCTGGCCATTTCACAGGGTCCCGGGTTACGGTGGGCACTGCTGGGGCCATTTCTTAATCTTTATCTTTCAGGTGGGCCGGGTGGGATAAAGCATTTTTTAGAACATGTGGGCCCGTCCATACAAACCTGGCTGAACGACCTGGGGAAAATTGAAATTAATGATGAGCTGATAGTTCTTTTATCAAAAAACATTGACGGAATGCTGGAAGGAAAAGATATCAGCAAAATTGCGGAGGATAGAAACCGGGTACTGCTTGCGCTGATGAATATGAAAGATAAGGCTGAAAATTTGCCCTAAATAAGTCACATACCTGCTTAAAACGGCTGCTCATCATCTATATCATCCATACGCGATGGCCGGATAATAAAATTGCTTGGTTTATCAAAATCTTGCGATGGGTTGAGTCCCGCGAAGGGGCTTGGTGTTGCCGGGAAGGCGCTACCCTGGTCAAGATCGGTGAACTTAACATATTTGCCCACAAATTTAAGCCTTACTCTGCCTGTTTCGCCATTACGGTGCTTGGCAATAATAATTTCGCCAATGCCTTGTGTTGGGTTATTATCTTCATCAACATCCAAACCATAATATTCGGGGCGATAAAGGAACAGCACCATATCGGCATCTTGTTCAATTGAACCCGATTCACGCAAGTCAGACAGCATTGGCCTTTTTGAAGCGCCGGGGCGGTTTTCAACCGCACGGCTTAACTGCGACAAAGCAATTACCGGCACATTTAACTCTTTGGCAACAGATTTTAACGCCCTTGAAATACTGCCTATTTCCTGCTCACGGTTGCCGCCGCCTTTGCCATCGGTTTTGCCCTGCATCAGTTGCAGGTAATCAACTATGATGAGTTGAATGTCGTGCTGCGATTTTAAACGGCGGCATTTTGCACGAAATTCGAATACGCTTAGCGCGGGGGTATCATCAATAATCAGCGGGGCCTGTTCAAGCCTGCCTATTTTTGAGTGGATTTGCTGCCATTCCCATTCCTCTAAAGTGCCTTTACGTATTTTTTCCTGTTCAATTTCTGTTTCGCCGGATATTAAGCGGTTAACCAATTGTACAGATGACATTTCGAGCGAGAATACTACTACAGGCTTATTAAAATCAACGGCCGCATTGCGCGCGCAGCTTAATACAAAAGCTGTTTTACCCATTGCCGGGCGGGCCGCGATGATAACCAGGTCTGATCTTTGCCAGCCGGAAGTCATGCGGTCCAAATCGGTAAATCCTGAAGCAACCCCGGTAAGGCCGTCTTTTTTATCTTTCAGGGCCTCAATTTCTTTTAAGGTTTCATGCAGCAGGTCGTCCATCCTGCGCGAATCGCGGCGCAGGTTGTTTTGCGCTATTTCGAACAGGTTCTTTTCTGCTTTATCCAACAGGTCGAGTACATCTGTAGTATCCTCATAGGCGCTGTTGATCACTTCAGTTGAGATACGGATCAGCTCGCGCTGTATGAATTTTTGAATAATTATACGCGAGTGAAACTCAATATTGGCTGCCGAAGCAACCCGGTTGGTTAACTCGGTTATATAATAAGCGCCGCCTATCATTTCCAGTTCGCCTTGCAAGCGCAGCTGTGCGGTAACAGTCAATATATCAACCGGCGATGTTTTTTCAAACAGCACCTGTATGGCACGAAATATTTTTTGATGATTATCCCGGTAAAAAACCTCGGGCTTTAAAATATCGATAACCGAAGAAAGGGCATCCTTCTCCAGCATTAGCGCACCCAGTACAGCTTCCTCCAGGTCAGTTGCCTGCGGGGGAAGTTTACCTAACCCGCTATAAGGTGTAGGGTTGGTTATACGACTGCGTTTTTCGTTTGTGTTAGGCTTATCCGGTTGGTTATCGTTATCAAAAATCATACATCCAAAAATATACTAAAAAACGACGAATTCACTCAGCCTTGATATCTTTTTTTTACAAAGTCGGAAACCGTCAAAACGATTAGATTTTGGCACATTGTTGTTAACATCACTTTGTTGAAAAATATAAATTTCAGCTATGAAAACAGTGTGAATAAACCCTTGTTAATAAATAGATTTTGCTTATTAAATTGAAAATTTATAACTGAAAACAGCATTTTCGTACGCCGATATAAAGTTAATTAATATGGCTATTTTTACACCCTTAATTTAAATTATAAATGTATAATAACAATAGGGAAAGCCGCGAAAGTAACCAGGTAGTTTTTGGTATTCGCGCGGTTATAGAAGCTATTCGTTCGGGCAAAGAAATTGAATCATTATATATTCAACGAGGCATTGGCGGCGGCTTGCTTACCGAGCTTAAAGAATTATTGAACGAATACCAAATCACAGCGCAGCAGGTACCTGTAGAGAAACTTAACCGCATTACCCAAAAAAATCACCAGGGGGTTATCGCGTTCATTTCGCCTATTACTTATCAGAAGATCGAAGATATTATTCCTCAAATATTTGAAAAAGGCGAAGTTCCGTTGATATTGGTATTGGATTCTATTACTGATGTACGCAATATGGGCGCCATTGCCCGCACAGCCGAATGCAGTGGTGTACATGCCATTGTGGTACCTGCTAAAGGCTCGGCCCAGATCAACCCCGATGCTATAAAAACATCTGCAGGGGCGTTGTATAACATACCTGTTTGCCGGCATGACAATTTTATGCAAACCATTAAGTTTTTGCAAGAATCGGGCCTGCAACTGGTTTGTTGTACCGAAAAAACAAAAGAATATATTTACAAACCCGATTATACTGCCCCGACTGCCATTATTATGGGGTCGGAAGAAGATGGTGTGCGCAGCGAGATCATCCGCATAGCAGATCATTTGGCCAAAATACCAATGTATGGGGAGATCGCATCGTTGAATGTATCGGTGGCAACAGGGGTTATTTTGTATGAGGCTATTAGGCAAAGATTATAGTTAGAATTAAATGAAGTTCACTCGCCAAAATATTCAAATAAATGTAGGAGTCATATTTGTATTACTATCTTTCCCAATATTTAGTATAATTCTAAAATCTGCACATGTTGACGATTTATCCCGCCTTCTCTATACCCGAATATTTTTCTGGGGTGAATTGGCTACGTTATATTTATATGCTCTTTTTATTGAAAAGAAAAGTTTCCTAATTTGGGAACAACGTTCATACGATGCTGGTTTTTTTTTGATTTCTGTGCTCACGCTATATTTTCTAACCTATGCAGTTGATGTTTTTTCTTTAATTTATCTAAATATTTCTCATGAAAATACAACTAAGATTACTCATTTCGCTGAAGTACTTAATAGGAATAAGTGGTTGGTTGTTTTTACGATACTTACAGCTGGTTTTACCGAAGAGTTGGTTATCAGAGGGTATTTAATGCCAAGGCTTACTTTATTATTTGAAAATAACTATTTGCCTGTAATAGTTTCTGCATTGATATTTTCATTTTTGCATCTCGGTTATCATAGTTTTTTTTATTTGATTCTTACCTTTTTTAGCGGGTTAATTTGGGGAGCGTTCTATCAAAAATATAGAAATATACATATTTTGATATGCTTTCATATTTTATATGATACTATAGCAATATATAGCCACCATTAAAAGTATTATCGCCATTTTCAGATATCATGCCCGCCAGCATAAATTTAATTTGGTTAGATATTTTAATAATAACATCATGAAAATACTTGTTCAAGTTATACGGGGTATATTAATTGGACTGTTGGGTTTAAACTTGTTTATATGGCTTATGGCCTATATGCGCAGCCATAACTTACCCGCCGACACGAACCTGGGTTTTGGAGTAACCAGCATTATCCTGCTTTTTTTGATCATCGTGATGAACAATTTGCGGAAAAAATAAAAAGCGAATACGCAATTCAAAAGCTCCCCCTTTAGGGGGCTGGGGAGCTTACCTCCAGGCCCCCAATATAGCACCCATCAGCGTAAGCGAAACCACACTGTAACCACCATTAACAAAAATATAGCGCCAGTTTTTTAACTCGAACAAGCTATGGGTAGCAATGGCCGCAAACGTCCATATCCCGGCCAAAAAACCTGCTTCGGCCCCCCATGAAGCTGTTGTGGCAGGGGTAGCCAGGAAAGCAGCTAAATTAGCCGAACTAATAAGCGCAAACAAGGCGGTAAAACCAAATATTTTGGCGTTGTTGGCATTGGCTTTAATGTGTTCTTTGGTCAGGTTGCTGTCTGTAAGCCAGGCTTTGCCAAACATAACAGGTGAATACCATAAGCCACCAACCATAAAGGCCGATAAGGCAGCAACAACAACCGCCGGCCAGTTAATTAATGAAGGGTTCATAATTGTAAGGTTAGCCCCCTAACCCCCTGGAGGGGAACAAGAGGTGGTTAAATATTAAGTTAGTTGATATTAAAGTTAGAAAAGAAATTAAATATTTATAACTTCTTGAACAATAAATTCTAACCCGGATATTACTCCCCCTTCAGGGGGCCGGGGGGTTAAATATACTTCGCACCAAACTGCTGCTTCACATCAGCTACTACTTTTTTAATATGTTGTTCCTGGTCGCGGGGGCAAATGAGGAGCGTATTATTTGATTCTACTACAATATAATCGTGCAATCCCTGTAAAATAACCAGTTTTTCGTTAGGTACATTAACCATGCAGTTAGATGAATCGTACATGATCACCTTATCAGCAGGTATCACCGCGTTGCCCACATAATCCTTATCAGCCAGCTCATATATAGATGCCCAGGTGCCCAGGTCAGACCATCCGAATTCAGAAGGCAGCACATATACGTTATCGGCCTTTTCCATAATACCATAATCGATAGATATATTGGTGCATTGCAGGTAAGCCTGGTTAACGTGTGTTTTTTCGTTATCGGTATTATAATAGGGGCGGGCTTCGGCAAAAATATCATTCATTTCGGGCAGGTACTGGCTAAACGCTTTAACAATAGCTTTTGCCGACCATACAAATATGCCCGCGTTCCATAAAAAATCGCCGCTTTGAATAAAGGTTTTGGCAATTTCCAGCGTTGGTTTTTCGGTAAAGGTTTTCACCTTAAAAAAATCATGATTGATGGCTTTTTCGGTAAACTGTATGTAGCCATAACCTGTATCGGGCCTTGATGGCTTAATGCCCAGGGTTATGAGGCAATTGTTTTCAGCAGCTGTTTGCAGTGATTTTTCAATAGCGCTTACAAAGGCAGCTTCATCCAATATCAGGTGATCAGACGGGGCTACCACTATGGCGGCATTCGGGTTGATCTTTTCTATTTTAAAACAACCATACGCCACACAGGGCGCAGTATTGCGCATTACAGGTTCTGTCAATATTTGGTTATCAGCCATATCCGGCAATTGCTTTTTTACCAGGCCGGTGTAATTCTCATTCGTAACTATGTAAATATTTTCTTTGGGGCATACCTTTAAAAAACGATCGTATGTATTTTGTATTAATGTTTTCCCGGTTCCCAGTATATCTATAAATTGTTTTGGGTGTGATGTTCTGCTAATGGGCCAGAAGCGGCTTCCGATGCCGCCTGCCATTATTATCGCATAATAATTTTTATTCATGTGGGTTGATGCAATTAGTTTGGCATTTATGCGGGGCAAATGTGAGTATTTATCTGTTAAATAACCATTAAATAAAACTAAATAATTAAAAGTTCAAATCCCCTGCTGCTTTTAAATGAATAAATAAACAAATTGTTTTCCATCCGTTAAATTGTTTTTAAATGGTGGTAAAGGTGTTACATACCGCTTGTTTTTTTAGCTGACACAGGTGGCGGTTCACTGAATAATCATTTGAGTATAAAATTTAAAAGTAAATCTATCGTTTATTCATAAATTTTTGTTACTTTAAACTTTTAAATAATCAAGATCACGTATAATAATGATAGAAACTAAGAAGTCGCTTTTTGATAACCTCCAGAATTTTTTTGGGTTCGATAATTTTAAGGGAGAACAGGAAGCGATAATTACCAACATCCTGGCAGGTAACGATACGTTTGTTATTATGCCTACAGGTGGGGGTAAATCCATGTGTTACCAGTTACCCGCGTTAATGAGCGAGGGTACCGCTATTGTAATTTCCCCCCTTATCGCCCTGATGAAAAACCAGGTAGACCAGCTAAGAGCTTTCGGAGGGTCAGACAGCATTGCGCATTTTTTAAATTCGTCGCTCACAAAAGCAGATATTATAAGGGTTAAAGAAGATGTGTTAGGGGGCAAAACCAAACTATTGTATGTTGCGCCCGAATCATTGACCAAACAGGAAAATGTTGATTTTTTACGCCTTAACCAGGTTTCGTTTGTAGCGGTTGATGAGGCGCATTGTATATCAGAGTGGGGCCATGATTTTCGCCCCGAATACCGTAAAATACGCCAGGTTATAAGCAATATAGGCGATGATATACCCATTATAGCTTTAACCGCTACGGCAACGCCAAAAGTTCAGCAGGATATACAAAAAAACCTGCAGATGAATAACGCTACCATTTACAAATCATCATTTAACCGGTCAAATCTTTTTTACGAGGTCCGCGCCAAGCGTAATGTAATTAAGGAGATCGTGAAATATGTTAAACAAAACCAGGGTAAATCGGGCATTATATATTGTTTGAGCCGTAAAAAGGTGGAAGAAGTAGCCGAGGCGCTTTCGCTGAATGGTATTAAGGCATTGCCGTATCACGCGGGTTTAGACCCCAAAGTGAGGGCCGATACCCAGGATAAATTCCTGATGGAAGATGTTGACGTAATAGTTGCCACCATAGCCTTCGGCATGGGGATAGATAAACCCGATGTGCGTTATGTTATTCACCATGATATGCCTAAGAGCATGGAAGGTTATTACCAGGAAACAGGCCGTTCAGGCCGTGATGGGGGCGAAGGTGTATGCGTAGCTTTTTATTCGCAGAAGGATATTGACAAGCTGCAAAAGTTTATGAAGGACAAGCCGGTCTCTGAACGAGAAATTGGCACCCAGATATTAAAAGAAGTTATTGATTACGCCGAATCATCCGTATGCCGCCGCAAGCAGTTGCTGCATTATTTTGGAGAAAACTTTAACGAGGCAGGCTGCAACAATATGTGCGATAACTGTTGTGCGTCTAAACAACATTTTGATGCAGAAGAACAGCTGCATAAATCACTGAGTTTGATCAAACAAATTGGTGAGAAGTTTGACGATACGCACATCATTAATATTTTAATGGGGGTTGATAACCAGCAGGTTCATAATTACGAACATCATTTACTTCCGCTTTTTGGTTCGGGGAAAAATGATGGCGAAAATTTATGGAACTCGCTGTTACGGCAGGCTTTGCTAAACAACTATCTTTCGAAAGATATTGACCAGTATGGTTTACTGCGTTTAACCAAGCTGGGCAATTCGTTTTTAGACAACCCTCATAGCATACGTTTTGTATTGAACCGTGCTATTGAGCCTGCTGATGACGATGATTCAGAAGAAGGCCCGAAACAGGGCGGCAGCGCGTTGGATAACGAACTGCTGCAAATGTTGAAGGACCTGCGCAAAAAAATGGCCAAACAAAAAAATCTGCCACCGTTTGTATTGTTCCAGGACCCATCGTTAGAGGAAATGTGTACGCATTATCCCATTACGCAGGACGAACTGAAACAAATATCAGGCGTTGGTACGGGTAAAGCCATGAAATTTGGCGCGCCGTTTATCGACCTGATAAAAAAATATGTAGAAGATAATGATATTGAACGCCCTCTGGATATGGTGATCAAGAGCGCGGCCAATAAATCGGCGCTTAAGGTTTTCATTATTCAAAATATTGACCGCCACCTTAACCTGGATGATATTGCCGCTTCAAAAGGCCTCACCTACGAAGAAGTTTTAAAAGAAGTAGAAACCATCGTAAACTCGGGCACTAAACTGAACCTTAACTATTATATTGATGAGGTTATAGACGAGGATAAGCAAGAGGAAGTGTTTGATTATTTCCGAACTGCGGAAATTGATTCGATAGACGACGCGCTGGTTGAGCTGGGAAGCGACGACTATACCCGCGAGGAAGTACAACTGATGCGGATAAAGTTTTTATCGGAATTGGGCAATTAAAATTTTACAGGGTTGGTTTGACCTATCTAAAAGATATTTTGTAATTTTGATATATGACCACGCTAACTGTAAATATCGACAACAAAAAATCTGAAAAGGCTGTTAAAGCCGTTTTGGATGCTTTGGGTTTAAGCTATAATGTAGAAGCTAAACCTACGAATGCGCCGCGCCCATTAAACAAAGCCGAATTACGTATTTACAAAAGACTGAAACGATCTTTAGAACAAATTAAGCTGCACCAGGAAGGTAAGATCGAACTGCGGGACGCAAGAGAATTGCTCAATGAGTTATAGTCCCTATTTTATAAGATAATCATCAGTTCAAAACAGAAAATAAAAAAAAATTATTTATACCCCCCCCCGTTTTTTCTTTTTGGAGTATTTAGGTTGTACAATTTATCAATAGGGTGTACAAGTTAATCAACCAACCTCCACCTGTCACAATGAAAAAAACGGGGATCCATAAAACAAGCCAGTTTTCCCCGTTTTTTTATTCCTTCTTTTCGCAACGGGTGACCTTTAAACCTTCACCTCACTTAGCTGTTATCATAAATTCTGTCCGGCGATTTTTGCTTCTGTCCTCGTCTGTAAGGTTAGGGGCTATGGGTTGGGTTTTGCCATAACCTTTATACACCAGCCTGGCCGGGTCAACCTTATGGTTTACCAAATAATCATAAACAGATTTTGCCCGATTCTCTGACAGCTTTTGGTTAAGTTCATCATTGCCTACGTTATCCGTATGGCCCGACACTTCCATGTGGACAGTAGGGTTCAGCGCTAAAAACTCGAGCATCTTTTGCAGTTCAGCTATTGATTCGGGTTTCAGTTCAAACTGATTGGTGTCAAAAAATATATTTTTCAGTATCACTTTATTCCCAACTTCAATAGGTTCCAAAAAAACAGTGATATTAAACGGATTTTTGGATTGGTGGCCCACCAACGAGAAATTTTCAGAATAAAAAAGGTAGCCCGGTTTAGAAATATTTAAACCATAATTTTTACCCGATGCTAGGGTAGCTAAAAAATCGCCTTTCTCAAACGAGCTGTAATCCTGGTAAACCGGTTTATTGTTGTCAAGAGCCAGTATTTCTACGGCGGCCTCTAAAGGTTGTTTGGTTTTAGCATCGCTTACAAACCCTTTTACGTAGGTTACTATACGCGGCCTTAAGTTTGGCGGCATTTCAAAAGTGTAAATATCAAACCCGCCATACCCCTCTAATTTATTTGATGAAAAAAAGGCATAGCTGCCATTGGCAGTTAGGCTAAGGCCACTTTCGTCGCCATTAGTATTTATAGGATAGCCCAGGTTTTGGGGTTTTTGCCATTGGCCATCCTTGCCTAAACGACTAACAAACAGGTCCTGCCCGCCCATTCCCGGCCAGCCATTTGAGCAAAAATACAACGTACTGTCGTCAGGGTGAATAAACGGCGATTGCTCATTGAACGACGTATTAATATTGGGCCCCAGGTTTTCGGGCTCACCCCAGCCTTTTGGCGTGAGGGTCGATTTCCATATGTCATAACCACCATATCCGCCTTTGCGGTTGCTTACAAAGTAAAGCGTACGCCCATCGGCGCTTATGGAAGGCTGCGACTCCCAGCCGGCAGTATTGATTGGCGGACTCAAATCAAAAGGCTTGCCCCAATCGTCCCCCTTTTTTTGCGCGACATAAATATCACACCTGCCCCGGCCATCCGGGCGATTACAGCCGGTAAAGAAAAGGAATTTACCATCCTGCGATACGGATTCTGAACCCTCATTATAATTTGGCGTATTTATCTTATCGCTTAAATAAGTAGCCTTTTGCCATTCGTTATTTACATTGCTGCTTTGGTAAAAATCTTCATTCTGGTCGATCTGCCGCGTAAATATGATGGTCTTATCGTCAGCGGTTGATACGGGCGAGTATTCATCGGCGGCTGTATTAATGTTAGGCCCCATGTTAACGGGTTTAAACGCTACCGGGTGCTGCAGAGCGTCTATACTGAACAGGCAGTCCCTGATGAGTTTTTGCGCAAAGAACCTGTTTTGCTCCGTTATGCCCGCATAGGTTAAATATTTTTGTAATTGTTTAAGGGCATCGGCGTATTGCGCGTCTGATATTTCTATATCCCCTAATTTTAAATACACGGCACGGCTAAAATCGGGATTAAGAGCGATAACCTTTTTGAATTCACTGATCGACCCTTTATTGTCGCGCGTGAGGTGCATAATATCGCCTAACTGGGCGTGTGCCTCTATAAAATTACCATCGGCCTCTATTGCTTTTTGTAATTGCTGAATAGCCAGGTTATACTCGTGGTTGTCTATGCTTTCATTTGCTAAAGCAAAATTCTTTATAGCCTCTTTGTTTGTGGTGCTGTATTGCTGTTGGGCGAACACAAAAGCAGGTAAAAAAAACAATAGAAATAGGAGAACTGTATTTTTCATCCTCTTGTTAACAACAGTTTGTATCCGAAGTTACAACTATTAGGGAATATTTAAATATTTATGGGTTTGCAATGATATTTCCCACTTGGGATTATTCATCACATATTCAACAATAAGCGGGGTCATTTCCTTTGATCGTGACCATTCGGGCTGTAAATAGAGTTTGCAATCCGCAGAAACGAGCCGGGAATTTTCCTCGGCAAACCCGAAATCAGATTTGTTAAATATGATCACTTTAAGTTCATCGGCACGTTCGGCTACATGCGCCATAGGCGCCTTGAATTTTTTCGGCGACAAGCAAATCCAGTCCCAATGGCCCGAAAGGGGGTAGGCCCCCGATGTTTCAATAAAAGTTTTGATGCCTTTTTGTTGTAGCTGCGCGGTTAAGTAATCGAGGTTATAGATCAATGGTTCGCCGCCGGTTACCACAACGGCTTTGGCAGGGTGGAGGCCGGCATTTTCAACAATGTGGTCGGCGGCGGTAAGGGGGTGCAGTTCGGCGTCCCAGCTTTCTTTCACATCGCACCAGTGGCAGCCCACGTCACATCCGCCCAGGCGGATAAAATAAGCCGCTTTACCGGTATGATATCCTTCCCCCTGTATCGTATAAAACTCTTCCATTAAAGGAAGCAATGTGCCATCTTCCGGAACCTGGTGTGCCATAATAGGGGGCAAAGGTAAGGTTTTGAATGGAAAGGTTAAAGGTAAAAGGCGAAAGGTAAAAGGTAAGGTTTTGGGGTGAAAGGTAAAAGGTGATTGGGGAGATTTATTAAAATTCAACATTAATCATTTAAATTAGCAATATGAAAAGCATTATCTTAATTTTCGTTGCAAATGTTTTAATCATATCGATATCTGCTCAAACTATTAGACCAGTTCTTATAGGCAAAGTGTATAAAAAACCGCAAGAACTTCCTTTCTTTAAGAGTTTTACAGATATCGGAGGGTTAGTTATGGAACCTACAAATACAGGTTATACCTTAAATAGGATAACCAACGGTAAATGCACTTATATTTTGTTGGAAAAAATAATCAATCCGAACAGTAGGGGCACAATATATTATAAGCTGCTTGATACTTTAAATTTAGGAATGATTGACATAAAGAAAACCCTTGTCATGCTGGAAGGATGTATGATAAACAACAAATCTGATTCAGAAATTATAGCCACAGTAAAAAACGCTAATAAAGAAAAGTTTTCATCAGTATTAAAAGCTTGGCGGGCAAATAGGAAGACCAATAAATTTGAAAAAATACTTAGCAAAGGTATAAGCTGCGTGGATTTTGATAACGACGATTAAAAACCTTTTACCTTTCGCCTTTTACCTTTCACCTCAATTTCGCCTTTTACCTTTAACCTCAATTAACTATATTTGATTAATGAAGAAACTTTGCATACCGGTCATCTTATTAATAATGCTCTGCTTCACTTCCTGCGTGGATATTGAGGAGCATTATGATTTTAAGCTGGATGGGTCATGTAACGTGGTGTATGGGTTTGATATGGGCCGGGCAATATCGGTGTTTAAAAACCTGATGTCGGACTCAGTTAAGGAAACCCCCCAGTTTAACCTGGTAAAAGATACTACCCTGAACTTTTTTGCGGCATTACCGGATAGTACAGTGAAAAAGCTAACCAAAGAAGAAGTCAATATGGCTAAAGGCAGCAGCTTGTCGATAAAAATGGACCTGAAGAAAAGCATCATGAAAATGAGCATCAGCCACCAGTCAAAAAATGCTGCTGACCTGCAATACTACCTGCAGCATCTCTCGAAAATATCAATGAACAGCCAATTAGATGCCGTTACAAAAAATAACCAGCAGGCCCGCGGGTTCGACGCGCAGCAACTGGTTGCAGGGCAGGATTATTATTCGTATGAGGTTACCCCGCATAAATTTTACCGGGTAATTGATAAGGCGAAGTTTAACGCTTTTTTGAAGAAAACACAGTCGACCCTGGTTATGGCCAAAGCTATGCTGATAGATATGCCTTATAAAGTGATATTAAATTTCGCGAAACCGGTAAAAAAGGTGAATAACCCCAAAGCCATTGTATCAGCCGACAGAAAAAGGGTTACCCTGGTAACCAATATGGACGACGCCATAAAGGACCCCACCGTAATGAATTTGAAGATCGATTTTTGATTGTTATGCACTGGTATAAAATACCTGATTTTCAATATACCAAACATCCATTTATAAAAAAGGTAAAAGTAAACGGCAAAGGCATTTGCCTGGTTGGGTATGAGGGGGAGCTGTTCGCGCTTTCATCAACCTGCCCCCATGCCGGTGCCGACCTAAGCGGCGGCTGGTGCAGGAACGGAAAACTCATTTGCCCGTTTCACCGATATTCCTTCGATATTCGTACAGGCCAGGGCGATCCCGGCCAAAATGATTATGTGGATACTTACCCTGTTGAGATACGGGAAGACGGGGTATATATAGGTATTACCAGTTTTATGGAGAAATTGAAGCAGGCGTTTAAATAACAGCGATTTGTCATTCTGAGCGTAGCGAAGAATCTTGTATGAGCGACTAGTAGCGTGTACACCTATCTTGTTTATAAGATTCTTCGCTACGCTCAGAATGACAAGGGGAATTATTTATACACTTCTTTTTTAGCAGACGATAAAGTGTTTTTTAGCAAACCAATTATCGTCATTAAACCTACGCCGCCGGGTACGGGGGTTATCCACGAGGCTTTAGGGGCCACGTTATCAAAATCTACGTCGCCGTATAATTTAAAGCCCGATTTGGTTAGGGTTGAAGTTTCCCTGTTCATCCCTACATCAATTACCACAACGCCATCCTTTACCATATCGGCAGTTATAAAGTTTTTTTTGCCTATGGCCACTATAAGTATATCAGCCTGCAGGGTAAAGCTTTTGATGTCGGGAGTACGGCTATGGCAAATGGTGACCGTACAGTTGCCCGGATAGGCATTACGTGCCATTAATATGCTCATGGGCGAACCTACAATATTGCTGCGGCCCACCACTACACAATGTTTGCCCTGTGTTTCAATACAGTATTCTTTTAGCATCAACGTAATGCCATAAGGCGTAGCGGGAATAAACGAAGGTAAATTACGCTGCATACGCCCTAAATTAACGGGGTGGAAGCCGTCAACATCCTTGCGGTAATCAATGCGTTCTGTTACTTTTTCAGGGTCGATATGTTTGGGTAGGGGCAGTTGAACAATAATACCGTCAATATCCGTGTCGGCGTTTAATTCTTCTACTTTATTTAATAGCTCATCTTCTGTAACGGTATCCTCATAGCGCACCAGGCTTGATTTAAAGCCCACGTTTTCGCAGTTTTTTATCTTGCTGGCCACATAGGTTTCGCTGCCGCCATCATGCCCAACCAGTACAGCCACTAAATGCGGTTTACGGCCAGTTTCCGCTAAAATCTTAGCAGCTTCCCCGGCTATTTCAACCTTGAGTTTTTCTGATACGTATTTTCCGTCGAGTAATTGCATTCTTATTATTAAAGCGTCATTGCGAGGAACGAAGCAATCTCTAATGAGACAGGCATTGTACGCAAATTTATAAATATGACTTTCGCCAATTGAAATAATTTTCTATTTTGATTAGCATATGTAGAGATTGCTTCGTTCCTCGCAATGACGAACAAAGAAAACTCTAGTCCAACTTCAAAACCGCCATAAACGCGCTTTGTGGTATCTCCACATTACCCACCTGGCGCATACGCTTTTTACCTTTTTTCTGTTTTTCCAACAGTTTACGCTTACGCGATATATCGCCGCCGTAACATTTAGCGGTAACATCCTTACGCAGGGCCTTTACCGTTTCGCGTGCAATGATCTTGGCGCCTATGGATGCCTGTATAATAATTTCAAATTGCTGGCGCGGTAACAGCTCTTTTAGCTTTTCGCATATTTTTTTACCGAAATCGTACGAATTACCCCTGAATATCAGTGAAGATAATGCGTCAACGGGTTCGGCATTCAGCAATATATCCAAACGTACCAAATCGCTCTGGCGATAGCCTATCTGGTGATAATCGAACGAGGCGTAGCCTTTGGATATGGTTTTCAGCTTATCATAAAAATCAAACACGATCTCGCCCATCGGCATTTCAAATACCAGCTCCACACGATCAGATGTAAGGTACGACTGATTTTTTATAAATCCTCTTTTCTGTATGCAAAGCGACATTACCGGCCCAACAAACTCGGCCTTAGTGATAATAGTGGCTTTAATATACGGCTCCTCTACCCGGTTTAGTTTACTCGGGTCGGGCAGATCGGACGGATTATTTACCGTAATTTCTACCTCTTTAGTGGTATAGGCGAGGTATGATACGTTGGGGACAGTAGTAATAACCGTCATATCAAACTCGCGTTCCAAACGCTCCTGGATAATTTCCATGTGCAGCATCCCCAAAAACCCGCAACGGAAACCAAAACCCAACGCGGCTGATGATTCGGGTTCAAATACCAGCGAAGCATCGTTCAGTTGCAATTTTGCCATTGACTCGCGCAGCTCTTCATAATCCTCGGTATCAACCGGGTAAATACCTGCAAATACCATGGGCTTAACTTCTTCAAAACCTTGTATGCCGGTTTCGCACGGGCGGTCAACACGGGTAATGGTATCACCTACTTTTACCTCGCGCGCTTCTTTTATGCCCGAAATAATGTAGCCAACATCCCCGGTTTTAATAACATCCCTGGGCGATTGTTTTAGCTTTAGGGTGCCAACTTCGTCGGCTATATATTGTTTTTCGGTCGCGAAAAATTTTACCCGGTCGCCTTTGCGTATTTCGCCGTTCACCACCTTAAAATACGCCACAATACCACGAAATGAGTTAAAAACCGAATCGAATATCAATGCCTGCAATGGCGCGTCAGGGTCGCCGACAGGAGGTGGAACGCGCTCAACAATGGCCCTTAATATATCATGCACACCCTGCCCGGTTTTGCCCGATGCAGCCAATATTTCTTCGCGTTTGCAGCCAAGCAGTTCAACAATCTGATCCTTTACTTCCTCGGGCATGGCGCCGGGCAGGTCCATTTTATTTAAAACCGGGATAATTTCCAGGTCATTCTCCAACGCTAAATAGAGGTTCGATATAGTTTGTGCCTGTATACCCTGCGCCGCGTCTACGATCAGCAAAGCGCCCTCACAGGCTGCTATAGAGCGGGAAACCTCGTACGAAAAATCAACGTGGCCGGGCGTATCTATCAGGTTCAGTATATATTTCTGGCCATCCAGTTCATAATCCATTTGTATGGCATGGCTTTTTATAGTGATACCGCGCTCGCGTTCCAGGTCCATATCGTCAAGCAATTGCGCCTGGCTTTCGCGTTGGGTAATGGTATGGGTATATTCTAATAACCTGTCGGCAAGGGTGCTTTTACCGTGGTCAATATGCGCTATGATACAAAAATTGCGTATGTGCTTCATTCAGGCGCAAAAGTAGGGTTTTTGGGCGATAAATTGGTAGGATGATTTCGGAATTCGTCCGGCTAGTTATTGGGGTCGATTTCGGATTTGAGCGATTTGTCCCGCCCTGTCTCGTCCTGAAATAAGTTTAAAGTGATTCATAAAAAATGATTCACCCCATTTAGCCAAAAAGTCAATAATTTATATATAATATTCACCTATAAATAATTAAATATTTTACTTAAAGTGTTTGTACTGATTCAGGGTGATTCGCTCTGTTTTTGCAAAATATTGAATCACAGCACCTTACAGGCAAAATGTGATTCATGTGATTCAAAGTGATTCACTATTTTGTGAATCACTTTATGGGTTTATACCGCCTTATAATCCAGCTCTGTCAAATCCTTCACCGAGCCAAAACCTATTACATCCTTAATCACTTTGCCATCGGTCATTTCAATAGCACGTATCAACTTATCCGATCCAAACTTGTCTTTAATTTCATGCATGGTTTTAAACGCGGTTTCTTTACGCTCCATATCTTCAAACAAACTGTACAGCATATTGCCGTTATTTACAAAATTAGTTACCGCCACGCGCATACTGGTTATTTGGGTGTTTAAAACGGGCGGGGCACCTGTTAGCTGCTCAAATTTACCCATGCGCACACGTATCATTTGCATCAGGCTTATGGCATCCTGGAAAGGCGTACTGATGGTAAAGGCATCGTCCCACCGGGTGCCGTCAGCGTACATGGCCGTAAACCCTACCGACTTGCAATAGAATTTATGGCTCACCATCCGTTTTTCGAGCGTAAGGCAAAGCGTCATAAACAACTGTTCAATATAGCTGATGTACTGCCTTTTTTCTGCCGATATCTGTCGCATGGCCTGCATCCCGCGGTAATCATGCGCGGCTATGTTGGTTTCAATAAAGTTGAGGCGGTAATGCCAGTAAATTCCCTCAATACCTTTAAATATTGTTTTTAAGCGATCCGGCCCCGCGTAGCGCATTTCTAAAGGTGTATTTATACCGGCGCGCTCCAGCCGGTAACTCATGTTGCCGCCTATGCCCGGCATGTCGCCCAGTTTAAGGGGGCGTAAAATATCATCAATATTTTGCGGGGTTATCATTAACAAACCATCAAGCTTTTTACCACGAACAGATGCGAGCTTGGCCAGGAACGCGTTTGGTGCAATGCCTATGGAGCAGGTTAGCCAGTCGCCCACCTTATCTAAAATGTCCTGTTTTATTTGCTTAGCGATGGTTAACGGGTCCAAATGATCGTAATGCCCCAGGTTAATGATGGCTTCATCTATACTTTTGGCAACCACATCCTTGCAGTACCCCTGCAATACCTGGATGATCTTTTTATGGTACTCGCGGTAACGCTCGGGGTTGCTCTCTACAGGTACCAGGTCGGGGCACACGGCCATGGCATCGTTTAAGCGCATCCCGGCTTTTAGTCCCCTTGCCTTTGCCTCGGTTGAAAGCGAGATCACGCAGCCATATTTGCCGGTATACACGCAAACACCTACAGGCCGGTTGCGCAGCCAATAGTTAGCCTGTTGCTCACAACGGGCAAAATAGCTGTTCATATCAATAAACAGCACCCGCGATGTGGCCTTTACTTCAACAGAGTTTTGATTCACAGAGCAAATTTGCTAAAAATTTTAGTAAATTCAAATTAAATGTGATCTATTTTCAAGTAAAAGAAAAAGCCCTTTCAATTAATTGAAAGGGCCTGGTATAATTATAATCTGTTTGTATTAAAACAGCATTTCATTCGGCGGCTTTATCCCTTTTAAACGCAGGTATATGGTTGTTTGCCCGCGGTGATGGGTTTGATGCTCAAATGCTTTGGCTATTAATACAGCTTTAGGCACTTTCTGGCCCTCGGCAGTTACAATTTGCTGCATATCGGCTACCGGTACGCTTTCAATGGCGCCAATACAAAAATCATAGCTTTCCATAACCGCTTTTGTAGTGGCTTCCTTGGTTTGCGCTATGGTTTTTTCTGCTGATGCCTTACCCAGGGGGCTTGGCTTACCGCTAACTGTAGAAAGGAAAAAATAGTTGGCATCGGCCAGGTGCAGCATTTGCTCGGCAAAGGTGCGTATCTCCGGCGTAGCTTTAAAGGTATAACCGGTGGCAGGCATGGCATCCAAATAAGCTTTGGTGTAAACTTTGGCGCGTTTCCATTCGGTAATAACCTGCTCTTTGGTCATTTGCGCGAACACCGAACTGCAGGCCAGCGTAAAAAAGGCAATTAAAAAAACTAATTTTTTCATGTTGTGGTTTGTTTATGGTTAATAAATAAGAAGTTTAGTTTTGGTTAAAAGTGATGTTTTTTTACAACAGGTATTGAATTCCTTACAAAATATTTTTAGATGAC
>JABDBW010000016.1:0-31424 GCA_013288485.1 Bacteroidota bacterium
TAAAAACCAAAATAAAAGGCGCCGAAGAAGAATACCAGGACGACCTGGAACACGCGTAAATTAGTTTTGAGTGGTGAGTTTTCGAATAATTAGTTAAATATTACTCAAAACTCACCGCTCACCACTCACAACTTAAAACATGGAAGCCAAAAAAGAACCGCAACCGCCGCTCATTGATCAGCTTAGAGAGTACGCCGAACTTCGCTTTAAACTGGAGAAATATAAAGCTATTGATAGTGGCTCAACAATTTTATCGGGCATTTTGGCCGATGTTGTTGTAATAGTAAGTATGGTATTGGCTTTTATATTTGCCAGTTTCACTTTAGCCTTTTACCTGGCCGAAAAACTTGAATCGTACTCGGGCGGTTTTGGGTGCGTGGCGCTGTTGTACCTGGTTATTGCAATTATTATTAAGGTTAATAAAAAGGGCCTTGAAAAACCAATTGCCGACGTGTTTGTGAGAAAGATATTTAAAAGTTAAAATGATGGCCGAAGTACTTATTAACAACCGCGAGGATTTAAGGAACGAAATATTTCGCTTAAAGGGGTTAGAGCAACAGCAAGGGATGGCGATAAAGCAACGCTTTAATGGCCCGGGCGCGTTATTTTCTACTATACTTTCTTTGTTTTGGACCGGATCTGACCAGGAAAGTGATAAAGGCGACGGTATATTTCACCAGGATTTTTTAGGCCTTATATCGCGTATTGTGCTCCCCTTTACGTTAAATAAAACCATATTCAAACATTCTAATTTTTTGATCAAGGCGTTAGTGGGTTTGGTTTCGCAAAAAGCTTCGCATTATATTTCGGAAGATTCGGTAAGCAATATTTGGGATAAGGCAAAAGAACTTTTTACCAATTTCATTAAAAAGGATAATAAGCCCGAGGTTATTTCTTACAGGAAGATCAAGAAAGATTAGTTGGCAGTTCTTAGTTGGCAGTTGGCAATATTTTTACTGCAAACTGCGAACCACCTACTGCAAACTGTATCGCTACAACCCCAAAAAATGATCAAAAGTATCGCTCCTGATGCCCAGGCGTAATGTTTCTAAGGGTACAACGTCAGCCGGGGCAATATTACCGAGGCTTACATTGGCGCCTATCAGTTTAATAAACCAAACCTGCTGCGCTTTTTGCGGGGCTTCCCATATAATGCTTTGCTCAGGTATTTGTGTCAGTATTTCATCAACCAAGCCCTGCCGCACCTCGCCCGAATCACGGTAAATACCTACGTTACCGCTTTCGCGCGCCTCGGCAATTACCTTCCAGGCACCGGCTTCTATTTCGGCTTTCATTAATTGTATCCATTTATAAGGGGCGAATATTTTTTGAACATCCTTCGACCCTACTTCCGATATCACCGTTACCTGCCTGGCCAGTTTGCGTATATATTCGCACTTTTCATCATGTTCAATAGTGATCGACCCGTCTGATACCTCAGCATGTACCAGCTTATATTTATCTAACATGCGACAATAATCGTCAAACTGCCCGCGCACTATCATAGCTTCAAACAATGTGCCGCCAAAATAAACCGGGATGCCCGCATCCTGGTATATTTTTATCTTTACGTCGAGGTTTGGTGTTACGTATGAGGTGGCCCAGCCCAGCTTAATAATATCAGTATGGGCGCCTGCAACTTCAATAAAATCTTCAGCCTGCCGTATACTAAGGCCCTTATCCATGATCATGGTAATACCACTGTCTCGTGGCTTTTGGGTACGTTCGGGAAGATTATTGATGGTATAGTTCATAAAAAACCTGTTAATTAGCAGCTATAACTATAAAAGCTATAACGGATGTAAAAGTCATAAAAAAAACTAAAACCCTGAACAAGTTTTAGTTTAATTTATTTTTGACCTGGTATTACTTGGAGTACCTGTTAATTATATCTAATATAACCGTGTTTTCCTGTAACTGGGGCAGGTAATCAAACAGTATATAGTGCTTTTCAGGGTCGGAGGCTAATGCCAGTTCCAGGTAATTTAACGCCTCGTTGTATTCGCCTTTAGCAAACAAATACGCAACCATGCGGTAATACAGCTCGGCAGCTTCGGGGTTATTTTTTATCGCGTCGGATATGACTTCAATAGCGCTAACCAACCTTTGCTGTTCGTATAATATTGACGAATAATCCAGCCACGCATCCACATCGAGGGGGTTCAGTTCCACAACTTTTTCATACGCATCCTCGGCTTCCTGCAGGTGGCCCAGCTTGTATTCGGCATCGGCTATGGCAAACCAGTAATCGGCATTGGCAATATCCAGGTCGAGCGCTTTTTTATAAAAATGCAGGGCCTCAAAATAGCGTTCCTCAAAATCAAGCGTAACACCTATCCCAAACCAGGCATCAGCCAGCTTCGGGTCCATTTTCACCGATTTTTTATAAAACGCCCGTGCGTCATCCATCTGCTCCAGCTTTTCGTAACATTCGCCTATAGCGCAATAGGTATCGGCATTGGGTTGCTCGTATTCAAACGTATGGCGGTAAACTTCAATAGCTTCGGCATACTTCTCCAAATTAACCAGCGCGTTGCCTTTGTTAAAATAGGCCGATGCAAAGTTGTCTTTTATCAGTATGGCATAGTCGTACGCGTCAATAGCTTTTTCAAACAGGCTCATCTTGGTAAACGCGTTGCCCAGGTTATACCAGGCTGCGTAGCTGTACGGCTCATTATCAATATACTGCTGGTAAAACTGAACGCTTTCTTCCTGGTTATCCATTACATCGTAACAAAAAGCCAACTCGTATAAGGCGTCCTGGTTCTCCATATTTTGCTTGAGGCAAAGCTTTAAATAAGTAATGGATGTTTCGTAATCGCCCATGTTTTGATAAACGTAGGCAATGTGCAACAGTATCTCGTCGGTATCTTCGGCCAGGTCAAGCGCCTTTTCGTAGCTTTCAATAGCCTCGGCATAGCGTTCCATACTCTCATACATATTGCCGCGGATAATATAAATATCCGCGTCGGATGCTTCGAGCATGGCGGCTTTATCCAATATCTCGAATGCCTGGCTCACCTGGTTCGTGACGGCTAAAAGCTGTGCCTGTTTTATTAAAAATACTGCGGCAAAGGGATGTTGACTTGTGGCATACTCGGCTACCTGCAACGCCCTGGCTGGATCATTTTTTTCGATGTAGTAATCGATAATGTTCTCAAACGCCTGGGCATCAAAAAAGTACTGGTCCTGATTGCGTATCATTTCCTCGTACCGTTCTACCGAAAATTTTGGATCTTCGGTAAAACCAAATTCAAATTCTTCTTCCATTCAATAGTGTTTGCAGAACATTGGTTTAATAGGCAATTTTTACGCCACTTATTAAACTTTAGCTGTGCTTAAATTACAAGATAAAACTGCCCCTAAAGCAATTAAGTTTTCAACATACAAACATTTCTAACATCGCCCTTTGCAAAACCTTGATTATTAATACAAAGCGATTAGCGGATTTGAAAGCAGGCTGATGAATAAAATTGCCTCAAAGATTTTTACCTTTGACAAAAGTAACGATTATGCGCGTTGATATTACTGATACCCTGAAACATTTACATATAAACAACATTAACGATGCTTACAGTACCGGTAGTATATGGGCCAGCGGGGCCAATGCTGTTGTAAAAGACATCATCTCGCCAGTTGACGGGCAAAAGATAGCGGCTGTAAAATTTGCCACGGCGAATGAATATGATACGGTAGTTGAGCAGGCACAAAAAGCATTTATAACCTGGCGTACCCTGCCCGCCCCAAAGCGCGGCGAAATTGTGCGCGAAATAGGCGACGCTTTACGCGAAAACAAGGCGCACCTGGGTAAGCTGGTATCATACGAGATGGGTAAAAGCCTGCAGGAAGGAATGGGCGAGGTACAGGAAATGATAGATATTGCCGACTTTGCCGTGGGCCTGAGCAGGCAGCTATATGGCCTCACCATGCACTCCGAAAGACCCGCGCACCGTATGTATGAGCAATATCATCCGTTAGGGATAGTGGGTATTATATCCGCCTTTAATTTCCCGGTAGCAGTATGGAGCTGGAACGCTATGCTGGCCTGGGTTTGCGGCGATGTTTGCATCTGGAAACCATCCGAAAAAACACCATTATCGGCTATTGCCTGCCAGCATATAGCGCAGGCCGTATTTAAAAAACATGGCATAGGTGAAGGGGTATCATGCCTGGTTATTGGCGACAGCAATATTGGCGCGCTGATGGCTGCCGACAAACGCCTGCCTTTAATATCGGCCACCGGCTCAACCCGCATGGGTAAGGCGGTGGGCGCCGCAGTGGGCGCGCGCTTAGGGCGCAGCCTGTTAGAGCTTGGCGGCAATAATGCCATCATCATTACCGAAAATGCCGACCTGGACATGGCGCTTGTGGGCGCGGTATTTGGCGCGGTGGGCACGGCCGGGCAGCGGTGTACCAGCACGCGCAGGCTCATCATCCATGAAAATGTTTATGAGGCCTTTAAACAAAAACTGGTAAAGGCCTATGGTCAGTTGCGTATTGGCAACCCGCTTAATGAAAACAACCACATGGGCCCGCTGATAGACCATGACGCGGTTAACTTATATTTAGACGCGATAGCACGGTGCAAGGCAGAGGGCGGATTTTTTGTGGTTGAGGGCGGCAGGCTTGACAGTGAAGATTATTCTTCGGGCTGTTATGTTAAGCCTTGCATTGCCCAAGTTGAAAATGAATTTAATATTGTACAGCATGAAACATTTGCGCCCATACTCTATCTAATCAAATATAAAACGCTTGAGCAGGCCATCGCTATGCAAAACGGTGTTCCGCAAGGTTTATCGTCCGCTATCATGACCAACAATTTACGCGAAGCGGAAGCGTTCTTATCGGGCGCCGGGTCTGATTGCGGGATAGCCAATGTAAACATCGGCACATCGGGCGCAGAGATAGGCGGCGCGTTTGGGGGCGAAAAAGAAACAGGCGGCGGCCGCGAGTCGGGGTCCGACGCGTGGAAAGTTTATATGAGGCGTCAAACCAATACCATTAATTATTCAACAAAATTACCCCTTGCACAAGGAATTAAATTCGATTTATAATACATTACACAAAAATTAACTACATGACCAGTTTCCGGAAATTCATCTTCCGCTCCGCGCTATGTGGGGCCTTGCTTTTAAGCCTTAATGTATCAGCACAAACAGCTCCCGTGGCACAGCCTGACCTGCCAAAAAACTGGCACGTGCTTGACCTGAAAGCCGATGGCTATTATGGCATCAGTTTAAATAACGCCTACCAATTGTTAAAAGGCAAGAAAAGTAAAACGGTGGTGGTCGCAACTATCGATAGCGGCATAGATACCGCGCAAAAGGACCTGCAAGGCATTTTATGGGTAAACCCAAAAGAAATTCCCGGTAACGGTATTGACGACGACCATAACGGTTTTGTGGATGACGTACACGGATGGGACTTTTTAGGCGGTCCCGGCGGCAAGGTTGATTATACCGAAACTACCGAAGAGGTAAGAGAATACAACAGGCTAAAACCTAAATATGGCGATATGGCCGCGGCGCCAGCGGGCGGCGAAAAGGAATATGCCTATTGGTTAAAGGTAAAAGCTACCCATGACGAAACCGTAAAAAAATCAACCAGCGAATTGCAGCAGCTTTCGCCGATAATGAACGCCATGATGGTAACCAGCGGTTATATTAAAAAAGAATTAAAACTCAGTTCAGACGCTACTTTTAACAAGGCCGACCTGGATAAGATACCCGCCAGCACAAACGATACCATTAACCAGAGCAAGGGCGTATGGATGCAGGTTTTTGACCAGGAAGGCGGTAACAGTGATAACGGCAAAATAATTAAAGAACTAAGCGAGTACCTGGCGAAACTAAACAATGACGTTAACCCTGACCTTACTACCCGCAAAACCATTGTTGGCGACGATCCGGATGTTATGGATGGCAAGCCCTATGGCAATAATATATTAAAAATGCCCGACGCGTCGCACGGTACAGGTGTAGCGGGGCTGATAGGGGCCAAACGCGGCAACGGCTATGGTATTGACGGCGTTGCCGATGATGTGCGCATTATGAGCATTAAAGCCGTGCCTAACGGCGACGAATATGATAAGGATATTGCTAACGCCATACGTTACGCGGTGAATAATGGGGCCAAGATCATTAACATGAGCTTCGGCAAAAAAATATCTCCCCATAAAGCATGGGTTGACGATGCTTTTAAATATGCCGCCGCTAAGGATGTGCTGCTGGTACAGGCATCGGGAAATGACAACCAGGATGTGGATGTTATACCTGCCTATCCGAACGATACTTTTGCCGACGGCTCATCAACCGACGCCGATAATGTGATATGCGTAGGCGCGTCGAGCGCCAAATTGGGGGAGGAACTGGCCGCCACCTTTACCAACTACGGCAAAAAAAATGTGGACGTTTTCGCGCCCGGCGTAAAAGTTACGTCGATTGATATGGATGCCGAATTTAATACCGAGGATGGCACAAGTTTTTCATCGCCCATAACGGCGGGCATTGCCGCTTTGATACTGGAGTATTACCCCGACCTGAGCGCCAAACAGCTAAAGCAGGTTATACTGGCATCGGCAACCCCGTTAACCGGCACTATGGTGCTAAAACCAGGCAGCAAAACCGAAAAAGTTGATTTTAGCACCCTGAGCAAAACGGGCGGTATTGTTAACGCTTATAAGGCGATACAGCTGGCTTCGAAGTTGAAGGGGGAGAGGAAATAATAAAAATATGTAAGAAAGCAATAATCATGAATAATATATATACCATATTAGGTTCGTTACTATTATTGCTTATTGCTACTTTTTTAATCACTTTAGGTTGGATAGCACTGCGTTCACCTCAAAAAATCATTGATTATAATATACGCGTATTTAAGAAAATGCCGTATTTAAAAAAAATGCAGGCGTTTTCTATTAAAATGGCCGAGCAAAATTTACGAGGCTCTTCAATTGGTCTATTTTTAATGGGGCTAATTTTTATATACGCAGCTATAAATGCTCTTTTAAGCATGCTTTAGTAGATAGATAAATAGTTCCGAACTGCCACTTAAACATTACCAACGCCTCTAATTGCAAATAACATAGCATTGCTTATATTTGCGCCTGCAAAAGCATCATTATTAATAACTACGATGAGAGAAATACAGTTCAGAGAAGCACTTCGCGAAGCAATGGTTGAAGAAATGCGCAAGGATGAAACCATATACCTGATGGGCGAAGAGGTTGCCGAATATAACGGCGCCTACAAAGTTAGCCAGGGTATGCTGGATGAATTTGGCGCGAAACGCGTAATTGATACGCCCATCTCTGAATCGGGGTTTGCCGGTATAGGCATTGGTTCGGCCATGAACGGGTTGAAGCCCATCATTGAGTTCATGACCTTTAACTTCTCGCTCGTAGCTATCGACCAGATCATTAACGGCGCGGCCAAGATCATGTCGATGAGCGGTGGCCAGTTTTCGGTTCCTATTGTTTTCCGCGGGCCAACCGGCAACGCGGGTATGCTAAGCTCGCAGCATAGCCAATGTTTTGATAGCTGGTATGCCAACTGCCCCGGCTTGAAAGTGGTTGTACCCTCTAACCCGGCAGATGCCAAAGGTTTGTTAAAATCGGCCATTATTGATCCCGACCCGGTTATTTTTATGGAATCGGAATTAATGTATGGCGATAAAGGCGAAGTGCCGGAAGAAACTTATTATATTGAAATAGGCAAAGCCGCAGTAACCAAAACAGGTACGGATGTAACGCTGGTTGGTTATGGTAAGATCATGAAAGTGGTTAATGCCGCCGCCGCCGAACTGGAAAAAGAAGGCATCCACGCCGAGGTTATAGACCTGCGTACCGTGCGCCCTATAGATTATCAAACCATTATTAATTCGGTTAAAAAAACCAACCGTTTGGTGTTGGTTGAAGAAAGCTGGCCTTTAGGCTCAATAGCTACCGAAATAGCCTTCAAAGTACAAAAAGACGCGTTCGATTATTTAGACGCGCCCATCCTGCGCATCATGGGCGGCGATGTGCCCCTGCCCTACGCCCCAACGCTAATACAGGAATACCTGCCAAACGCTGATAAAGTTGTTAAGGCGGTTAAAGAGGTGATGTACATTACGAAATAATTGGATAAACAGATATTTAAAAGCCCATTACGAAAGTAGCGGGCTTTTTTGTAACGTTCAATTCCTAATCTCTAATCTTCAACCTCTAATCTCTACCACCTACATATTCCTCCTATACTGTCCCCCTACCTCGTACAACGAGTGCGATATTTGCCCGAGCGAACAATACTTGCAGGCTTCCATCAGGCTTTCAAAGATGTTTTCGCCGGCTATGGCGGTTCTTTGCAGATTTTTTAATAATGAGGCTGTCTTATCCCCGTTTCTTTCCTGGAACGCGTGTAAAGCGTTTATCTGGTATTGTTTTTCCTCTTCAGTAGCGCGTATCACCTCCGATGGCGTTATGGTTGGCGATCCTTTTTTATTGAGGAAGGTATTTACGCCTACAATGGGGTATTCGCCGTTATGTTTCAGCGTTTCGTAATACAGCGATTCTTCCTGTATTTTGCCGCGCTGGTACATGGTTTCCATTGCGCCTAATACCCCGCCGCGGTCGTTAATATTTTTAAACTCCGTTAGTACGGCTTGTTCTACCAGGTCGGTTAGTTCTTCAATAATAAACGCGCCTTGTATGGGGTTTTCGTTTTTTGCTAAACCTAATTCGCGGTTGATGATGAGTTGTATGGCCATAGCCCTGCGCACCGATTCCTCGGTAGGCGTAGTAATGGCCTCATCATACGCGTTGGTATGCAGCGAATTGCAGTTATCGTAAATAGCATACAAAGCCTGCAGCGTGGTACGGATATCATTAAAATCTATCTCTTGCGCGTGTAACGACCTGCCGCTGGTTTGAATATGGTATTTCAGCTTTTGCGAGCGGTCATTACCTTTATACTTATTCTTGATGGCTTTGGCCCATATCCGCCTCGCCACCCGTCCTATCACCGAATATTCAGGATCTATCCCGTTCGAAAAAAAGAAGGAAAGGTTTGGCGCGAAATCATCAATATGCATACCCCGGCTCAGGTAATACTCCAGGTAAGTAAACCCGTTTGATAAGGTGAACGCCAGTTGCGTAACCGGGTTGGCCCCAGCTTCGGCAATATGATAGCCCGATATGGAAACCGAATAAAAGTTGCGTACCTTTTCATCAATAAAATATTGCTGCATATCGCCCATCATCCGCAGGGCGAATTCTGTACTGAATATGCAGGTATTCTGCGCCTGGTCCTCCTTCAAAATATCCGCCTGCACCGTACCGCGCACATTGGCTATGGCATGGGCCTTTATTTTTTGGTAGATATCCGCAGGCAAAACCTGATCGCCGGTTAGGCCCAATAATAATAGGCCGAGGCCATTATTTCCGGCAGGCAAAGCCCCCTCTAAATCTCCCCCGGTAGGGGAGACTTTTGATTTGTCCGTTTTTAAGCTCTTTCCGCCAACTGTCGGAGAGGGGTTTGGGGTGGGGCTATTATATTTTGGACGGGCAAGTCCCCTATCCTCATAAACTTCCTTAAACTTCGCCTCTACCAAATGCTCCAGGTGATGTTCTGTAATATATTTTTCGCATTGCTGATCAATGGCCGCGTTCATAAAAAAGCCCAGCAGCATGGGCGCGGGCCCGTTTATGGTCATAGATACCGAAGTTGCTGCATCGCATAGATCAAACCCTGAATACAGTTTTTTGGCATCATCTAAGGTAGCTATGCTTACCCCGGCGTTACCTATTTTACCATAAATATCTGGCCGTACATGCGGATCCTCGCCATAAAGCGTAACAGAATCAAACGCCGTACTTAACCTATGCGCGGGCTGTCCCAGCGATACATAATGGAACCGCTTGTTCGTGCGCTCTGGGCCGCCCTCACCGGCAAACATGCGGGTAGGGTCCTCACCCTCGCGTTTTAGCGGGAAAACCCCGGCAGTATAGGGGAACTCGCCCGGCACATTCTCCGTCAACAGCCACCGCAGAATATCGCCCCAGGCCTCATACTTAGGCAAGGCAATTTTAGGTATTTTCAACTGCGATAACGACGTATAAAATAACGGTTGTTTAATTTCCCTGTTCCTGACTTTATAAATAAAATTCTCCGCCTTATACGTGGCAACGGTATGGGGCCATTCGCTGAGCAGGCGTTGACAGTCGGGGTGCAGTTGGGTTTCTAAATGTTTTTGTACGTCTTCCAACCCATCAGCCAAATTACTTCCTTGTTTATCCAGCAGCCCGATCGTTCCCTTTAACTGGAACAGTTGCTGCGCCACCCCGCACTGCTCATTCACCCAATCGTTATACGCCTGGCTGCTTTCTACGATCTCGGCCAAATATCGCGTCCTGTCAGGCGGAATAATATATATCTTTTCTCCTACAGCGTCCTTTTCTTTTGAGATGGCCGGATTGAGGCTATTGAGGCTTGGTAATCTTTTCATCAACTCCGCAAACAGCGCATTCATCCCCGTATCGTTAAACTGTGAGGCCATGGTACCGAATATCGGCAGATCCTCATCCTTAGCGTTAAAAAGCTGGTGATTGCGTTTGTATTGTTTGCGCACATCGCGCAGGGCATCGAGGGCGCCGCGCTTGTCGAATTTGTTAAGGGCCACTATGTCGGCGAAATCAAGCATATCGATCTTTTCCAGCTGTGTTGCCGCGCCAAATTCGGGCGTCATCACATAGAGTGACAGGTCGCAGTAGTCCGTTATCATGGTATCGCTCTGGCCTATGCCCGATGTTTCCACGATGATAAGATCGAACCCCGCCGCCTTGCAAATATCAACCGCTTCCTGCACATGCTTGCTCAACGCCAGGTTGGCCTGCCGCGTAGCTAAACTCCGCATATACACCCGCGGGCTATTTATGGCGTTCATCCTTATCCTGTCGCCCAGCAGGGCGCCTCCTGTTTTGCGCTTGCTGGGGTCGACTGATATGATGGCCAGCGTTTTATCCGTCGCCATCAGAAACCGCCTCACGATCTCATCCACCAGCGATGATTTGCCCGAGCCGCCCGTGCCGGTAACGCCGATGACAGGTATAGTTACAGGTGCCTTTGCAGTTGCAGGCATCGTGACGGCTGCACCATCTTCGGCCAGGGTTATCAGGCTTGCTATAGCGTGCGCGTCCTTTTCGGGGAGGTGCTTTAGTTCGCCGTTTAGGCGGGTTATGGTCTTGAAATCACATTGTTTGAGTATATCGTTTATCATCCCCTGCAAGCCCATGGTGCGCCCATCGTCGGGCGAGTAGATGCGGGTGATTCCGTAGGCTTGCAGCTCGGTTATCTCGTTCGGCAGGAACACCCCGCCACCGCCGCCGAACAGTTTGATGTGCCCCGCCCCGCGCTGGGCCAGCAGATCGTGCATGTATTTAAAGTACTCTATATGGCCGCCCTGGTAGCTGGTGAGGGCTATGCCCTGCACGTCTTCCTGTATGGCGCAGTTCACCACCTCCTCCACACTGCGGTTATGGCCCAGGTGTATCACCTCCGCACCGCTGGCCTGCAGTATGCGGCGCATAATGTTTATGGTAGCGTCGTGCCCGTCAAACAGCGAGGCGGCTGTAACTATGCGTATTTTGTTGGTTGCTTTATAGGCGAAATTATCCATGCGGTAATTGGTGTTGTACAAAATTAACAAATAAGTTGGGGATATGTTATGGTTCAGTTGGCAGTAGGTCCCGATAGTTATCGGGAGCAGTTGGCAGAAGTGGTTAATAAGCCAAGGCTACCGCAAACTGTCAACTGATAACTGCCAACTTGTTTTGTTTCACACGCGCGTGAAACAAATGAAACACGTGAAACAAGATTTTGAGTTAACTAATTGAAAAACAACATTTTGTAAAAACCAGGTGAAACAGCATGAAACAAGATGTAACAACTTATTCGTCAGTAGAATTTAGGTATAATTATGTTTTATAATATTGATAATCAAATAATTATAAATAAGCCTTTTTTTGACGGGATGAAACAAAGAGATGTTACAAAATGTGCGGCAAGCGCAGACCTAACAACCCGACAGGCCTAATCTTTAATCTCCAAACACTAATCACTAAATTTAAACAGTTTTATTTATCTTTGACAAAAAATAGCACATGCCGGTTGCACTCAATAATATTCAATTAGAGATCCTGAAATTGTTCAGGAATGACCAGCCTGAAGAAGAACTCCAGGAGATCAGGTCGTTGCTTATTACTTACCTTGCCGATAAGGTAACTGTGGAAGCCGATAAAGCTTTTCATGAAAAAGGTTATACCACCGCCATTTTCGAAAAATGGAAACAGGAACATTGCCGGAAAACAGCTTAACAAATGACTGTTGTAATAGACTGCAATATTTTTGTCATGTGCCTTACATCAACTTCACCGTACCATTTTATTTACAAGGCGCTGGTTAATGGTAAATTTCAATTAGCAGTAGCGGGTGATATTTTACTGGAATATGAAGAAGTATTACAACAGAAGTACAGCATTGCTGCGGCACACGCGTTTATCACGCTGTTGCATGAATTGCCAAATATATCGTATATACATCCTCATTATCAATGGCAATTAATCACAGCCGATCCTGATGACAACAAATATTGCGATTGCGCCATCGCTGGCCAGGCTACCTATATTGTTACCGAAGACCGGCATTTCGACGCATTGAAAAACATCCCTTTCCCTTCCCTTACCACAATTGGTATCGACCGTTTTTTTGAAATACTAAAATCCGGCTCATAATCTCAGCCACGTTACTCCCTATCCAACCGACAGGCCTAATCTCTAATCACTAATCTTCAATCTCTAAACACAATTTCTCCCCTCAAACGTTACCTCAATATCCTATTTGAAATATTTAACCAAATTTATACATCATGAAAAAATTAATTTATTTGTTAGCCGTATTGGTTAGCTGCGGCCTGGTTAAGGTAAGCTATGCCCAGGTGCGCATTAGTTTGGGCGCTAATATTAATTACCAGCCCGACTGGGGCCCGGTTGGTTACGACCATGCCGACTATTATTACCTGCCCGATATTGACGCCTACTACTCTATACCCGACCACCAGTATGTTTATTACCGCGATAACCGCTGGGTGCACGCCACCGACCTGCCACCCGCCTATGCCGGTTACGACCTGTACCACGGCTATAAAGTGGTGGTTAACGAACGTGACCCCTGGCTGCACGCCGATATCTACCGCTCCCGCTATGCCCGTTATAAAGGCAGGCACGATCAGGTAATTATTCGCGACAGCCGCGACGAAAAATACCGCAACCATTGGGTAAAAAAAGAAATGAAAGAAGAAGAAAAAGGTGACAAAAAGGAAATGAAGCAGGACGCAAAAGCTGATAAAAAAGAAATAAAGCGGGAAGAAAAAGAGGAGAAACACGGCGACTATTAGCCTCCGGCATAACACGGCGGGGGAAGGGTTCCCAAATAAAAGCGGGAGGTACCGACTGGTATCTCCCGCTTTTATGGTTCAACATAGTTGATGCAACAATTCTAAAGCCTGCTTTTTTGGTTTGATGAAGAAGCGTTAGTTTTAGAACCGCTGTTGGCACTTGCAGTTGAACCTTTTTGGTTACCTGCATTTGATGAAGAAGAACCGCGTTTTTGAGATTCGTTCTTGTCATTTTTGGTATTCTGCATAATTTTAAAATTTAAAAAAAGTTTATAAATTATTTGCTTGCCATTTATTGCACAATAATAGTTCCATTATTAAAGTATTAAAAAGCCCCAGACTTCAAATTATTGATTTGTAATAATTTAATTTTTTAAGGCCATTATTTATGATTTTTTAAAAATGTTGGGTTTATCGTACAGTGTCTGGTTAAGTGATTAGAGGTGGGAGGTTAGAGATTAGGCCTGTCGATTGATTAAACCCTGCGAATTTGCACCACTCTACAGCCCGTATTCTTTTGCAGGATGTTTTCATTTAAAAACAAGCGTCAGCCGGACAGCTTCGGGCGAAATCAGGTAAAACGATGGTGGCCCCGAGCGCGGCAAGGGCATAGCAACTTTTTGCATGAGCGTTGGCATGTGGGATTGGGCAAAAATATTGCGGCCCGTGGTTTTACCTGGTTTGCAGGGTAATGGCCCGTGCGGCAAAGAAGCATTTCGGCTGACTTGATCTTTTGGTTACTTTTGGATCAAGCCAAAAGTAACAGCCCCCGCGGCGATTGAGCGGGAGGGTGTTGTCTTAAGGAATACACTTGTCTTGATGATTAGCAAGGGTAGAGATTGCTTCGTTCCTCGCAATGACGCGTCGGGGATGGGTACTCAAAAATTCCCTATCTTTGCGCTAATGCAATTAACAGATACCATACCATCAACCTGGGAAAAAGGTTACAACAACTACGGCGCGTGGCTGAAAGATAAATACCCCGGCCACCGCGTGTTCAAGGTTATTGTAGATGGTGGCTTTACCTGCCCCAACCGCGACGGCAGTAAGGGCTATGGCGGCTGTACTTATTGCAATGTTGATTCGTTTACGCCATCGGTGAGCCGCAACGCGCCCAATATACGCGAACAGGTAATACAAGGCATGGAACGCGCCCGCACGGGTAACAAGGCTGATAAGTTTATCATCTATTTTCAGCCCAATACCAATACCTATGCCCCGGCGCATTACCTTAAAATGCTGTATGACGAGGCGCTGAGCTATGGCACCGAAGATATTGTGGGCCTGAGCGTAGGCACGCGCCCTGATTGCATCGACGCCGAAAAGATAGCCCTGCTGGAAAGCTATACCGACCGTTTCGACGTTGACCTGGAGATGGGCATGGAAAGCATCTACAACGATACATTGGCCCAAATAAACCGCGGCTGCAATCACGACGACCTGTTGAAAGCGCTAAAATTGTTAGAGAACAGCAAACTGGATGTTTGCGTACATACTATTTTCGGTTTCCCCTGGGAAACAAAGGAAATGATGCTGCGCTACGCCGATGAGATAAACCGTCACCCGCGCATAAAATTTGTAAAATTTCATCACCTGCATATTGTAGAGGGTTCGGTAATGGGTGTAAAATACAAGCGCGAGCCGTTTAAAGTTTTTGAGCTCGACGAATACGCCGAATTTCTATGCGAGTTGCTGCCCCTCGTGCGCCCGGATGTAGTGATACAGCGCCTGTTCGGCCTAAGCGACCGCGCGCTGCTGATAGCCCCCAACTGGAAACTGAAAAAATCGGAAATACAGTATTATATTGATCAGAAACTGTTGAGCCGGGGGGTGGTACAGGGGAGCGCGCTAAAGCGTGAAGTTGGCAGTGGGCGGTTTGCAGTTGGCAGTTAAAACTGTAGTAAAAAAACTGCAAACTAATAACTGCAAACTCGCCCCAAATCCCCTATTTTAGAGAAAATAAATAAAAGCCGCTTGTTACAAAAACCTTTACAAAATTACATTCCGGCATTAACAGGGGTGCGCGCTTTGGCGGCTTACCTGGTTTTTATATCGCATTACTCGTATATATTTGATGATGTGTTCCCGCCTATTATGCAGCGTTTTTTTGGCGAGTTCCACATTGGGGTATCTATTTTCTTTGTGCTGTCGGGCTTCCTGATCACGTTCAGGTATTACAAAAATTTTCATCTCACTGCCGATTGGTTCAAACAATATTTAAAAAACAGGGTGGCACGCATATACCCCATGTATTCGCTGCTTACCATTTGCGCGTTCGGCTATTATTTTATTACTAAAGATGTAACCATAACCCACGGCCAAACCAACCCACTTTGGCTGCTGGTATTGAACATTACTTTTTTACGCGGTTTTTTTTACCAGTTCTGGGATACGGGTATAGCGCAGGGCTGGTCGCTCACGGTCGAGGAGTGTTTTTACTTTTCGGCGCCCATTATTTTTCTCATCGCCAAAAAATACAATAAGTTTTATTTGCAGCCCGTGGTGTTAACCTGTTTTGCTATTGGGATGACGCTTATCTTCAGCCACGTAAACTGGTACGGCTTCTTTGGAAATTTTCCGTTTGTAATGCTGTTTACGTTTTTTGGGCGATGCTTCGAGTTTTTTGTGGGCGTACAACTGGCCCGCATTATATTAACCAAAGGCTTCGCGCGCACCAACAAAATTGTTTATACCTACCTGGGTTTTATACTGATATTTTTATGTGTGCTGGTAATGGCTTTTCAGCCTATACCAAAAGGATGGGCCGCGGGTGTAGAGAGCCCCGCAGGTATTATTACCAATAACTACTTTTTATGTATAGCCGTGGCCCTGTTCTTTTACGGCCTGCTTACCGAAACCACCGTGTTAAAGAAAATACTGGCCACCCCGTTTGTTGAGTTGTTGGGCAAAAGCTCGTATATATTTTACCTCATCCATTTGGGTTGGGTATATACCCTCATACAAACCGGGTTCGATGGGTTAAATAATTGGGTATTTACGTTGTATGATAAATGGGGCGTGGCGTGGCATTCGCCATTCGAGTATGATAAATTAAACCTGTTGTACGCGTTTGTACTGTTAAACGCGTTAGCCATTTTGTTATTTAAGCTGATAGAAGAACCGCTGAACCATTACATCCGCCGGTCCAATTTCCTTATCAAAAATAAACCGCGCAATCCTGAAAATGCTTCTGAAAAAATAAAATGAAAAGAGGGCGCCTCACTAATAGGTCTTAGCTGGCGCAGAGATTACTGCACGATTTTATTAGCGCAATACGAGCTGGCAAAAGCCTCGGGTTTGGCCTTAAATACAAAGCCCATACTTAATATATACCCCATTGCCTCGTGCAGCGCGGCGTTCGATTTAAACATGGGATTGGTATTAATATCGGCATGTACTTCCAGGTCAACATCATACAGGTCAAGCAGGTCGCAAAGCTCGTAGGCAATATCGATAGATTTTTGTACCTCGGTAAGCATACGCTCCTTGATGCTCATTTTTTGCGAGGTGCGGTCCTGGTGAATAAACATGAAACCGCCCCTTGCCTCCCGTAAAAAAACAATAACGGTAGCAAAATCGGTCACGTTGCCCTTTACCTGCGAATCGGTACCGATACAAACTTTGAGCTTGTTACCCAGCAAACTCTCCCTTTCAATAGCTCTTTCTACTTCGTCAATAATGGGCGATTGTATGATCTCGCCGCTAAATTTTCTCCATGTCATAAAAGTTATTTTTTAGAAAACGTTAATGCACGTACTAAGATAAAGCATAACCATGCATATAAACGTAAACCCAGTATAATTTATTTGTTAACATGGGGCTATATATCAACAGGTTATTGGGTTTGGGGAGGGGCTGTTGGCAGTTTGCTATAATTAACTGCCCACTGCAAACTGAAGACTGCCAACTTGAAATACTACGCTGTAACAGTAAGCGTACTGCCATTAATAGTAACCGTATATTTTTGCAATGCTGTAAATGCGGGGCCCATTATTACTGCGCCGCTTTGGCTGAATTCGCTGCCATGTAACGGGCAAATAAATATGCTTTGGCCGGTATTATAATTAATGGCTGCACCTTCATGTGTGCACCTTACCTGCACCGCGGTAAATGAGCTTGCCAGGTTACCCGCGGCAATTCTTACCAGTATTATCCCGTTCATGGTACTTGAATCGCCAATGTTGGTAAGCGTAGTGCCCAGGTCAACAGTAAATGCGGTGCCCGAACCCGTTGCCGGGGGGCTTGGGGCATTGGTAATAGTGGGGTCGTTTTGTTTGGAACCACATGCCACAAGGCTGCAGCCCATACATACGGCCAATGCGCCTATGCCCAGTTTTGATAGAAATTCTTCCCGTTCCATATTACGTTACAATTAGCTTTCTCTTTGTGGTTCCTGGCTAAAGAAGAATAAACTTCGCAAGTTCTACCTATACTATACTATTTTTTTTCTCCCTTTGTTTTAGGATTAAAATCAAACATTCTTGATATGGTAAAACCTATGCGGTATTGGCCTTTTGAATACCGGCTCTGCGAATTGCTTAAAACATTGATCTCAGAAACAGCGTTGGTATTGGTAATGTTTATGGTAAACACGTGGCCGCCTGTTTCAACCTCATAGCCAAAACCCAGGGGGCTCTCAAAAGTGTCGGTATTGCTCCTGACGCTCGAAAAAGGATGTGCATAATCCACTATAAAACCGGTATGGTTTGATAATTTAAACCGGGCAGCGCCCTGTAAAGCAAGAAATTGCTGCTCGCTGCCGGGCATTACAGGATAAGGCGTATTATTCCGTACAAAAGTTGGCGACAACTGCAACGAAACCCCCGGAAACTGGTGCGCAACAATTACCTGCGCCACATACGAAAGCCTGCTGCCAAAAGTTGGGAATGCCGCGTAGGGGCGTGCGCCCGCTTCGCCCATCAGCGTTATAGCAAATGGGCTGCTGCCATCGGTTGTTTGGTGCATTACTGCATATTTTAACTCCAACTGAATTAATTGGCCGATAGTGCTTCTGCCCAGGTCAATGTTAAAATTATCACTCACCCCATATTCAAATCCGAAGAAAACATCGTTAACCCTGTCGATCCCGAATGCGGTTTGAGGGCCACCATTGGTACCGGCTATATCGCCAAAGCGGTGAATGATCTGGAAATTAAAGTTATTTTTATTTACCATTTTGGTGGTTTGTGATAACACCAGCCTGGTTGATTTAAATATGTCAACAGGCCCCGGTTTTTCATTTGCGTTCATAGCGTTCAATAACGAATCGGCTGCCGACATTTTCGTTCCCGTTTGCTGCGCCTTCACGCCCATAGTTAATGCTATAAAAGCTGCTAATGCGATGTACTTTTTCATATATGATAGTGGTTGGTAATTACTTTGCTGCCGCGTAGGTGGCCGATACTTTCATTTGAATACTTTCTGCAATATTATGAAATACTATTTTAGGTATCTCTATATGATGATCAACACACTTCACTATAAATTCGGATGAAAGCGTTACTGTGCCGTTATTCACGGTAAGTGTGCCGGGGATTGTGCGGGTTTGTTTAACACCGTGCACATCCAGTTCGCCAACCGCGGTTATGGGATATGTGCCATTTTTAGTAACATCAACAGGTTCCTGTATCTTGCCTTTAAATGTTGCGCGCGGGTACTTGTCGCTTTCCAAATAATCGCTGTTAAAATGCTCCTGCATTAACGATTTTCTAAATTTAAAAGTGGGAATACTCACACTAAACACTACCTCGCCAGTAGCCGCGTTGTAAACCGATGTTCCTGATGATGTTGTGGCTGCTATATCTTCAATAGGCGCGGAAGAATAAAGGCTGATCTCCACGTTTTTGCAGGCATAAAGGCCCTGTCCCGGGCGATTAAACAGGCTCATCCAGGTCAGTAAAATAATCACTGCATATTTCATACTATTTCGGCTTTGTTAATGAATTAATGTTCCAGTTTAACCCTGCGGCTACCCCAAATGTTTCAACCTTTATCTGGCTATAACCTATATTTGATAAAGGTATTTTTAAATAAGGCTGCAAACTAATACCAAATTTTGAACTAACCTGCCGCTGATAGCTTGCCTCAAGATTCATGATACTGAAATAATATTTGCCCTGCGTTTTTACCGCATAGTATGATGGCCCGTATAACACATCCGAACTGCCATAATCATAAGTATAGCTTTCGTGCATCATTATGTAGGATGATAAACCGGTACCTACAGTTATTTTATTGCGTGATTTATTGTATACCTGGTAATCAATATTAATTGGTATATCCAATATGCGGCAATCGGCACTAACAGTTTGAGGTGCGTTTTTAAATTTATAAGTGGTATGGTATTCACTAAACGGCAACGTATATGGTTTTAACGAGTAATGAAGGCCTGTAGTTATAGTAAATTTTTTCACCAGGCCTGCCGAAAACAATAAGCCTGCATCAATGCCTCCGCTGGCTTGCTGTAACGAACCCACGCCATTCAACTCCTGTGATGCCAAAATACTCAAGGCATATTGCGGACGATAGGGTGTACCCGTTTTCTTAAGGGTAGTTTTACCGGCCTTTGTATTGGGGTCTACTGAACTACCTGTAGTTGTTTCAGGCAAAATATTTATGGAAGCCAGAACGGGACTGCCGGCAGTATTTGGGGTAATATCCGGCTTCTCGCTAACTGCTGCCAATATTTCGTTATCTCTTGTATTGTCCTGGTAGCTATCGGGCTTAGTTTTAGCAATACCTGCCTGGCTAATTTCAGCGCTGCCTTTTTGTTCGGTGTTAACCGTTTCACCGGGCAGTAAACCTTTAACCCTGCGCTTGTTAATACCTGTATTAGCCGCTATATAAGCCGGCCCCGTTGTTTGATGCTGTGGCTGTATGGATAATTCCTTTCCGGGTTTACTTGTCGCTGCCGGTTTTACAGCAGCGCTGTTTATATTATTTTTTCCGTTCTCATTTGCAGCGGCCACTTGTTGAGCTTGATGAACCGTAGCTAATTGTGTTTGGCCTTCCGCCGCAGATTGTTGCGCTTTTTGCACATGGGTTACTGCTACCTGCTGTTGAGGTTTTTGAGCATGGCTGGTTGCCTGGGGCCTTAACATCCACCAGCCGAACGCCACAATTAATATGGCTGCTGCGCTGCTCAAATAGGGCAACCAAAATATTATGCCCGTGCGCTTATTACCGAGCAATTGCTCCAGCGCGGCCCAGTCGGCATCCCTGAATACGGCTTTGTCAACCGGATCTTCAAGGCCCTGTTTAAAAAACTGGTCCAGGTTTTTAATGTCCTTTTCGTTGTTCATTCTCTAATACCTTTACTATTATATAACCTCGGTTTTACAGTAGCCCCATTCATGGCTACAACCGGGTTAAAATCAATTCCTTTATTATTATAATTAGCAGACGAATCCGCGTCTGCTATCATTTGCTTTAGTTTTTGCCTCGCCTTAAACAGGTTCGACTTAGATGTTCCAATATTAATGTTTAGCATTTCAGCTATTTCTTCATGCGAGTAGCCATCTATAGCGAACAGGTTAAATACGGCCCTGTATCCCTGCGGAAGCTGTTGAACCATGGCCAGCAGATCATTATAATTTAAATTGTTATCTGCCATATTCACCTCGTAAATATGTTCGGCGCTTTCCAGGTCTTCGGCATAGGCCATTTTTAAATTGGCCCGGTAATAATCAATGGATACATTCATCATTATTCTACCCAGCCAGGCTTTAAACGGCCTGTCGGCATCATAGGAGTTTATTTTGGTAAAAACCTTAAAAAATCCCTGGTTCATTACTTCCGCAGCTTCATCCCGATCACCCGCGTAGCGTAAACATATCGCCATAGAAAAGCCATAAAATGCCTTATAAAGCATTTTCTGACTTTTCCTGTTTTGTTCTATACAGCCCCTGATCAGTTGATGTAACTCTTCTTCCCCCATATAGGTTTACCCCTGGTTGCTTTGTGTGTTAGTACCCCGCTTATTACACATCACGTTAATTGATGAATAAAGGTTGCCCGTTAGTATAAATTTAGTTTAAAATATTTAAATTAGTCTTTTATTTTTTACGGCGTCAAAAATCCATTCTGTTTCATACTCAGGCGCTTGCTTTATAAGTACAATTTTTTACGGTATAAAGGCAACCTTTTATGCTTATTATCCGTGATAATGGTAATCAACCTGTTAAAAACATAAATAGTTAATCTGCATGGTACCCGTTTCGGTAGTTATTATAACAAAAAATGAGGCTGATGTTATAGCCCAATGCATCAGCGCTGCCAAATTGATAACGGACGATATATTAATAATTGATAACTATAGTACCGATGAAACCTTTAATATAGCTTTGGCAGAGGGGTGCAGGGTATACCAGAAAAACTGGGATGGCTACGGCGCCAATAAAAATAAAGGGATATTGCTGGCGAAATACGACTGGGTATTGAGCATGGATGCCGATGAAGTAGCCGACCTGGAACTGGTGCTTTCTTTACACAGCCTGAAACTGGATGATGCCGGTATGGTGTATGATATCAGGTTCAAGTCATACTTCGGGAAAAAATTGATCCGTTATGGCAACTGGGGGCGCGACCATCATATCCGTTTATTTAACCGCACCCAGGTACGGTGGTCTGAACCAAATGTGCATGAAACCTTAATACTTCCTGAACAAATTAGAATGCAGCGGTTAGAGGGCTATATGCACCATTACTCGGTAAAAGATAGTAATGAATGTATAAGCAAGGCTCTTTATTATGCCCGCTTAAGCGCCGAAAAATACTTGCAAACCGGCAAAAAAGTTAATACTATTAACTTATACATTTCGCCGGTTTTTGGTTTTATTAAGAGCTATATTTTGTTTTTAGGGTTCCTTGATGGCAAAGAGGGTCTCGAGCTGGCAAAAATTACTTATAAAAATAAGTGGCTCAAATACCACTATTTGAACCGGCTGGAAAACAACCTAAAGAAAAAACAGTTTATAAAGGCTGATTTAGCGGTCGATTATGCCAACCGTTTAGCCGGCTAAACAGCACGGCTACCTTTCATTAAAATACCCTGCAACTTATTTTTAATCGATTTTTGGATTAGTTATATTTTATATCCTGTAAACCAGTTTTTAGGCGATGGTGGGTTAGGCATGGCGGCGGTTACTCACCCGATCATCGCTTCGCTCGATCACCCTCTCTACCGCAAGCGGTAAAGAGGGGTTTTACTTTTTATTCCTGCGGACGCTCCCCTCTTTCCGCAGGAGAGAGGGGCCGGGGGTGAGTAACCACCGCCATGCTATTAAGAGCGGCTTCTTCACGCAGCTTCCGCTTTATAATTAATTAAGCCCCAAAACCATAACTAAAAAAATAACATTTACCCCCCCCCGTTTTTCGCTATCGGAGTATTTAGTATATAAACCGGTGCTGATATTCCTTTTAAAACGATATGAAAAAAATAGCCGTTGTGTACTCAGTCTTAAGCTTTGTGGTGGTAGCAGCTTTTGGGCAGGTAAACAGCGGCTTACTAACTACCCTATCGGCAGTAGCCGGTATGCGCGACAGGGTGCCTATTGAAAAAGTTTATTTGCAATTAGATAAACCTTATTATTCCATAGGCGATACCCTTCGCTTTAAAGCCTATTTATTGAAGGGTGATCTTTTAAAAGCATCAACCAGGAGCGGGATATTATATGTTGAACTTGACGATGAAAGCAACAGAGTGGCTAAACGTATCATGGTGCCGTTATCATCAGGCATTGGCTGGGGCGATATAGCTTTGGACGACAATAATACAACCCAGGGCAGCTATACCATAAGAGCCTGTACCAACTGGATGTTAAATTTTGGTGAAGACTACATTTTTAAAAAGAGTATCTATATTGCACCCGTCGATGGTGGGACCACCCTGGTAAAGGGCGATTTTAAACTGGAGGACCATGCAGGTAAAGACAAGATAAATGCCTCTGTATATTTAACCGATCTGACCGGTAAACCGTCGCGGCTAAAGGATTACCAGCTCCGGATATTTTCGGGCTATAAATCGTTGTTTAAAGATGTTGTTAATACGGGCATGGACGGAGTTATGCGTTTTAATTTCGACCTGGCTGATAAAACACCCGTTCGTAATTTAAATATCCAGGTACAAGCGGTGCGCAAGGGATTAGATTCTAACATATTTGTTATCCCGGTAGCTATAAATCGCCCAGAAAACACCGACATACAGTTTATGCCCGAGGGCGGCAATTTAGTAGCCGGCATCCCGGTCAAGATAGGTTTTAAAGCAATTAGTGAGGATGGTAAAGGGTTAGAAATAACCGGGAAAGTATACGACAGCAAACAGCGGGAAGTGACCACATTCCGGTCAACGCATAAAGGTATGGGCACTTTTGACCTGGTACCACAAGCGGGGCAAACCTACATGGCCAAGGTTGTTTTGCCGGGCAACATGGTTAAAAACTATCCGCTACCAGTAGTAAACACATCAGGAACAGCAATAAAAATAATAGCTAAAGGAACAGATTCACTGGAAGTAACACTTAGCACGTCGAATCCCCTGCCAATAGCTACCGGGAGCAAAAGCCCCGTTACCAACTATTACCTGGTAGCACAAACAAGGGGGTTGATATGCTATTCGTCAGTTGTGATCTTTAATGGGCCGGTTATAAAAAAAACTGTACCAAAAAATCTCTTCCCGACAGGAATAGCACATTTTACCTTGCTTAATAACCTGAACCAGCCATTAAATGAGCGAATAGTTTTTATTGATCATGATGATAACCTGCACGTAAGCATAACGGCAGACAAACCAAAATATACCATTCGCGATAGCATAGCCATTAATATAGCCGTAAAAGACAAAGACGGCAAACCTGTGAGGGGTAATTTCTCGCTGGCTGTAACGGATGCTTCACAAGTAAGGGCCGACAGTACAGGTAACAATATAATCAGTAACCTGTTGCTTACTTCTGACCTGAAAGGCACCGTAGAAGAACCGGGTTATTACTTTAACGCCCCTACGCCACAAAAGCTAACCGAGCTGGACAACTTGCTTTTAACCCAGGGTTGGATAGGCTACGATTGGAAAGCTATTTTTAACCCCGTTATACAGCCGCTGCAACATTTAACAGAACCCGGGTTTGAAGTGCAGGGCAGGTTGACCAATGTTTTTAACAATCCATTAAAAAATGCAGCCGTTGCCTTATTACAAAAAGAACCGATGGTAACTATGGAAACCTCCACTGATAATGAAGGTCGGTTTGTATTTAAAGGAAAAAATATATTCCCCACGGATTCTGCTTTTTATTTGGTACAGGCAAAAAATAACAAGGGCGAGGATAAAAATTTTGATGTGGGAATTGAGGTGGAAGAGTTTAAACCCCCGATATATTCACTAAATAACGACCGAATGCTCCCCTGGTATTTTAACAGCGATACTATCCTGTTAAATAATACGGGCACCAAAATGACGCAACTAAAAGCCGAAGCAGAATATATGGGCGAAGGCCATATGCTGAAGGAGGTAAACATAAGGGCGACGAAGATCGTCCCTGGCTCACATAATTTAAACGGGCCTGGCGGTGCTGACGTAATATTTAATGAGAAGGAAATGAATGCCGACAAAAATATAACGCTATATGACCTGTTAAAGCAAAAGTTTAAAGATTTTCATAAAATTGAGCGCAACGGACATGTAAGCTATTATTTGGATTATGGCATAAACCATATTTTCGGCCTTAGGATAGATGGCGTATACACGGCATCACTACGCCTTCCGCAAGAGTTGTTTATGGAAGGGCTTAAAGCCTCGGATATTAAGGGTATTGAACTCATGATGACAGGTACCTGGGGCATGGCGTATGCGCTCGGTATGAATTGGCTACCAGTGCCTCCGCCATATAGAACAGGTATGATTTTTATTGAAATAACAACTTACTCCGGCCATGGCGCTTTTATAAAGAACACACCCGGCAGGTTTATTTACAGGCCCGTTGACTATTTTGCTCCCAAACAGTTTTACAGCCCCAAATACACCGTTAAAAACCGTAATATTGCTATGGGTACCGACCTGCGCTCAACTATTTACTGGGTACCTAATTTAATAACCGATAAAGACGGCAAGGCCACCGTTTCCTTTTACAGTGCCGATATGCCTGCCGATTATACCCTTACTTTGGAAGGCACGGATATGAATGGGAGTTTTGGTTATAGCAGGCAAAAAATAAAGGTAGTATCAACAACAACCGCGGCGAAATGAAAAGGATAGCTGCTATATATAGCGTATTAATCTTACTATCAGCCACCACTTTTGGCCAGGTAAACAGCGGCTTACTAACTACCCTATCGGCAGTAGCCGGTATGCGCGACAGGTTCCCGGTTGAAAAACTGTATTTGCAACTGGATAAACCTTATTATTCTTTAGGCGATACCTTACGCTTTAAAGCTTATTTGCTGAACGGTGATTTTTTAAAGCCCTCCTTAAAAAGCGGCATCCTGTATGTTGAACTGGATGACGCGGCTAACAAAATGGCCATTCGGATGTCGGTGCCGCTGGTATCGGGCATCGGCTGGGGCAATATGGCGCTGGCTGAAAAGGACATACCCGAAGGCAGCTATACCCTGCGGGCCTATACCAACTGGATGCTCAATTTCGGGGAAGACTATATTTTTAAAAAGACCATTTATATCTCCCCGGTAAACGGCGGGTCAACCCTGGTAAAGGCAGGTTTTAAGCTGGAGAGCGGGGCCGATAAAGATAAGGTAACAGCAGCCATACAACTCAGCAGTTTGAACGGGCAGCCCCTGCGGCTGAAAGATATGAAGCTGCGGGTAAACGCGGGCAATAAAACCTTATTCAGGGATAAAGCCAATACAGGCATGGACGGTACCATGCGCCTTAACTTCGACCTACCTGATAAAACGGCGATAAAGAATTTAGCCATCATAGCGCAGCAAACCGGAAAGGGAACAGATACCGCGACGTTAACCATCCCCGTAACCTTGAACAGGGTAGAAAAAACCGATGTACAATTTATGCCCGAAGGCGGTAATATGGTAAGTGGCATTGCCACAAAAATTGGTTTCAAAGCCATAAGCGAAGACGGAAAGGGAACAGAAGTAACCGGGAAGATAGTTAACAGCAAACAGCAGGAAGTGGCCGCATTTGCCTCTACCCATAAAGGCATGGGCAGTTTTGAGCTGACGCCACAGGCAGGCGAAATTTATACGGCGAAAGTTAACGCGCCAAACAATACCCTTATTAACTATGCTTTACCGGCGGTTAATGCAACTGGTACAGCATTAAAGATAGTCCCCAAAGGCAATGATTCATTAGAAGTAACGATAACCGCGACAGCAGACCTGTTGAATGCTTCAGCAAATTACTACCTTATTGGTGAGACAAGGGGGTTGGTTTGTTATACGGCATTGATCAGTTTTAAAAACCAGGTGATAAAGAAAGTTGTGGCTAAAGACCTTTTCCCGGCAGGCATAGCGCATTTTACTTTGCTGAACAGCGCTAACCAGGCACTGAATGAGCGGATAGTTTATATTGCCCATAATGAAACCCTGCATATCAACCTGACAGCAAGCCAGCCCAATTATGCCTTACGTGACAGTATCGCGGTAAGTGTACAGGTAAAGAATAAGGATGGCAAACCCGTTCGCGGCAGTTTCTCGCTGGCAGTCACTGATGATGCGCAGGTAAGTACTGACAGCCTGAACAATAATATTACCAGTTATTTATTGCTGACCTCCGATCTGAAAGGAAATATAGAAGAGCCCGGCTGGTATTTCCAGAAGGATACGCCCGAACAATTAACTGCGCTTGATAATTTATTGCTAACCCAGGGTTGGGTAGGATATGATTGGAAAGCCATTTTTAATCCCATTATACAGCAACCTAAATATAGGGCAGAACCGGAGTTTGTAATACAAGGAAAAGTGACCAATATTTTTAATAAACCGCTAAAACAAACCGGGGTAACCTTATTACAAAAACAGCCATCCTTTGCAATGGAAACCCAAACCGATAATGAAGGAAGATTTATATTTAGGGACAAAAACCTGTTCCCTACCGATACGGCTTACTATTTAATACAAGCAAAGAACAAAAGAGAAGAGACTTCAAATGTTGGGGTAGATTTAGATGAATTTATTCCGCCAATATTTGCCACCCCCAAACAAAGGCTGCTACCCTGGTATTTTAATAGTGATACAACCTTGTTAAATAATGCGGCTACCAAAATGGCCCAGCTTAAAGCCGAAGCAGCGTATAGAGGCGAAGGGCAAATGCTGAAAGAGGTGGTTATTAAAGAGAAGAAGATCATTCCCGGTTCGCATAACATGCGCCCCGATTTGGACTTTCTTGTACTTGACGAAACGGTCATGAACGCCGCAAAAAAATTGACTTTAGCTGAAGTATTAAAAAAACAGTTTAAGGGGTTCTATAGAGGGCCTACTTTTGGAAACAGGCCACCCCGCTATTTTATAAATACTGATAATGTTTTTTTGCAAATTGATGCTACGCCGGTGTTCCCGCCGGATTTATATATGGACTACATTACCGCAGAGGATATCAGGGGCATTGAGTTCATACAGGGGGTTAGCTACGTGCATGTAATTGTAACCACTTATTCAGACAAGGGGAAATATTTAAAGCATATAGCCGGCAGGTATGTGTATAAACCCGTACCGCTAAGTTTACCCAAACAGTTTTACAGCCCCAAATACACCGCTAAAAACCGTAATATTGCTATGGGTACCGACCTGCGCTCAACTATTTATTGGGTACCTAATTTAATAACCGATAAAGATGGTAAAGCCACTGTTTCCTTTTACAGCGCCGATATGCCCACGGATTATACCCTTATTCTGGAAGGCACCGATATGAACGGGAGTTTTGGCTATAGCAGGCAAAAAATTAAGGTGGCGGTAAAGCGATAATAATTTAAGTACGATTTTTTAATACGCTGTTGTAAAACAGGATATTATCAGCCGCTATTTTATTGATATCAAAAAGTGCTTTAACTTTTTCATTCCCTTCTTTAGCCAATTTTACACAAATGTCCGGGTTGTTAAGTAAGTATAAAATAGCATCGGCTATTTGTGCTGTATCATCAGGATCTATTAATAATCCATCTATATGATCAGTTATCAACTCGGGGCCCGATGTCCGGTTTGAGTTGATCACCGCCGTACCACATGCCATAGCTTCTAATGGCGCTAACGCGAAAGCTTCGGCATACGATGGGAATATAGCCACTGCCGAACTACCTAAATATTCATACAGTTTTTTGGTCGCAACATGCCCCATAAATGTTACTGTCTTTTTTGCGTCGGCCGATAAGCATTCAACAACTCTTTTTTTATCTCCCTTACCTAATACTAATAACCTGGCTTGCGGCATAGTTTTATTTACAACATTCCAGGCTTTGGCTAATTGATAGATACCTTTTTTTGTTGTGAGCGTACCCGTAAAAATCACCTGGAGAGGGTCCTTATTAACTAATGGTGATAGTGTTGTATCAATGCCATTATGTAAAACTTCTATTTTATGCGGGTACGAAAGGCATATCGCGCTTTTATCTGCAGTATATTTACTTGCACTCGCTACAGCAGCGGCCTGGTTTAAAATGGTTTGTTCCATTTTAACAATATGCGACGGCACGGGTTTATTGGCTTCGGCGGCAAAATAAGTAATGGAGCCATTCATCTTTATCACCACAGGAACCGACAATTGCGGAAAGGGGATATAAGTTTTGCAGAACCTCACATAATCATTATAATCGGGCATTTCAATAAGTTCAATTTTATGCTCGCTGATTATTTTTTCAAGTTGGCGCTTATATAGGAGCAGACTTTTTTTTATATCCCGCTCCATTAACCCTGTATCCTTTAATACCCGGTTGTATATTCTAAATGGCAAAGATTGATCGGTTAGCCATTTAGCGTCAAATTCCCTCCTGAAACGGTATACTTTTACGCCCTCATCTTCAAATTCATCATCGCCGCCATATCCGGGGCTATATAACCCTGCTGCAATTACGTTATGCCCCAACCTAACCATTGCCCGTGCCAATAATTGTACAGACGTACCTATACCGCCATGCCGACCGGGAGGATATTCATCGCATAGGTATAGTATATTCATTGGGATAAAAACGTTTTAAAATCGTAAAAATGCTGCCTGTTTACCAACCTCGATAATACTGCGGCCAACAGGTATAAAACAATAGCTGCAAGCATTTGCATTAAATAATGTACCGGCAAGTTAATGGCGATAAAATAAGCGGCAATTGCTATTATGCCAAACAACAAAACGGGGCGAAGAGGAACAACCATAATATGCTTGCCAACCAGCCGGTAATATAAAATACCCTGCAATAAATTTGTAACGAAAAAAGCGATAGCGGCGCCCAACCCGTTAAATTTTGAAATTAAAACCAGGTTCAATATAATATTTGTTGCCGCGCAAATTATAGTGATGGAAGCAACCGACTTGTACTTTTTCGCGCTGAAACTTATAGACCAAAGCAGGTTAATAATAAACTGCAGCGGTATACCTAACGACAGTATTAAAAACTGTAACGCGTTTGATTCGCCATACTTTCCATTGGTGATCAGCATGAGCAAAGGTGCCCATAAAATATTGAGTGCTAAAGGTATCAGCATTGCAAAAAACAGCTCGATAGTATAAAATGAATTGATATGCTGTTGAAGTTCTGTTCCGGGTTTATGGCCGGCCAGCATATAGCGGGCCAGGCGCGGTAATATAATGGGCCCTATAATTATTACCGGCAATTTAGCCAACTCATAAGCGCGGTAGGCAAAGCTATAATCGGCCAGTACCATATTGGTGGCCATTATGCCCAATAATATCCAGTCTATCCTCGATAAGCTCATATCAAAAATAACCGACAGGTATTGTGCTGACGATTCTTTTAACAACTTCAGGTAGGCCTTAAAATGTATTTTAAAGCTAAAAGTGGTTGTTGCTATAACATAGTAAAGCAGGCCGCATAACTCGAACGCTGCTGCGCAAATGAGAATAATTATAACCGTATATATATCCAGCCGGTTGTGTTGCAACAGCACATAAGCAGCCGCTATTTTACCCATATTACTGGTTACAGCAATTATGCCGTATGGCGTAAATTTTTCTTTGGCGTTTAAAAATTGTTTTAAAGGGGTGCCTATATAAATTAAACCCTGCGCTATAAAAAACCAGGGTAACAGGCGATAAACGATCACTGTGTTTTTAATAACACTGTTTAGTATTAATAAAACTAAAACAGTAAGTAAAAACCCGGCTACCGAATGCGCCAGGAACGCGGTTGCTGCCCAGTCTGATCGTTGTGAGGCAGCTATTCTTCTTACTACAACCTGTTCCAATCCAAAACCTAAAAGGGTGGTAATAAACAGGCATACCGCGTTCATCCAGCTTATTGCCCCAAAATCATTCTTGGTTAAATAAATGGAGATGTAATAGAAAAAAACACTGCTCAATACTTGTACGGCAATTGCCTGTAAACCCGATGAGAAAAACTTTATTACCAGTTTATTTTTAAGCAACGCAATAGTTTTGAATGGTTATCAAAAATAATTTAAAAATACCATCGTAGCTCATTATCGTATAATTTAATAAATAAAATAAATATTCACCCCCCCCCATTTTTTCTTTCGGGAGTATTTAGAGTGTACAATTGGGGTGTACAAAGTTAATCAAACCAACCTCTACCTATTGGCAATGAAAAAAACGGGGCTCTTCTACAAAAACAAATCTGTTTTCCCCGTTTTTTTATTGCTTTTTTTGGCTGTTAGGACAAATGCGAACCTTCAAATAAATAATATTTCATCCCATCCCCCCCCGTTTTTCGCTATCAGCGTATTTAGTATATAAACCAATACTGATATTCCTTTTAAAACGATATGAAAAAAATAGCCGTTGTGTACTCAGTCTTAAGCTTTGTGGTGGTAGCAGCTTTTGGGCAGGTAAACAGCGGCTTACTAACTACCCT
>JABDBW010000016.1:31524-39928 GCA_013288485.1 Bacteroidota bacterium
AACGATATGAAAAAAATAGCCGTTGTGTACTCAGTCTTAAGCTTTGTGGTGGTAGCAGCTTTTGGGCAGGTAAACAGCGGCTTACTAACTACCCTGTCGGCAGTAGCCGGTATGCGCGACAGGTTCCCGGTCGAAAAGCTGTATTTGCAGTTGGATAAACCCTATTATACATCAGGCGATACCCTGCGCTTTAAAGCCTGGTTGCTGAACGGCGATTTTTTAAAGCCCTCCTTAAAAAGCGGCATCCTGTATATTGAGCTGGATGACGCAGCAAACAAAATGGCACTACGGATGTCGGTGCCGCTGGTATCGGGCATAGGGTGGGGTAATATGGCGCTGGTTGAAAAGGACATACCCGAAGGCAGCTATACCCTGAGGGCCTATACCAACTGGATGCTCAATTTTGGTGAAGATTATATTTTTAAAAAGAATATTTATATATCATCGGTAAACAGCGGCGCAACCCTGGTAAAGGGGGCTTATAAACTGGAAAGCGGAGCAGATAAAACCAACGTAACCGCGGCCCTACAGCTTACCGGCTTGAACGGCGAGCCATTACGGCTGAAGGATATGCGGCTCCGGGTATCACGGGGGTATGGCTGGCTATTTAATGATAAATTAAATACCGGTATGGATGGCACCCTGCACTTAAGTTTTAACCTAGCCGATAAAACAGCGCTGAACAAATTAACCATACAGGTACAAAATGCTGGAAAGGGGGCTGATACTGCGACGATGCTTATACCCGTAATATTGAACCGGCCCGAAAAAACCGATGTGCAGTTCATGCCCGAAGGCGGTAATTTGGTAAGCGGCATCCCAACAAAAGTTGGCTTTAAAGCAGTTAGCGAGGATGGGCAAAGTATTGAAATAACCGGGAAGGTATTTAACAGCAAGCAGCAGGAAGTAGCGGCGTTCAAATCAACCCACAAAGGGATGGGCAGTTTTGAGTTGACACCACAACCAGGCGAAACTTATACGGCGAAAGTTAACGCGCCAAACAATACAACTATCAGCTACCCGTTACCGGCGGTTAACCCGGCAGGTACATCATTAAAGATACTTCCCAAAGGCAACGACTCATTGGAAGTAACACTAACCGCAACAGCAGACCTGTTGAATGCTTCAGCAAATTACTACCTCATCGGTGAGACAAGGGGATTGGTTTGTTATACGGCATTGATCAGTTTTAAAGGAACAATTATAAGAAAGACAATCGCCAAAGACCTGTTCCCATCGGGCATAGCACATTTCACTTTGCTGAACAGCGCTAACCAGGCGCTGAATGAACGGATAGTTTATATCGCTCATAATGAAAACCTGCATATTAGCCTAACAACAAGCAAGCCTGATTATACCCTACGCGACAGTATAGCGGTTGCCATAGCAGTAAAAAATAAGGATGGCAAACCCGTTCGCGGCAATTTCTCGCTGGCAGTAACCGACGACGCACAGGTCAATACCGATAGTTTGAACAATAATATGATCAGTAATTTATTGCTGACCTCCGACCTTAAAGGAAATGTGGAGGAACCGGCCTGGTATTTCCAAAAGGAGACACCCGAACGTACAACAGCCCTTGATAATTTACTGCTAACCCAGGGCTGGGTGGGTTATGACTGGAAAGCCATTTTTAATCCCATCATACAACAACCCCAATACCGGGCGGAACCGGAGTTTGTGGTGCAGGGAAAATTGACCAATATGCTAAATAAACCGCTAAAACAAACGAGGGTATCGCTGTTACAAAAACGGCCTCTAGTTACAAAAGATGTGCTGACCGATGATGAAGGACGCTTTGTATTTAAAGGACGTGACGTGTTCCCATCAGATTCGGCTTTTTATATGGTGGAAGCAAAGAGTAAAAGCGGCGAAAATAAGGGCTTTAACGTTGGCGTTGAAGTAGACGAACCTGTGTTTCCCGCATTTGCTATGCCGAAACAACGGCAATTACCCTGGTATTTTAACAGCGATACCACCTTGTTGCGTAATGCAGGCACAAAAATAGCAGAGCTAAAGGCCGAAGCGGATTATAGGGGCGAAGGGCACATACTTAAAGAAGTGGTTATTAAAGCGCAGAAGATCATTCCGGATTCTCATAACCTAAATGGCCCCGGCGGGGCAGATATTATAGTGGACGAAAAGGACATGAACAAAGCAAAAAACATGAGTATGTTTGAATTGCTGCACCAAAAGTTTCCGGATTTTCATAAAGTACAGGTCGGTCCAGGTATTAGCTATTATCCTGATTACCATGGTAATTACATTTATGATATTGTGATCGATGGCCTTTTTATATCAAAATACGAGATACCCCAGGACCTGTACATGGAAGGGCTTAAAGCATCGGATATTAAAGGCATCGAGTTCATGACTACCGGCCAGTTTGCCATGTCGTACGCTAATGCTTATGTGTGGTTACCCATACCGCCGCCGTTTATACCCGGTATGGTTTGGCTGGAAGTAACCACCTATTCGGGCCATGGGGCTTATATAAAGAATACACCCGGCAGGTTTATTTACAGGCCCCTGCCAATGAGTTTACCCAAACAGTTTTACAGCCCCAAATACACCGCTAAAAACCGTAATATGGCTATGGGCACCGATCTGCGCTCAACTATCTATTGGCATCCTAACTTAATTACTGACAAAGACGGCAAGGCAAGCGTTTCCTTTTACAGCGCCGATATGCCCGCGGATTATACCCTTATTTTGGAAGGTACTGATTTGAATGGAAGCTTTGGTTATAGCAGGCAAAAAATTAAAGTAACATCAACAACAGCCGCGAAATGAAAAAAATAGTTTTTATATACACAGCACTAAGTTTGTTAGCTGCCACCACCTTCGGGCAGGTAAACAGTGGCTTGTTAACTACCATTTCGGCTATAGCCGGGATGCGCGACAGGTTCCCGATAGAGAAGCTGCACCTACAGCTCGATAAACCTTATTATGCCCTGGGCGATACCATCCGCTTTAAAGCTTATTTGCTCAATGCCGATTTTTTAAAGCCGTCCATCCGCAGCGGCCTGCTATATGTGGAAATGGATGCCGCCGACGGTAAAATGGTGAAACGTATTATGGTGCCTCTTATCCAGGGCCTGGGCTGGGGCGATATGGCCCTGGTGGATAAGGATTTTCCCGAAGGCAGCTATACCCTGCGGGCCTATACCAACTGGATGCTCAACTTCGGCGATGATTATGTGTTTAAAAAGAACCTCTATATATCGGCCCTGAGCGGCTCTACCCTGGTGAAAGCAAATTTCAAACTGCAAACCGGGTCGGAGAAGGATAAGGTGAATGCCAGCCTGCTGTTGTTCGGGCTGGATAAAAGCCCCTTCCGACTCAAAGATATGCAGTTAGAGGTACTGAACGGGAAGCATAGCTTATTGAAAGATAAGGCCACTACCGGCATTGACGGCAGCCTGCAGTTTAGCTTTGATGCCGATAAAACCGCGGTGAGGGATCTGTCCATTACCGCGCAGGAAATACGCAAAACGCCGGATGAAACGCCGCCGCTTATTATCCCCGTACTGCTTAACCGCGCAGAGAACACCGATGTGCAGTTCATGCCCGAGGGCGGCAATATGATAGCGGGCCTGCCCGTTAGGGTCGGTTTTAAAGCCTTGAGCGAGGACGGGCGTGGAACGGAAGTAAGCGGCAAGGTACTGAACAGCAAACAGCAGGAAGTAGCTGTCTTTGGCTCATCCCATAAAGGCATGGGCAGTTTTGAATTGGTGCCGCAGGCCGGGGAGGTTTATTCGGCTAAAGTGGTTCTGGCCGGGGGATTGGTTAAAACTTACCCGCTGCCCGCGGTGAGTACATCAGGCACTGCCCTGCGCGTAACGCCCAAAGGCAACGATTCGCTTGAAATAACCTTAAGTGCTACCCCCGACCTGTTAGGGGCGGCAACCTACTACCTTTTCGGCGAAACAAGGGGGCTGGTATGCTATACGGCTGCGATCAGTTTTAAGAGAGGGGTGGTTAAAAAAACAGTGGATAAAGGTTCATTCCCTACCGGGATAGCCCACTTTACGTTATTTAACCAAACCAACCAGCCGGTTAATGAACGGATAGTTTATATTGCCCATAATGATAATTTGCGGATAAGTATAACGCCTGATAAGGATAATTACGGCATCCGCGACAGCATGGCTGTGGCCCTGTCAGTAAAAGACGCGGCGGGCAAACCGGTGCGGGGATCGTTCTCCGTGGCGGTAACCGATGACAGCCAGGTGCGGGCCGACAGCCTGGGCAATAACCTCGTGAGCGATATGCTGCTTACTTCCGACCTGAAAGGGACCGTGGAGGAGCCGGGCTGGTATTTCGAAAGCACTAACGCCGAACATACAGCTGCCCTTGATAATTTACTATTAACCCAGGGCTGGATAGGTTATGACTGGAAAGCTATATTCAACCCCGTTGCCGCGCAGCCCCAGTTCCCGGCCGAATTGAAGTTTTTGGTGGAGGGCCGCGTAACCAACGTGTTTAATAAAGGGGTGGAAAAATCGCAGGTGCTGCTTTTTTCAGGAAAACCCCAAATGATGAAGCAAACCGAGACGGATAAGGACGGCAAGTTTGCCTTTAACGACCTATTCCCCGTTGATACCGCGCAGTTTAAAATACAAGCCCGCAACAAGGCCGGGAAAAGCTTTAATGTGGGTATAGAGATACTCAACCAGTTCAAGCCGCCCGTTTTCACCGCCAATGGTTCGGTGATGCCCTGGTATGTGAATACGGATAACATTTTGTTGAACAATTCGGCCATTAAAGCACGGCAGCAGCAAGCCAGGGCAGACCTGGTGGGCGAAGGGCACATGCTTAAAGAAGTGGTCATCAACGAAAAGAAATCGGTAAAGGGATCAAAAAATCTGAACGGGCCGGGGCAGGCCGACCAGGTGATGGATGAACAGGATATGCTGAACGCGGGCAAGATGACCCTGGAGGAATTATTGGTAAAAAACGTGCGGGGGTTTATGCCCAAAGGCGGGATGTGGTCGCCCTGCCCCAGTTGCGACGGTAGTACGCCGCCGATGGGTTATCCAAAGACAAGCAAAAGCCTGCTCACCAGTTATACACTCAATAATAAGATGGTCCATTTTGTATTTGACGGGGTAGATGTGAATACCCTTTATGATGGCAGCCACCTGGGGCCCTGGGCCGACCTGGGGCAGAGCAAAAAGGACCCTGCCCAGGACCGCTATAATTTCCTGAAGGGCTACCTGGATTATTTTTCGGCCGAGGATGTTAAAGGTATCGAGGTCATGTATAATGCACAATTTAGCGCTATTTATACCGGTTTGGGGTTTTCGGCTGACGAGAATATGAATTACGGCAGTAATTTGGCTTTTATTGAGATCACTACCCGCGCGGGCAAGGGGCCAAGCATGAAAGCTACGCCGGGAACCTACCTGTATAAACCGCTTGCCTTTAGCGTATCCAAACAGTTTTACCGGCCCCGGTATACCTATCGGAACAAAATGGCCGACAGGGGCACTGACCTGCGTTCCACCATCCACTGGGCGCCGCAGGTGGTTACCGATAAGGACGGCAGGGCGACCGTTTCTTTTTTCAGCGCCGATAAACCGGCCGATTATACCATAACCGTTGAAGGCACCGATCTGCAGGGCAACCTGGGCTATGCGCGGGGGAAGGCCGCGGTAAACGCGGTATCAGGTGCCAGCACCATCAACAATGTGAAGCCATCCATCCTTTCGGCAATAACACGCGCGCAGGACAGGATAGGGGTTGAGAAACTGTATATGCAGTTGGATAAGCCTTATTATACCATAGGCGATACCCTGCGTTTTAAAGGTTACCTGGTGGATGGAAGTTTTCTATCGCCATCAACAAAGAGCGGGTTAATGTATGTGGAACTGGATGATGTGGTAGGGAGAATGATAAAGCGCATTATGGCGCCGGTATTATCAGGCTCGGCCTGGGGAAATATCCCTTTGGATGAAAAGGAAATACCCGAGGGCAGCTACACACTCAGGGCCTATACCAACTGGATGCTCAATTTTGGGGAAACCTATATTTTTAAAAAGAACATTTCTATCTCCGCTGTAAATGGCGGCTCAACCCTGGTAAAGGCCGCTTTTAAACTGGAAAATGGCGTAGATAAAGATAAGGTAACCACAGCCGTGCTGCTTACCGGGTTAAACGGGGAGCCATTGCGATTAAAGGATATGAAGTTACGTGTAAAAGCAGGTAGTAAAACACTGTTCAGAGATAAGGCTAATACTGCCATGGACGGCACCCTGCACCTCAACTTTGACCTGGCCGATAAAACAGAGACAAGTAAGTTAACTATGCAGCTGCAAAATACAGGCAAGGGGGCTGATACGGCAACACTGACCATACCTATTTTATTGAACAGGCCCGAAAAAACCGATGTACAGTACTTGCCCGAGGGCGGGAATTTGGTAGCAGGTATCTCAACAAAAGTTGGATTTAAAGCGATAAGCGAGGATGGTATGGGTGCGGAAATAACCGGAAAGATAGTTAACAGCAAGCAACAGGAAGTGGCGCGGTTTCAAACCACCCATAAAGGGATGGGTGTGTTTGAACTGACACCCCAGGCTGGCGAAACTTATACCGCGAAAGTTAACGCGCCAAATAACACCATTATCAGTTATAATTTACCGCCAATAAATGCCGCAGGGACAACATTAAAGATAACAACAAAAGGAAAAGACTCACTTGAAGCAACCATAAGCGCCTCATCTGCACTGCTTAATGGCACTGAAAATTATTACCTCATAGGCCAGGTAAGGGGCGTAGTTTATTACGGCGCAATGATCAGTTTTAAAGGTATCCCGATAAAAAAAGTTATCGCCAAAGGCGTGTTTCCGGCAGGCATAGCGCATTTCACCTTATTGAATAATACCAATCAAACGCTGAACGAAAGGATGGTTTATATTGGCCATGATAACCTGCAAGTAAGCCTGGCGGCGAGTAAATCAAGCTATTCAACCAGGGACAATATAGCCGTAAATGTAATGGTAAAGGATAAGGACGGCAAACCGGTTCAGGGCAATTTCTCGCTGGCCGTTACCGATGGCGCGCAGGTGAGCGCCGACAGCACCAGCAATATCATGACAAACCTGCTGCTCACTTCGGACCTGAAAGGAAACGTAGAAGACCCGGGCTGGTATTTCGAAAGTGAAATGGCTGATCGTGTAACTGCCTTAGATAACCTGATGCTAACCCAAGGTTGGACAGGTTACGACTGGAAAGTTATTTTTAACCCGGGCGTTCAGCAACCCCAATACCGGGCGGAACCAGAATTTGTAGTGCAGGGTAAAGTGACTGATGTATTTAATAAACCGATAAAAAAAACAAGTGTAACATTGCTGCAAAAGCAACCTTTATTGATAATGGATGCGCAGACCAATGATGAAGGGCGTTTTATATTTAAAGGCAAAAATTTGTTCCCTACCGATACTGCGTATTATTTAATACAAGCCAAAAACAAAAGCGGCAATACCTTTAATGTAGGTGTGGATGTGGACGAAATTACCCCTCCTGCATTTGCCCTGGCCAAACAGCGGTTGCTGCCCTGGTATTTTAACAGCGATACCACCCTACTGAATAATGCCGCTACAAAGATGGCACAGCTAAAGGCGGAAGCCGATTATAGGGGTGAAGGGCATATGCTAAAGGAGGTGGTTATTAAAGAAAAGAAGATCATCCCTGATTCTCACAATCGGAACGGCCCCGGCGAGGCGGATATTATAATGGATGAAAAGGAAATGAACGAAGCAAAAAAAATGACTTTATATGAGTTGCTGTTACATAAATTCCCAAACTTTCATAAAGGACCTGTTACAGCAGAAACGCAATATTATTTAAATAACCGGCATGTTGCCTTTGTAATTGATGGAGTTTATATTAAAGGCGCACACATTGACGGTGAATTTGAGGTGCCTATTCCTGTTGACCTATATATGGACTTTCTTACAGCAGAGGATATTAAAGGCATTGAGATTATGCGTTCAGCTCAGTATGCCATGGCCTATGATCCGAATTTTATATCGAAAGAAGCGCATGGTCTCGATAAAAATGTTCCTACATTCCTTGAAATAACCACCTATTCGGGGCATGGCGCGTTTTTAAAGCATATACCCGGCCGGTATGTTTATAAACCTATACCCTTTAGTTCGCCTAAGGAATTTTACAGCCCGAAATACACGGTTAATAATCGCAGCATAGCCGTGGGCACTGACCTGCGCTCAACCATCCATTGGGAGCCTAACATAATTACCGGTAAGGATGGCAAAGCAACTGTTTCCTTTTACAGCGCCGATATGCCCGCGGATTATACCCTTATTTTGGAAGGCACCGATATGAACGGGGGTTTTGGTTATAGCAGGCAAAAGATAAAGGTGGTGAAATGAGATAGAAG
>JABDBW010000017.1 GCA_013288485.1 Bacteroidota bacterium
GCAGGAAATGCGAGCTACCATCCGACAGGCAGCACCTGAAGCGGAAGAGGCCATAAAATATGGCATACCAACCTTCGTATTTAAAGGCAATTTAGTGCATTTTGGGGCATTCAAAAATCATATCGGATTTTATCCTGCTCCCCGGGAGATCGCGGCATTCAAAGAGGAGCTTTCGGTTTATGACGGCGATAAGAGTACCGTAAGGTTCCCGATAGACAAACCTCTTCCTTTAGCGCTGATCACTAAAATGGTAAAATTCAGGGTGCAGAAAAATTTAGAAAAAGCGATAAAGAAATAAACGGCGTTTTCTTTCAGATTGCTTTTATCACAAGGTTTGTTATTTTTACAGCGCCATTATTGCGAACCTTATGATAGTTATTAGAAATCACAAAGAATTTGAATCTCATTTGGGCCTGGAGCTTGGCGTATCTGGCTGGCATACTATTACCCAGCAACAAATAAGTCAGTTTGCCGAAGCTACTATCGATCACCAATGGATACATACCGACCCGGAAAGGGCCAAAACCGAAAGTCCGTTCAATGCCACCATAGCGCATGGTTATTTAACCGTATCGCTACTACCTTATTTCTGGCACCAGATAGCCGATGTGCAAAACTTGAAGATGCAGATCAATTATAGTATTGACAATATTCGTTTTGCACAAGCTGTTGTGGTTGATAGCCGTGTGCGGCTTAAAGCAAAACTTGTAGCTATTGTAAATTTACGCGGCATAACCAAAGCTACCATTGGTGTGGAGATGGAAATTGAAGGCTATAAAAAACCGGCTTATACGGGTGAGGTGGTATTTTTATATCATTTTGAAGGGTAAGGACTATCTGAATTAGGATTTTCAGTTGCATAATGTTTTTTCGTAGGATGCCTGCTCATATGGAATACAGAAGTGATGATGATCATTTTCCTATTTGCAATAAATTTATAGACAAGCAAATACGGAAATGCCTCAATTACCGCTTCATGAAATCCATTTTTTAAAGGATAATGTAATGGATTGCTTTCTATTAAAGCAAACTTTGAATTAATCTCATGATCAAACCGTTTACCCAAACCCGGTTGCTTTTTTTCATACCATTCCCGGGCCTCAATTAATTCCCGGCTGGCTTTAGGAAAGAAGTCAACCGTATAATTCATTTTGCCGCGTTTTTTAAACGCTCCTTATCTAACTTTTCTATCTCTGCTTTAACTTCTTCAAAGGAAACGAGTGAATCAATCCCATCTTCCCATCTTTTCACGCGCTCATTTAATTCTGCTACAAATTCTTTATCCTCCGACCAATCAACCACAGGAATTAATTGATCTTCAAGCAAATTATAAATAGCAGTGATTTTCTTATCATCAGCCACCCTGATATAATCGTATAGTCTTTCTCTTATTGCTGCGGTAGTCATAATTAAAAATCTTTTAACAAATTTAACTATAAAAAATAATATAAATACTTCAAATGTGTAGTGATTTCTATTTACAATTCACTTACAAACCCTTTAGTATTTTTGTGTTCATAAAGTATGAACACAAAAAAGATCCGCCTCAGTGTACTCGACCAATCCCCCATAAGGAAAGGCGTTACCGCCGAGCAGGCTGTACAGGAAACTATCGCGTTAGCAAAATATACCGATCAATTAGGCTATACCCGCTTTTGGGTGTCAGAGCATCATAATACCGGCAGCCTGGCCGGGTCGACACCCGAAGTATTGGTGGCTTACCTGGCATCGCAAACAACACATATTCGTGTTGGCTCGGGTGGGGTAATGATGCCTAACCACAGTACCTTAAAGGTTGCCGAAAATTTTCGGATGCTGGAAGCATTGGCCCCGGGCCGCATTGACCTGGGTATGGGCCGCGCGCCGGGAACCGACCGGGTAACTGCCTCCGTACTTAATCCGTCCAACAATTTCAGTGAGCAGGATTTTATGGAACAGTTAGCCGATCTGCAAAATTATTTTCATGATACGGCCGCCCCGGGAACCATTCAGCAAAAAATCAGGGCCATACCACAAGTAAAAACCGTACCCGACATGTGGCTGCTAAGTTCAAGCGGGCAAAGCGGTTTGTTTGCCGCGCATTTTGGCATGGGTTTTTCCTTCGCGCATTTTATTAACCCGGTTGGCGGGCCCCAGGCGGTGCAGTTGTATAAAGATCGTTTTCAGTCCTCGCTTGACCTACAGCAGCCCGAGGCCAACATGGCCATATTTGTTTTTTGCTCGGAAGATGAGGAAAAAGTAATGCAGCATAAAGCCATTATGGATTACCGCTTCATCCAGTTTGAAAAGGGTTTGGGCATTTCGCCGCTGGGTTATGCAGATGTAAAAAATGCCGAATACACCCTGCCCGAACAGGACCGCATACGCTACAACCGCCAGCGTGTGGTAGCCGGCACACCCGAAATGGTAAAAACGCGCCTCACTCAGTTAGCGGAAAGTTACAGTGTTGATGAAATTATTGCCGTAACCATTGCCGAAGATTTTGATGACAGGCTGCAATCGTATAAACTATTAGCTAGTCTCTTTGAGTTATAGAAATCACAAAGGTTAAGATTAAATACCTGCATAAAATCCTAATGGTTTAATTGTATCTTTGAATATTGTCTATTCTGTTAATACTTACTGTTGAATTGATAATTAATAAAATATGGAAACGGTACTTGTACAAATAAATAACAATAAGGCTTACAAACTTTTAGAGGGTTTGGAAGATATGCATATTATAAAAGTGTTAAAAAAAAGCGCACAAAAGCAACAAAAGCTTTCTGAAAAATATGCCGGCAAACTGCCTTCTGATATTGCAGATGAACTTCAGAATTATGTAGCTCAAAGCCGTAACGAATGGAACAACCGCAGTATTTAATTGATACCAATGCCATAATCGATTACCTCGGTAAAAACCTTCCTCCACATGGCATGGATTTTATGAGTGATATTATTGACAATGTGCCTAATGTGTCAGTAATTACTAAAATTGAAGTACTGGGTTTTAATGCCCTGATAAACATTACGAACTTCTGGTAAACTTCATGATGATGCTACAATATTTGATTTAACAAGTGAAATTGTAGATATAAGCATTGATATCCGCAAAAACCACAAAACTAAATTACCTGATGCTGTAATTGCAGCTACGGCCATTGCACATAAATTAGTTTTAATTTCACGCAATTCTTCCGACTTTAAAAATATTGGGGATTTGAAAGTTATTGATCCGCACAGGTTGGAAAAAACAAAGCTATAATTAGCAATTAATACTAACTGACCAATAAGTTCTACAGGTTTTAGCCAAACCTATTCACCCTGTAGCAACCTTGATTGTAAATTAATAATTACTTCATTAACGGTAAAAACTTAAATTGTATCTTTACCGGAATTATAATACTAAAAAATCCATTCAATTACGTGATCATTCTAATTTTTTTCCTGGCACACTGGTTCCTGTCTTTATTTTTTCAAACATTTTTTCTTCACCGGTATGCTTCCCATAAAATGTTTAGCACCCATAAAATTAACGAGCGCGTTTTCCACATGCTTACGTTTATATGCCAGGGTTCATCGTATTTAAACCCACGGGCGTATGCTATTATGCACCGTGAGCATCATGCTTACAGCGATACCGAAAAGGATCCGCATTCGCCCTATTTTTTCAGGGACGTTTTCCAGATGATGTGGCGCACTGCGCAAAGTTATAAGCTATATGAAAAGCGTTTAAAAGAACCTGAGGCCCAATTTAAAGGCAATTACCCTGAGTGGCGTTTGCTGGATTATTGGGGATCAACCTTTTTGTCGCGCATCCTGTTTGGCATTGGGTACGTGGCATTTTACATTGCTTTTGCTACCCATTGGTGGATGTTTTTGTTGTTGCCTGTCCATTTTATGATGGGCCCTATACATGGTGCTATTGTAAACTGGTGCGGACATAAATATGGTTATGCTAATTTTAACAATGGCGACAAATCAAAAAACTCAACCCCGCTTGATTTTTTAATGCTCGGCGAATTGTTTCAAAACAATCATCATAAACGCCCCAACAGCGCCAACTTTGCTGCCCGCTGGTTCGAGTTCGACCCGGTTTACCCGGTAATGAAGTTAATGCATTGGGTAAGGTTAATTAAGTTGAGGAAGCCTGTGGCAGTGTAAGGTTAAAGGCGAAAGGTAAAGGGTAAAAGGTTGTTTTTGCTCTTTGTCTTTCTAATAAAATATTAATCAGGTAGGGTAAGCTTCAACCTTTCAGCTTTTACCTTTTACCTTTCACCTCTAAAAAATGAAAGTATCTGCATTAGCCGAAAACCTGCACGGTTCTGAAATTATCAAAATTGCGGGCGAGATAAACGAACTGAAACGCCAGGGGCAAAATATTGCCAATTTAACTATCGGCGATTACGACTCGAACATATATCCCATTCCTGCCGAATTAAAACAGGGCATTGTTGACGCCTATGCCGATAATCAAACCAACTATCCTCCTGCAGATGGCGTATTGAGCCTGCGCGAAAGCGTGGCTGTTTTTTTGAAAAACAGGCTGGGGCTTGATTATAAACCAAACCAAATATTAATTTCGGGCGGATCAAGGCCGTTGATATATTCTACTTACCTGGCGGTTGTTGATGAGGGGGATAAGGTTGTTTTCCCCGCGCCATCATGGAACAATAACCACTACTGCGACCTGCTAAAGGCCGAAGGTATAGTGGTGCAAACCACCGCCGAAAATAATTTTATGCCTACGGCGGATGAGTTGCGCCCGCATATAAAAGGTGCGACTTTGCTTGCACTATGTTCGCCATTGAACCCTACCGGGACCATGTTTCATAAAAAGGACCTGGAAGAAATTTGCGACCTCGTTATCGCCGAAAACAAAACACGGTCATCAGGGCAAAAACCACTATACTTTTTATACGACCAAATATATTCGCAATTAATCTTTGGCGATAATCAGCATTTTGACCCGGTTACACTGCGCCCGGAACTTAAAGACTATGTAATATTTGTTGACGGCGCATCAAAATGTTTCGCATCTACCGGTGTACGGGTGGGCTGGGGCTTTGGGCCTGAAAGTGTTATTAACCATATGAAAGCTATTGTGGGCCACATGGGCGCGTGGGCGCCAAAGGCGGAGCAGGTGGCTATGGCTAAATATATATTGGAAAATGATAAAGTGAATAGCTATTTGGAGAGTTTAAAATCAAGGATACAAGCCAGCCTTAACGCATTACACAAAGGTTTCCAGGAACTAAAGACTGAAGGTTTCCATGTTGATTCCATCGCCCCGATGGGCGCCATTTATTTGACTGTAAAAATTGATTACACCGGCAAAACCACACCAGGCGGCATCGTATTAAAAAACTCAACAGACATTAACTCTTACCTGATTAAAGAAGCCAAAATAGCTTTTGTGCCTTTTTCTTCTTTCGGTACCGATGATGATGTGAACTGGTTCCGTGCATCAGTAGGTGCATGTACCCTGCAGGATATTGAGCAAGCCCTACCGAGGATCAAGGACGCCCTGGCGAAATTAAGTGGGCAGTGAACAGTTGGACTACTATTACATACTCACTACTTACCACTCACAAACTCATTTCTTCCCCGCTATCTCCTCAATAGCCCTTACTAATTTATCCAGGTCAGGCAAAGTAGTATATACATGCGGCGTTACGCGTACGCAGCTAATGTTTTCATAGACTATACTTACGGTATGTATTTTATATTGGTTAAAAAGCGCGCTGTCCAGTTCTCCGGGTGTCATGCCGTCAATGCTTACGCCGCAAATGGCGCATGAATATTCTGGTTTCAGCGAGGTATGCAGTTTTACCTTGGGTATATGCTGCACTTTTTCGGCCCAGTAGTTTTTTAAATAACGTATGCGTTCTTCCTTGCGTTTATTGCCTATCCCGTTCTGAAAGTTAACCGCCTCGCCAATTCCCTGCTCTATAGGAAAACTGCGTGTGCCCAGGTTCTCGAACTTGCGGATGTCGCCGCTGTTTGGTTTATCGTCACTTAGCAACGGCCATACCTTTTCTATTTTCTCCTTTTTTATCCATAGCATCCCGCTGCCTATGGGGGCCGACAGGAATTTATGCAGGCTGGTGCCAAAATAATCGCAGTGCAGGTCGGGGATTTTATAATCAAGCAGGGCAAAGGTATGCGCACCATCGCATATTACTTCAATGCCACGCGCATGGGCCATATCGGCTATTTTACGTACCGGCATAATTTGTCCCACCCAGTTAATAATATGAGTTACATGTATCAGCTTTGTTTTTGGGGTGATGGCATCAGCATACGCTTTTACAATTTGCTCATCATTTTCTATCGGGAACTCAAAGCTGAGCTGTTTGTAAATAATACCCTCGCGCAATGCCCGTTGCCGGTAGGCAGCTACCATGTGCGGATAATCCTGCCGCGTACCTATTACTTCGTCGCCTTTTTGCAGGGGGATGCCCAATATTATGGTGTTCAACGCTTCGGTAGCATTGCGGTTCACGGCAATTTCTTCCGGATCGGCACCGGCCAGCAAGGCCAGTTTTTCGCGGAGCGGCTCGCGCCCCTGGTCGAGTATGCGCCACATGTAATAGGACGGCCCCTCGTTGGATAGCTGGTTATAACGTTCAACCGCCTGCTGCACCACCAGCGGAGAGGGCGAGACCCCGCCATTATTTAAAATAATAAGGTTTGGGTTAACTGTATACGCCTTTTGTATAACACTCCAGTAATCCTCGTCCAGCGCGGCTTCTATGGGGTTTAAATGGGCGATGTTTTGTGCTGCCGACCGCCATTCTTCAGCATGTGCCCGGTTAAACAGGCTGGCCGATGAAAATGCCCCGGTTAATACGGCGGCTTGTTTAATAAAATGGCGGCGATCAGTCATTAGTTAAAGTTAGCGTTTTATGGCGAAACTATCAGGTGCTTAAAAGCCAATGATCGTAATTACGATATAGGAATTTTTAATCGTATATTTTTAACTTTTGCTTCAAATACCGTTTTCTTGCTATATAATAAGCATCGTTTTTATACAGTTCATCATGCGTTTTAAAATAGCCGAAAACTTTAGCCGAATCCACGTCACCGGCTTTATTCATAAATGCGTCGCTCATAATGCTCATGGTAATTGCCATATTTACCCATGCGGTATCAACAACTGCTGTAATATTTGTAACCATAGTTTGCGAATAATCAACATGCTGTAGCGCTTTGCCTGTATTATATTGACAGGCAACATTCGCATCAGCCAGCAAACCGGTAACCTCATTTAACGCATATTTTGCATGTATAGTTTTATCGTCGCTGGCAGCTACGATGTCCAGGAGCGCACCACGCATTGCTATCACCTTGTAACTTATTTTTGCGGCGGTTGTCCAGGTCGATTGATAGCTTATTTTTTGATCGGGCAATTCAAAAAACATGTTTTTTATAGCAGCTGAAAGAAAGTCATTCAAATTGGGTATAATATATTTTTGGATACCCGGAGTCATATGCCAATTTCTTATAGCTTTTTGTATCAATTCATCAGTACCTTCAAACCTTATCAACTTACTTTTAGGACTCAACACTACTATAAAAGGCTCTTCTAAAAGGACAATTGGTGTTAAAACGGCCGTAGAATTAAATACCGTTTGCCGTATACTATCCGAGTTTAGCTTTATTGATTTATTTGGCAAATTCAATTGGCTTCTTGCCTTTATTAAAACGCATTGCAACTTATACTCCGCATCATTACTGCTGAGTACTGTATATTGAAAGATGTATTGGTCATCGCTGCTAAATTCGGCTTTTGCGATATTGCGGGTTTCGATAGTGAATACCTCGCCATTTTTTAGCGTTAATTGCTGTGCCGGGAGCTTATTAATACTTAATAATACTGCTAGCAGAAGAATAAATCTTTTCATTAATGCCAGGGCGATTTCATGCTAATATAATATACTTTATTCGGCTACTAGCCTAATTAACAGTATTTAACAATTAACTGCATAAAAAAACCCTGCACAAGTGCAAGGCTGTAAATGTATTTTCGTAATTACAATTACGACATTTTCAGTTTCTTCTGTATATCGGCTACATAGCCTTTGAATTTTTTGTCGGTGTCTATCAGGTCCTCAACCGTTTGGCATGCATAGATAACGGTAGAATGGTCGCGGCCACCGAAGAAGTGTCCGATTGATTTCAGGGAGCTTTTGGTATGCGCCTTTGCCAGGTACATTGATATTTGCCTTGCCTGCACAATTTCGCGTTTGCGGGTTTGCGATTTCACCATATCAATAGGTACTTCAAAATATTCGCAAACCAGGTTCTGGATGTATTCCATTGAAATTTCTTTCGAAGAATTTTTTACAAAGTTCTTCAGCATCTGCTTGGCCAGGTTCAGGTCAATTTCCTTACGGTTAAGGGTTGATTGTGCTAACAACGATACCATAGCGCCTTCCAGTTCGCGCACATTATTATCAATATTGTGGGCAACATATTCAATTACATCATCGCCCAGTTCAATACCATCCTGGTAGGTTTTATTTTTAAGGATAGCCATTCGGGTTTCCAGGTCGGGTATTTGCAGGTCGGCCGAAAGGCCCCATTTAAATCTCGACAATAAACGTTCTTCTAAACCGGCCAGGTCCTTAGGCGCTTTATCGGATGTAATGATCAATTGCTTGCCCGATTGGTGCAGGTGATTGAAAATATGGAAAAAGAAATCCTGTGTTTTTTCTTTGCCGGCAAAATTGTGCACATCATCCATTATCAGCACATCAATAGCCTGGTAAAAATTCACAAAATCATTAATGTTATTATGCTTTAAGGCATCAACAAATTGCTGGGTAAACTTTTCGCATGATACATACAGTACCAGCTTATCAGGCAGCGCGCGTTTAATTTCGTTGCCTATAGCCTGCGCCAGGTGGGTTTTACCTAAACCTACGCCGCCATATATCATTAACGGGTTAAATGAGGTACCACCGGGTTTCGCCGCAACAGCATACCCTGCCGAGCGTGCTAAACGGTTACAGTCGCCTTCAACAAAGTTTTCAAAAGTGTATTGCCTGTTTAATTGCGGGTCTACATTCAGTTTCTTTAAGCCGGGTATTACAAACGGGTTCTTAATATCCTTATTTATAGAAATAGGAATAGGCATTGACTGATTTTTCGACTCTGCGCCATTTCCGTTTGAAGGCATATTAGTAGTATAAGGTTTGCTGGCTGATGATTGCTCTACAACTATGTTATATTCTAAACGTCCGTCATCGCCCAATTGTTTCTTAATTGTTTTACGGAGCAAGCCAACGTAATGTTCTTCAAGCCATTCATAAAAAAATAAACTGGGAACTTGTATCGTTAAAACGCTGCCTTCCATACGCAAAGCTTTAATTGGCTCGAACCAGGTTTTAAAGCTTTGGGCGGGGATGTTGTCTTTTATTATCAGCAGGCAGCTGTTCCAAACGTTAGTACAAGTTTTTTCCATATAAAATTTTAAATAAAAGATTGATTTTCAACCCCCCAGTGCACTTTCATTGGGATTGCTACGGAACATCGAATATTCAGAAAAAAAGCGAATTAAAAAATTTATTTTTCACTTTTTATTAAAATAAATTTAAAAAAAACAGCACTTAATGTTGTGAAAATCCGAATATAAAAAGTTATATTTCGCATGAACAGACCGCCATTATATTCTTTTTAATAGTAAACCCTGCGTTTTATGCTGTTTTGGCGGTTTTATTATTAATTACCTCAAATATTTTAGCTTAATATCTTCTTAACGTTAAGGTATTATTGGCGTAATTTTAGGAATCTCTACTATTTCGATAGGGTTAATTTTTCTCAAAATTCGCCAAAAACATGGCGCAAGGTATCTGCAATTTCACCCAGCGTGGCATAATTTTCAACAGCGGTCAATATATAAGGCATCAAATTTTGATTTCCGGCGGCGGCATCCTTCAAATTTTGCAGGCAAACAGCTACTGCCCGGTTGTCCCGTTCGGCTTTTAATGCTGTAATTCTTTCTGTTTGTTGTTTCCTGATGGCGTCATCAACGCGGAACACGTTACTCAACGGTTCTTCTTTTTCCTCAAAACGGTTCACCCCCACTATTACTCTTTCGCCGCTTTCAATTTCATTCTGATATTGGTAGGCCGAGTTGGCTATCTCCTGCTGGATATAATTCTGTTCAATAGCTTTTACCGAGCCGCCCATCGCGTCAATTTTATCTATATATTTTTGCGCGGCGGCTTCCAGTTCGTCTGTTAAGGCTTCAATAAAATACGACCCGGCCAATGGGTCAACCGTATCGGTAACGCCGCTTTCAAAAGCGATGATCTGCTGGGTACGCAGCGCGATCATTGCGGCCTCCTCGGTGGGCAGGGCAATAGCTTCGTCATAACCATTAGTATGTAACGACTGTGTGCCGCCTAATACCGCGGCGAGCGCCTGACTGCTTACCCGTACTATATTATTCATGGGTTGCTGCGCGGTTAGGGTTGATCCGCCGGTTTGTGTATGAAAGCGCAGTTTTTGCGCGCCGGCATCAGTAGCCCCCAGTTCTTTGGTAATATGCGCCCACATCCGCCTCGCGGCCCTGAATTTGGCTATCTCCTCGAAAAAATTATTATGGCAATTAAAAAAGAAGGATACCCGTTTACCAAACACGTTTATATCCAACCCCTTAGTTAATGCCGCTTTTAAATACGCCTTGCCATTGGCCAGCGTAAAGGCCAGTTCCTGCGCAGCTGTGGAACCCGCTTCGCGAATATGGTAGCCCGATACGGAGATGGTGTTCCACTTAGGTACTTTCTTACTGCAATACTCAAATACATCGGTTATCAGCCGCATAGAGGGCCCGGGCGGATAGATGTAAGTGCCTCGCGCGGCATACTCCTTTAATATATCGTTTTGTACCGTGCCTGATAATTGCCGCAGATCAGCCCCCTGCTTTTTGGCTAACGCTATATACATGGCCAGCAAAATAGCCGCGGTGGCGTTAATGGTCATGGAGGTAGTGATTTTGGCTAACTCAATACCGTCAAATAAAATTTCTATATCCTTTAATGAATCAATAGCTACACCTGCCTTACCTACTTCGCCATCAGCCAACTCATGGTCCGAGTCATAGCCTATCTGCGTTGGCAGGTCAAAAGCTACCGATAGCCCCATGGTGCCCTGGTTTAAAAGGTAGTGATAGCGTTTGTTTGATTCGGCTGCTGTTGAAAAGCCGGAATATTGGCGCATGGTCCAGGGTTTGCCCCGGTACATATCTTTCTGAATGCCACGGGTATAGGGGTATTCGCCGGGCAACTCATTCATTTTTGACGGACCGGTATATACCTCCTTAACTTCAATACCCGACGTGGTTGTTATTTTTTTACCCGGCATATTTGTTGATTTGAAAATTTGAAGATGTGCTAATTTGAAAATGTTGTTTCATAATCATAAAGTGATTTTCAAATCTTCAAATTAACACATTCTCAAATTAAAATAATTCCTGCAGATCCCTGCGGACCAGGTTAAGGCCAATATCATACGGGTTATCTTCCAGGTGGCTTAAATGCGCCAGTATGGTTTTGCTTAGCTCAAGCCCGGTAGCGGCAGCAGGCAATGCTTTAACCGCGTTGTTTACTATGCCTAAGGTATCATCCTTTAACCGTTTCACTACGGCCCAGGCATTGCTGCTTACGTAAATTTGCTGGGTAACGTTATGCTGATACTCATTACGCAATTCGGCAACTATAAGCATATGTAATTCGGCAGCCGAGTAAGCGGGGTCATTTAAGCGAAGCAGCATATTGGCGGGGTTTATCCGCTCAATAAATAACACCACGCGCTCGTATGCCTGTAGTTGTAAAGGCAGCGTTTGGTTGCTGATGGTTTTTTTTAGTTCGACAAGTTGGATGCTTTCCGATCTGTCAAGGTAGGGCTTTACCAGGTAAAAAGCTATCCATACCACACCCAAACCGGCAACCGTATATTTTATAATATCTAATAAATAAGGATAAAGTACCATGTTGATAATGTTAAGCGCAGGTCATAAATATTGCGGCCGAAACAAAAATCCGCATTTTACCTTATATTTGTGTAGTTAATTAAAAATAAGATGAGCACTGCTGTTGAAACTGCACCCGCACCGGTAACCTTTACAGAAGGCGCCGTTAAAGAACTTTTTAAATTAAGAGATCAGCAAGAGATAGGCACCGATTTTGGCCTGCGCATTGGCGTGGAGGGCGGCGGCTGTTCGGGAATGAGCTATGTGCTGGGCTTTGACCAGAAAAAAGACGGCGACCAGGAATTTATGATAGACGGACTGCGGGTTTTTATGCATAAAGCGCATGGCCTGTACCTTATGGGTATGCAAATTAATTTCCAGGATGGATTGAACGCGCGCGGTTTTACCTTTAATAACCCTAACGCTGCCAGTACTTGTGGTTGCGGCACATCGTTTTCTGTATAGATCAAAATATAAGAATCAAGAGCGGGGATGGTGAAAGTCTTAATTCCTGCATCTTGATTCCTGACTCTCCGTTTTACTTCGCCGCCTTCAAAGTTTCTTTAACACTTCCGCACTCTGGCATTGTTTTTCCGTAATATGGGTTTTCAATGACAGCTTTATCGCTCAGCCATGATGTTTTTTTCATGGGGCAATACTCCCAATAAAGCGGGGTACTATTTACCTTAAACGTCTTTACAACCTCGTACATATTTTTTGATAACGATGCAAAATGCTCACGCTGGTGGTCAATACTTGTTGATTCGCTGATATGGCGACTATCGAAACTTAATTTGTCCACATAGTTTTTCCAGATCGTTTGTTGGACAGCGCTCATTTCTTTTGTCTGTATTACATCTACCTGGGCCTTCAGAATTTTTGCTTTACCCTGCGCCGCTGTACCATCATCCGCAGCTAAAGCGTTCTTTAAATCGAGGTAGGCTGTAGTTAAATTGTTTATCGAAGTATTTACCGCCGGCGTTTGGGCCCTCAAGGTTGCAACTGTTATTAATAATAACAGGGTTAGCCAAATTGATGTGGTTTTCATGGTGATTAAATTTAAAAAGTGAATTTAGCACATATTTTATAAATATGTCCGGTTTAAAACCTATCGCTATTTATAAAAATATAGTTGTAACAAATCGCTCCGTTGCTTAGTCTTACCGCTAAGTTTTTTATATTTATACCATGCCGGTAAAAACCACCCTTCGGGAAAACGTTTCGATAGCCCTACAATCTATAGCCGGTAACAGGCTTCGCACCTCGCTTACTTCTCTAATTATTGCGATCGGTATCATGGCTTTGGTGGGGATATTAACGGCAATCGAAGGCATTAAACAATATACTACCGACGCTTTTTCAAGGCTGGGGGCCAACTCCTTCACTATACAGAACAGGGGGTCGGGCGTTAATTTTGGGAATGGCGGCCATAGAAAGATATATCCGTCTATCAGTTACGAGCAGGCCCAGCGCTTTAAAGAAACCTTTCAACTGCCCGCGTTAGTTGCTATAAATTTAGATATATCGGGCATTGCAGTTGTAAAATATGGTAGTTTAAAAACTAACCCTAACATTACAGTAACCGGCACCAATGAGAATTATTTGCAAACCAATGGCTATAAATTAGCTTTTGGCCGCAGTTTTTCAGAATCAGAACTGGAGCATGGCGCTAATGTGGTAATTATAGGCGACGAAATAAAAACAAAACTTTTTAAAAATGAGGACCCTGTTAATAAATCTATTTTTGTAGGCAGCAATAAATTCCGGATAATCGGGGTTTTTGCCTCAAAAGGATCGAGCGCCGGCTTTGGGGGCGACAGGGTTTGTACTATTCCCATATTTAAGGCCAAGCAAATTGCCGAAATTTCAAAACCATCATTCGCGGTTACTGTAATGGTAACTAACGGTGGCGGATTTGACGCGAGTATTGGTGAGGCCACCTCTCTTTTCAGGAACATACGCGGCCTTAATGTTGCTAACGCTGATAATTTTGAAATAACCAGGAGTGATTCGGTACAGCAACAGTTAGCCGGCCAGTTAAACGGTATGACGATAGCCGGATTTGCCATAGGCATAATTACCTTAATTGGCGCCGCCATAGGGTTAATGAATATTATGCTGGTTTCTGTTACCGAGCGTACCCGCGAAATTGGTATACGCAAAGCAATAGGCGCTACCCCCGCAGTAATACGCAAGCAGTTTTTAATCGAGGCTATAGTAATATGTTTGATAGGCGGCATTGGCGGCATCGTACTGGGTATGGCCGTTGGCAACCTTATAGCCGTGCAGATAAGCGGTAAATTTGTTATTCCCTGGCTATGGCTCTTCTCGGCTATAGCATTGTGTACCTTAATTGGTTTGCTATCCGGATTTTATCCCGCCAAAAAAGCATCCCGGCTTGACCCTGTAGAAGCGTTGCGATACGAATAGATGTGCAGATGCGTGGATGTGCAGATATGCAAATGTGCACTTCTACTTCAACAAAATATTCTTCAGCGGGTAATCAAAAAGAACTTTTTTAATATAAGGGGTGCTTAAAGCATCGCGAAAAGCGGCGGCATGGCGAGGGTTGTGCATATCGCTTGATATAAAATCAACCAATTGCATATCGATCATATTTTCGGCTTTCTTTTTAACGTCCTTGCCATAATACCCTGTTAATGACATGGTATTTAATTGCGCATCGCATCCCCAACTGCGCAGGTCGGCAATGGCATCTAAACTCATATAGGAATATCTTTCGGGGTGCGCCAATATAGGCTTATAATCCCCCCACTCTATCATTTTTTGTATAACTGTGTACGCATTGGGTGGCGGGTCTATAAATGAATATTCAAAAAGCACGTAGTTATCACCCATCGTCATCAAGCCGCGTTTATCTACAAGTTCCTGAAAAGTTTCATCAAAATAATGCTCGGCGGCAGCTTCTACCACAATATCAATTTCAAGCCTTTTTAATTCAGCTTTAAGTATGTCTAATGCACGGTTTATGGTTTCGGGAGTGTTTTTGTAAAAATCGGCCATGATATGCGGGGTAGCAATGATCTTTTTTATCCCCAGGCCCATCATTGCTTTCACCAGCGTGACAGATTGTTGCACATTTTGCGCCCCATCGTCAATACCGGGTAAAACATGCGAATGCATATCAACCATTACCGACTTATAATTGAGGGTGCGATCTAATTCAGGTTCTTTTTTTTTAAACCAGGAAAACATTTTTATCGGTCGTTATATTGTTCAGAATAATATTGCTGGTAATGGCCCGATGTTACATCAGTTAACCATTCCTCATTAGCCAGGTACCAATCTACGGTTTTTTCCAAACCTTCTTCAAATGTAATGCTGGGTACCCAGCCCATATCTTTTTTCAGTTTAGATGAATCAATGGCATAACGCAGGTCATGCCCGGCCCTGTCTGTAACAAAAGTTATCAGTTTGGCCGACTCGCCTTCTGCCCTGCCTAATTTTTTATCTAATATACGGCATAATAGTTTTATCAGGTCGATATTTTTCCATTCGTTATGGCCGCCTATATTATACGTTGTACCGGTTTTTGCTTTATGGAATAGCACATCAATTGCACGTGCATGATCTTCAACCCATAACCAATCGCGTATATTTTCACCTTTCCCATATACCGGGACGGGCTTTTTTTGTTTGATATTATTAATGGCAAGCGGTATTAATTTTTCGGGGAAATGGTAGGATCCATAATTATTTGAGCAGTTGGAGATCACGGTATTTAAACCATAAGTATCATGATACGCCCGTACAAAATGATCAGAGCTCGCTTTTGAGGCTGAATAAGGGGAGTGCGGATCATACGCGGTTTCTTCAGTAAACATCCCGCTTTCTCCTAATGTTCCGTATACCTCGTCGGTGGATACATGATAAAAACGGGTTTTATCATAATTGCCCCGCCAGCAATCGCGTGCGGCGTTCAATAAATTTACTGTACCCACCACATTGGTCATTACAAACTCCAGTGGGCTGGTTATTGAGCGGTCAACATGCGATTCGGCCGCCAGGTGTATCACCGCGTCTGGATGCTCATCAGCAAAAAGCTGGTTAATGAATTCCATATCCACAATATCGCCCTTTATAAACCGGTAGTTGGGCGCGTTTTCTATATCCTTTAAATTTGCCAGGTTACCCGCATAGGTAAGCTTATCCAAATTAATTATCCCGTACTCGGGGTAATTCTTAACAAAACGGCGCACAACATGCGAACCTATAAAACCTGCTCCTCCGGTAATAATTATTTTTTTCATCATTATTTATATAACTATAATGGGTTTTGGGAAATATAATTTTCCCACTCCCAGGCAGATAACATCATTGTATCCAGATCCAGTTCTGTTTGCCATTTTAAAATATTTTTTGATTTGTTAACATCGCCCCATATTTGCTCTATATCACCGCCACGGCGGGGCCCTATTTTATAATTTAGTTTTACACCTGTTGTTTGCTCAAAAGCATATATTACTTCTAAAACCGAGCTGCCTTTCCCAGTGCCAATGTTAAAAACATCGTAGCCGGTAAAATTAGCTGTTTCCATTAATTTTAAAGCGGCTACGTGTGCTTTAGCCAGGTCAACAACATGAATATAATCGCGTATGCAGCTGCCATCGGGAGTATTATAATCGTTCCCGAATACGGTTATTTTTTCTCGTTTGCCAATAGCTGTTTGGGTAATAAATGGTACCAGGTTTTGTGGTACGCCAATAGGCAATTCGCCAATTAATGCTGAACTATGCGCCCCAACGGGGTTAAAGTATCTTAATGAAATTACTTTATAATTGCTGCCCGCCGCAACCATGTCCTTCAGTATTTCTTCGGCAACTTGTTTGGTGTTTCCGTAGGGCGATTCGGCAGTTTTAACCGGGGCTTCTTCTGTAACCGGCAAATGATCGGGCTGGCCGTAAACAGTACAGCTTGATGAAAATACAAAATTTACAGGCTGCTCATGGTAAACATTCAATACATTAAGCAGCGAATAAAAATTATTCCGGTAATACTTTAAAGGAAAATGTACCGATTCGCCAACAGCTTTAAAAGCTGCGAAATGAATTATACCCGCAATATCCGGTTCGCTTTCGGCCAGCTTTTTTACGCCCGGTTCGTCACAAAGATCAAGCTGATAAAAATCGGGCTTGTAACCTATGATCCTGGCAAGCTGATCTAATATTTTGATATTAGAGTTAGACAGGTCATCAACAATAACAGGTTCATAACCTGCATTTACCAGTTCAACAACCGTGTGCGAACCAATAAAGCCTAAGCCACCCGTTACTAATATCCTGGCCATTAGTTTTTATTATAATAGGTAAAATCTTTATGCTGTATATCTTTTTCAGGCAGCGATTTAAAGTACTCGTACGTTATTTTTAACCCCTCGCTTCTGGAAACCTTAGGTTCCCAGCCCAAAATGGCTTTAGCTTTGGTAATATCGGGCCTGCGCTGTTTGGGGTCATCAACAGGCAATGGCAGGCCTGTTAATTTTTGATCTGTGCCGGTTAATTTTATTATTTCTTCGCCAAACTGGCGTATGGTAATCTCATCGGGGTTACCAATGTTCATGGGTTGCGTGTAATCGCTGTGCAGTAAGCGGTAAATACCTTCAACCAGGTCATCAACATAACAAAATGAGCGCGTTTGCGATCCGTCGCCGAACATGGTTAACGGTTCTCCCCTTAATGCCTGCCCTATAAAAGCAGGCAATACACGCCCGTCGTTCAACCGCATACGCGGGCCATACGTATTAAATATGCGCACAATCCGGGTTTCCAGCCCGTGAAAAGTATGATAAGCCATCGTAATAGCTTCCTGGAAACGTTTGGCTTCATCATAAACCCCCCGCGGGCCAACGGGATTAACATTGCCCCAGTATTCTTCGGGTTGCGGATTAACACTCGGGTCGCCGTATACTTCGGATGTAGAGGCAATAAGCATCCTTGATTTCTTTGACCGCGCCAACCCCAATAAATTATGCGTACCGAGCGAGCCTACCTTTAAAGTTTGAATAGGTATTTTTAAATAATCTATCGGGCTTGCAGGCGAGGCAAAATGCAGTATATAATGCAGTTCGCCCGGCACATACACAAATTTGGAAACATCGTGCTGATAAAACTCGAAGTTTTCCAGCTTAAACAAATGCTCAATATTGCGCAGATCGCCGGTTATCAGGTTATCCATACCAATAACATGGTAATCTTCTTTTATAAACCTGTCGCATAAATGCGAGCCTAAAAATCCGGCAGCCCCGGTAATCAATATGCGTTTACGTGCCATTAGTTTACCACTTTCCTCCCAATGCTGTTATAGTAAAAACCGCAATCAATCATTTTTTGTATGTCGTATAAATTACGCCCGTCAAAAATAACTTTTGATTTTAACAATTTTTCCAATTGGTCAAAATCAGGCGTTCTAAATACCTGCCATTCCGTCAATATTAACAAAGCATCCGCACCGGATAAAGCTTCGTATTGGTCGGCGGCATAATTTATTTTATCGCCCAGCAAATTTTTAACATTGGTCATAGCTTCCGGGTCAAACGCGGTTATTGACGCACCTTCTTTCAGTAATTCATCAATAATATATAATGCCGGGGCTTCCCGTATATCATCCGTTTCGGGTTTAAAAGCAAGTCCCCACAGGGCAAATTTTTTGTTTTTTAAATCGCCTTTAAAGTATTTTTTTATTTTTTCAACCAGCACCTTTTTTTGGATGTCGTTAACATCCATTACTGAGTTTAAAATTTTAAAATCGTATTTATACTCTTTAGCCGATTGGGCCAGCGCCTGCACATCCTTAGGGAAGCAGCTTCCGCCATAACCAATGCCCGAAAAAAGAAAACGCCTGCCTATGCGATCGTCAGACCCAATGCCCCGCCTAACCATATCTACGTCGGCACCAACCAGTTCACAAAGGTTCGCTATCTCGTTCATGAATGATATTTTGGTGGCCAGGAAAGAATTAGCTGCATATTTTGTCAATTCAGACGAACGCTGATCCATATAAATAACCGGGTTACCCTGGCGAACGTAAGGCGAATACAACTCACCCATTAACTTACGGGCACGTTCATCCATAGTGCCTATAATAATGCGATCTGGTTTCATAAAATCCTCAACTGCAACACCTTCACGCAAAAATTCGGGATTAGAAACCACAGCGAACTCAACACTGGTATGCGCTTTAAGCACCGCGGTTATTTTATCGGCCGTACCCACCGGTACGGTTGATTTGGTTACAATAACCTTATATTCGGTAATCAGCTTTGCAATGTCCTTAGCTGCGCCTAATACATAACTCAAGTCGGCCGAGCCATCTCCATCCGGCGGCGTAGGCAGCGCCAGGAATATGATCCTTGCTTCCTTTATAGCTTCTGCCAGGTCGCTGGTAAAATGCAATCTTTTTTGATCAATATTCCGATGAAAAAGCAGTTCAAGCCCCGGCTCATAGATGGGTAATTTGCCATCCTGCATCATTTTTATCTTTTTCTCGTTTATATCAACACAGGTAACCTGGTTGCCCGTTTCGGCTAAACAGGTGCCTGTAACTAAACCTACGTATCCCGTACCTATTACAGCTATTTTCACAAAAGTATTTTGTTGTTATTGTTATTATATTTATCGCGGCGAAGATACTGATTTCGTATTTAAATGTTGTTAATATATAACTTAGGATTACGCGTATACTATATTTTAATATTCATATTTTCTGCTTTCAATAAAAAGGCAAAGCTTTGGATAAAGGGGCGGCAGCAAATTATTTATGCCAATCCACATGAAAGCATTTGGTTTCATTTTGCTTCGCTGGGTGAGTTTGAGCAGGGCCGACCGGTTTTAGAACAGATCAGAAACCTGCACCCGAAAAGCAAAATTGTTATCACCTTTTTTTCGCCATCGGGGTATGAGGTCAGAAAAAACACACCACTGGCCGATGCAGTTTATTACCTGCCACTGGATACAGCTAAAAATGCCCGCGAATTTGTAACCGCTATAAACCCAACGCTCGTTATATTCACTAAATACGAATACTGGTATCATTTTTTTAACGAACTGCATCAGCGGGATATACCTTTATATATCATATCGGGCATATTCAGGCCAAAGCAGGTTTTTTTTAAATGGTATGGCGGCCTGCATCGTAAAATATTAAGTTTTGTGCGCCACTTTTTTGTGCAGGATGAACGGTCAAAACAATTACTGCGATCTATTAAATTAACCAACGTAACCGTGAGCGGCGATACCCGTTTCGACCGCGTTTGGGCCAACGCCCGGCAACCAAAAATACTGCCGGAAATACAAGAATTTATAGGCGGTCAAAAAACATTTATAGCCGGCAGCACCTGGCCTGCCGACGAGCAACTGGTAGCCAAATTAGTTACCCTATACCCGGGCTGTAAATTTATTTTTGCCCCGCATGAAATTAGTGAAGAGAAAATAAATAGCCTTATTAGTTTGCTGCCTGAAAACTCTGCGGTCCGATACACACAACTTACCACTCACCACTCACCACTCACCACTCAAACACTCATTATCGATAACATCGGTATGTTGTCCTCCCTGTATCAATACGGCGATATCGCTTATATTGGCGGCGGGTTTGGCGCGGGTATACATAATACCTTAGAGGCGGCGGCATTTGGTTTGCCTGTAATTTTTGGCCCTAATTATGCTAAGTTTAAAGAGGCGAAAGACCTGGTAGAACTCTGTGCGGGTTTTAGCGTGGCTAATGAGGACGAATTGAAAAATTTAGTAGCCGCTTTAGTTGATGATGATGCTTATTGTAGAAATGCTGGTACGAAAGCAAGGGAATATGTAACAGAGAATATAGGGGCTACGGGGGTTATTGTTGAGTATATAGAAAAAGCATTATCCTATTGACATGATAATTGCCATATCTGTTGTTTTCTTCTTCATTATCCTGCGCTTCGCGGTAACACTGTTCAATTTTATTTCTGACCCTAAACTGAGGCGCGTTAACCGCAGCTATAACGATTTGGTTTCTATTTTGATACCGGTACGCAACGAAGAAGAAAACATTTTAAACCTGCTTACATCTATCCGGCAACAGGATTATCAAAACTATGAAGTTATTCTGTTGGATGATGATTCAACCGACGCCACTTATGAAATTTGTTCGGCTTTTGCTGCCGTCAACTCCCGTTTCAGGCTCGTAAAAGGCGAAAGCCTGCCGCGCGGTTGGCTGGGTAAAAACTACGCTTGTTATCAACTAGCGCAGGAGGCGCGGGGGAATTTCTTTTTATTTATTGATGCTGATGAACAGGCAAACGATGCTTTAATCAACAGTGCCGTACACCGTATGTATATGCAGAAACTGGGTCTATTAAGTCTGTTTACCAACCAGCGGATGCTGACTTTTGGCGAAAAACTGGTTGTGCCTATAATGCATTATATACTGCTTAATTTATTGCCGCTGCGCTTAATTTACCTGGTAAAAAACTATTCGGTTGCGGCGGCGAGCGGCCAGTTTATGTTGTTTGATGCTGAAATATACCGCAAGCACCAATGGCATGAGCAGGTGAGGCACCAGGTAGACGAAGATGTAGAAATAATGCGTTTAGTAAAAGCCGCGGCTTGTAACGGCGAGACTTTATTGGCCAACGGAATGATAAGCTGCCGTATGTACAAAAATTATTTAAATGCAGTAAACGGGTTCAGCAAAAACTTCCTGGCCGCGTTTAACTATAATATTTTATGGCTTTTAATTTATATTATGCTGGTAATTGCCGGGCCCATGCTGATCATAATGACACTTGATTTTCATTTAATATTTTTCATGGCGGGTTTAATTATACTTACCCGTGTAATGATCTCACTTTCAGTTGGTCAAAACGCCTGGTATAATGTAGTTTTACACCCCTTACAAATGTTTAACCTCACGCTCATCGCTTTTTTAGCCATACAAAAACATCTCACTAAAACCATCACCTGGAAAGGGCGCAAAATATAAGCATACGGCGCACTGTTCAGACAAATAATCTGTAAATTTGTACCGCAATGGGCGCATACCAGTTAAAGGTTACTATAGATAAGGATTCGGGCTTTTGTTTCGGGGTGATCTACGCTATTGATATGGCTGAAGACATCCTGGAGGCAGACGGCTACCTGTATTGCCTGGGCGATATTGTGCATAATGATGAGGAGGTGGAACGCCTTAAAGCCCGTGGCCTGCGCATTATTGACCACGCCGAACTAAAAAACCTGCATAACGAAAAAGTGCTGATCCGTGCGCATGGCGAGGCCCCCGATACTTACCGTACGGCATTAGAAAATAATATAACGCTGATAGATGCCTCCTGCCCTGTGGTGTTAAAACTACAAAATCGTATCAAAACCTCCTACGACGCGAAAGAAAAGATATTAATTTTTGGCAAACACGGCCATGCCGAGGTTGTGGGTTTAGAGGGGCAGACAAATGGCGAGGCGCTGGTTTTCCAGGATATTGCCGAGCTGGATAATGTGGAACTGCCGCGAAACATCACCCTATACAGCCAGACCACCAAAAGCATGGAAAAGTTTTACCATATAAAGGAAGAACTAACCGCGCGTGGTTATGAGCTGAATGCCAACGATACCATTTGCCGCCAGGTATCAAACCGGGATAAGGACCTGCCCGCTTTTGTAAGTAATTTTGATAAAATTGTATTTGTATCAGGCGTGAAATCATCAAACGGCAAGGTTTTATATGAAGTTTGCCGTAAGCATAATCCTAATACTTATTTTGTTTCTTCGGTTAGCGAATTGCAGCCGTCTATGTTCGCGCCCGGCGATAAGGTGGGGATAGCCGGCGCCACCTCAACCCCCATGTGGTTGATGGAAGAGGTGAAGGCAGAGTTAGAACGATATTAAGCCCCCGGCCTCCGCCTTTAGGCGGAGGAGCAATAAAGGTTTGTTTAATTTATTTGTAATAAATTCCCCCTTCAGGGGGTTAGGGGGTTTTTTCTTTTATTTTTGCGCACTTAATTATGGCTAAAAAAGGAATATTACTGGTTAACCTGGGCACACCCGACAGCCCCAGTACTGCCCATGTACGCAAATACCTGAACGAGTTTTTAATGGATCCGCGGGTAATTGACGTAAACCCGGTACTGCGCACGTTTTTGGTAAAAAGCCTTATTGTGCCTTTCAGGTCGCCAAAATCAGCAAAGCTGTACCAAAAAATATGGAGTGATAAAACCGGATCGCCCTTATTATATTACAGCATTTTACAGCATAAATTATTGCAGGAACGTTTGGGCGATGAGTACCAGGTAGAACTGGCTATGCGTTACCAGAGCCCCACCATTGAGGCGGCATTGGAGCGACTAAAGGCAAATTTGGTTAACGATATTAAAGTGATCCCCCTATTCCCGCAATATGCGTCGGCAAGTACGGGTTCTGTGCATGATAAGGTGATGGAGCTGGTAAAACAATGGCAAACCATACCACATATTTCTTTTATCAATTCATTTCATAATAATGAACTGATGATAGAAACCTTCGCCAATAACGGCCTAAAGTATCAACCTGAAACTTACGATCATATATTATTTAGCTTTCACGGCCTGCCGCAACGCCAAATAATGAAATGCGACCATACCCACAACTATTGCCTTAAAGTTGATGGCTGCTGCGATACAATGAACGATACCAATAAGTTTTGCTATTCGGCCCAATCGTACGATACGGCGCATTTAATTGCCGAAAAAATGGGGTTGCCTAAAGAAAAATATACGGTTTGCTTCCAGTCGCGTTTGGGTAACGACCCCTGGGTACAGCCCTATACCAGCAAAGTAGTAGCTAAATTAGCCAATGAAGGCAAGAAACGCCTGCTGGTATTTTGCCCCGCCTTTGTTGCCGATTGCCTCGAAACCGTTTATGAAGTTACCGAAGAATACGGCGGCGAGTTCCGCGCCTTAGGCGGTGAACATGTGCAATTGGTGGAAAGCCTGAATGATTCGCCTTTATGGATAGATGCTTTGGAAGGAATGGCGAGAAATTGAACATTCGAAATTCGAAATCACTTCCGTTTCTCCACCTTATCATAAAACCCGCCAAAAGTATTCATCCTTACAGCATCTTCCTTCAAAAAATCGCCGGGAAATCCCAGTTCAATTGCGCTTACTTTATCCAGTTTTTCTAAATGTTCCTTACTTAAGGTAACATCAATGGTTTTCAGGTTATCCTCCAGTTGGCTCAGCTTTGTTGCCCCAACTATGGGGATAGAAGAAAAACCCTGGCTCCTAACCCATTGCAGCGCCACATGGCTTGCCGATACACCCAGTTCATCGGCAACAGCCACTACCGCTTTGGTAATATTTACACTAAGCTCATCGCGGCGTTTGCTTTCGGGTTTTATGCGGCCCTGCTCGCCGCGCAGGTATTTACCGCTTAATACGCCGCCGCCCATCGGGGCCCACGGCGTAACTGTCATCCCGAAATGTTTGGCCATAGGTATAAGGTCGCGCTCGGGTGTGCGTTGCAGCAGGCTATATTCTACCTGCAAAGCGATGAACTGGCTCCAGCCCATCAGCTCGGCCATCGTATTGCCTTTGGCAACCATCCATGCCGGTGTGTCGCTTATGGCAGCGTAGTTCACTTTTCCCTGGCGTACCAGGTCGTCTAAACCGCGCATTACTTCATCAATAGGGGTCAGGTCATCCCAGATGTGCAGGTACAATATATCAATAAAATCGGTTTTTAAACGTTTCAGGCTTTCTTCCACACTACGCATCATGTTTTTGCGGTTATTGCCCGACGCGTTGGGGTTGGTCATATTATCCTTTAACGAATATTTGGTGGCCAGCACAAAAAAATCGCGGTCATTATTGCTAAGATAATCGCCTATTATTTTTTCGCTGGTGCCCAGTTTATATACATTTGCCGTGTCTATGAAATTGCCCCCGGCATTTGCAAAGGCATCCATAATGGCAAAGCTGGTTGCCGCGTCGGCACCCCATCCGGCTTCGGTGCCAAAGCCCATAGTGCCCAGGCATAGTTCGGAAACCTTAAGGCCCGAACGGCCCAATAATTTATAGTTCATATATATAGCGTATTTTAAACAAAACTAAACAATAATAGCTGTTGGGTTGTAATTTATACATGAAAATTATAACACTGCATACGCGCGTTGATGCCGATAAATTGTTAGCGCACCTTGTACAAAAGCTGAACCCGCTGTTCAGGGAGCAACGGCAGCAGGATATCAGCTTCAAAATTGAAAAAGTTGGCAACACTATTGAAATATCGCAGCCTGAACTATATGAAGGCGTGCTTTTTAAATTAGAAATAAAAGGCAAACGATTGTGGATAACCCGCAATGAGCATTATGTGGATGATGTGAACTCGCTTACGGTCGAATCCATATTAAACAGTTTGTTTGAGGATATTACGGATGACAGCAGGGGGGTTGATTTGCTTTTGGAGGGATAGAGGCTAATTTATCCAGCTAAATTTATATTCCAGCATGGGGTTTTTCATCCGTTCGGCAACGCGCAATAAACGGGCAGGCAGGTTTACAATATAATCACGCGCCTTTTCGCCCGATTCACTGAGCTCGCTTACACTTTCAATATGCCATTCGGCAATCAGTTCCTTTAAAATATCCACGTAATCAACGGCGGTATATATACCCAGGCGTTGTGCGGCATCAGTAAAATGGCCAAAGGTTTGCCCTATTTTTAAACCTACCTCGCGTAAAAAATGCGCGGGCATAACAATTTTTTTACGCATCATATCCTCAAAAGCAAGCATGGCGCCGTTGGGGTCAACTTCAAAAATTTTCTCTATAAAATATTTATAGGCTTTGGCGTGGCGCGCCTCATCCGAGGCAATAACACCGCACATTTTTGATAATAAAGCGTCGCCGTCTTTTTTCGCCTGCGAGGCTACCCTGCGGTGCGAAACATTGGTGGCCAGTTCCTGAAAAGAAGTGTATATAAAATTTCGGTAAGGGTCATGCCCTGTACCAATATCAAATCCGTCGGCTATTAAGTAATGGGTTGATACCTCCATAGCGCGCATATTTACACGGCCCGAAAGGTATAAGTATTTATTAAGCAGATCGCCGTGGCGGTTCTCCTCGGCTGTCCATTGCCGGGTCCATTTCATCCAACCACCCTCTTCATTTTTTGATACGCCTTCAACCATGGTGAGCCATGATTCATAAGTAGGCAGCGCCTCCTCGGTAATCGTATCGCCAATTAAAACAGCTACCAGGTCGTACGAAAGGCCCCGGGCGCTTTCCTGCATATCTTTTATTTCGCTAAAAAATGTATCCCTCGAAGAATCGGGTAAAAAATCAGATGGCTGCCAGATGGTATCAATAGGTTTCAGATATTCATGCATTTTTTCAAGCATGAATTTCTCAATATAGGCCATCACTTCCTGTCTCTTTTCTTCAAAAAATATCATATCGGCTTGTTAATTCACAAAGGTAATAATTTAAATACTTATATAGGTATATCAATTTTTCCGGTATAACTGTCGATGCAGAAAGGGTTTAGTAAAACGTTACCCACCTCATTAAGAGGCTTACTTATGTTTCTCCTTTTGTTCCAGGTTACTTACAAAGGCAGTAAGTTCGCGTGTAAAGGCATCAAGGTGCAATGCCGATTGTTTCATGTAGCCGGCTATTTTTTTCAGTTCTTCGGGCGAGTTCGAGTATTCATCCATCAGGATCGCCATACCTAAAATATTGGCAACGGGCTGGCGCACTTTATGGTGGGTCATAAACATCATTTCTTCAAGGCCATGCACATAGTCTTTCAAAAATTCTTCGTGCTTATCGCTTTTTTTAAAAGCTTTTGTTGATTTATATGTACGCATTTTCTTTCCGTCGCTATCATATTACTTATGCTATTTTTCGTTTAAACAGTGAGCGACTGGTCAATTAGCGGGGCATGATCATTGGCCATAGCGATCAATTTATTAATGTCGACCGTATTACCCAGGCACTTTTTTAACGCATATATTTCGTGATGGCCTATAATATGCTTGCGGTCAAGCGGAATATTCCAGCGCAGGCTGATCGCTCTTATCAGGTTACTGCTTGCGTTGTACATTTCATCGGTCCAGTCTACATTAAAATCACCCTCATGTTCAATGCCTATGGTATAATAATCGGGGCTAATGTATAACCCGGTATCAGTTTGTTTGATCAGGCCCCAGGTGGGGGTATTAACGCGCCCGGCATGGTATGCGGTATCTTTTTCATTTACATACTGGTGTACCTGGCCTGCTTTGCCGATGCCATAATGGGCCGATACTTTCGATAAAGTACTTTGAAACCAGCTGTCAGTACCATACAGTGTACCTTGCATAATATGTATTACTATAGCTTCGGGTTTATAAGTCTTACGGCCCGGATAATAATTTGGGCTGGGTTTATTAATTATATTCATACGCTTCTTATTTTCGGGCATTTACCAGGTTGGGTTCACAGCAGCCACCCCCAGCCGCTGATCCCCCTTTCCCGGTTAATTATTAACTAACTCCAGCAAATATGAGCAGGAAAAATATCATCCCTTACAGTAAATCCCCCCTTTTTAATAGGGTGTTTTTACCCTTTTTAAAAGGGTATAATTACTTTTGTAATACGCTGTTTAATATTGATTTTAGCAGAATTTAAATTAACAACCTTTTATATTTAAACTTAAACCCTACACCATTATGAAAAAATTAACATTGCCAATTATTATGTTGTTAATTGGCTTTATTGCCGGTTATTACATCTCTAAAGGAAAAAGCACAGCTACAGTCTCTTCGGGAACCGGAGAATTCAAATCAGAGAATAGCATCAGCTATGACGAAGCAAAATTATTAGTAGACACTTTTGGAATGTACGGATTGGACGACTCAAAAAAGGTACCCGGCGGAAAGGGTCCAAAAACCAGGAGTGTTTTTATGCCTTTAACAAAACTCGACAGCCTGGTGGCTGCGCTTGACGCGGCAAGAAAAAGTGACGGGAAAACCGATGGAATACGCGTGTACTTTGGCAGGTACCCGAAATTTCACCCCGACGGGAAAACACCTTACGAGCATCCGTTCCGCAATACTATTGTTCTGGTTTCAACCAAGGATACCAGTGTAATTGTAAAAGGCAGTACGCAACCATTACGAATACACCTTGATTATTACGGCGCGCCAAATCATAAACTGCCCTTGCACATGTTTGCCTTAGATCCGCAAAACCAGGGAGAGTTATGCCCGGATAATTGTGATGGTGCACTATTTGTATGCCCTGACCCTACCGATCCTGCCTGCGGCAATTAATAATATTACCCGCATCTAAAAACCCCCTCTCTCCCGATAGCTATCGGGAGAGAGGGGGTTGGGATGAGGCAAAACCTGCTAATATATGTCAGTAGTAATTTTTTTCGAGTTGATCTGTTTTATCATCGCCTTTATTACTTTAATAAAGGATGCAAATTTTGTATGGCGCAGCATGGTTGTTTTTCTGCTGATAACCTGCATAACCGAAATAACAGGCAGATGGTTAAGAATTGCATATCATAACAACCAATGGTTATATAATATATTCATGGTTATTGAAGCGGGTTTCACCAGTTTAATGTTTGGAAGCATATTAAGCCGGTACATTAACAGCAAACCCATTATTTTAAGCGGGCTTGCTTTATTATTATTGCTGTATGCTCATGATGTTTTTGAGCATGGTTTTTTAATTTATAATGATCTCACAGCAACCGTTATGTCGGTTATTTTTGTGTTATACAGTTTTTATTACTATTTCCTGTTAATAAACGATGAACAATATATTGATCTTAAACGTTCACCCCCCTTTTGGTGGGTGGCAGGCACACTGTTTTTTCATTTCGGCAGCACCGCCGTTAACCTGTTTTTTACGTCGTTACCGCACGTAAAAATTGCCGGGCATAATATTACTTATTTTATATTTACAGCACTCAGTATTATTTTGTATAGTTGCTGGAGCTATTCATTCATTTGCAAAAAATGGCTACGAACAATATCCAAAACTTAATTTTAGCAGCCACGCTGATATTTTTATTAGCGCCTCTTTCTGTTATTTTATATATTTTGGTCTATAACCGCCGTAAAATAAAGCATATTGAAGAAAAAGCACAGATGAAGCTGGCCTTTGATGCCGAAATTGTAAAAACACAACTCGAGGTACAGGAACAAACCATGCAAAACATAGGCGCCGACCTGCACGACAACATCGGCCAGTTGCTAAGCCTGAGCTCACTCACATTAAGCTCCATAGAATTGGACGACCCGGAAAAGGCCCGCCAAAAAATTGAGGCGTCTATCGACCTCACCGGCCGTTCCATTAAAGAAATGCGCCTGTTGGGCAAACTCTTACAGGGCGACCAGTTATTAGGTGTGGGCCTGTCGGAAGCCATTTGTCATGAAATAACCTGGATAGAAAAATCAGGCAAATACCAGGTTAATTACGTGCACGAAGGTGAAATGCCCGCTAATACCAATTTAGATAAAGACCTCATTCTGTTCCGTATCTTACAGGAGATAATAAATAATATTATCAAGCATTCGTTTGCTACCCGTATCAATATTAAATTAGCCTGGAAGGCGCAAAATGTGGAGCTGCATATTGACGATAACGGCGTAGGCTTTAATGCCGACAGCCTGCCCGCGGCCCAAATGGGAATGGGGCTGCAAAACATGAACAAAAGGGCCGGTATAGTAGGCGGGCAGGTGTTTATCAAATCGCAACAAAATGAAGGTACCCAAATAAGTGTTATTATCCCCTATCCTTAAAAAATGGAAACCCCCCGTATTCGTATTGCTATTGTTGACGACCACACCCTGTTCCGCAACGGCGTTGCTGCGCTAATGCGTGAGTTTAATGACCTGCACGTTTTATTTGAAGCCGATAACGGTTACCAGATGCAGCAAATGATAACCGAACACCCCCTGCCGCAGGTTATATTAATGGATATAAATATGCCCGTACTGGATGGTTACGACGCTACGGCCTGGCTGAAAGAAAAATATCCTACCGTAAAAGTTTTAGCCCTAAGTATGTTTGAGGACGACAGGGCAGTGATAAAAATGATAAAATGCGGCGCATGCGGTTACCTGCTCAAAGAATCGGCCCCGCGCGAAGTACATGAGGCCATAAAAGTTATTTTTGAAAAAGGGATATATATTAATGAGTTGGTTTCAGGCAAGATGGTGCGCTCAATTACCGCTGCCGATAGCGCCCCTATGTTTTCGAAAAACGAGGCCACTTTTTTAAAACTATGCTGCACTGAACTAACCTACAAAGAAATAGCCGACCAAATGTTCATCAGCCCCCGCACCGTTGATAATTACCGCGAAGCGCTTTTTCAAAAACTGAATCTTAAGTCAAGAACCGGTTTAGTTTTGTATGCTATACAAAATGATATAGTTAAGTTGGGAGGTTAAGATTTATATTTGCTTTATTAACGAGGAGTAAGAGGTGGGGAATAGTTGGGTGGCTTGGTATGTACTTTAGGATTATTTACATCAAAGAAAATAGGCATTACATATCGAACCCGCGTAGGTTTACCATTTTGTGTACCCGGTTCAAACTTAACATTTTGCAATACTCTTGCACATTCATCGCTCAATTCTATAGACGGAGACCTAAATGCTTTAATATCGGTTAAGCTGCCGTCTTTTTCTATAACGAAGGTCATCACAACATTGCCGCCCACCTTTTTTCTTAATGCTTTTTTGGGATAAATGATCTTTTCATTTAAATATTTAAAAAGGCTATCAAATCCTCCGGGATAACCCGGCTCTGGCCATACTACCCATCCTTTTTCCCCATCCATAAACGGCTTAGGTTCGGGAATATTTGGTATACTATCAGGAATAGACCTATCGTCACGAACCTGGCCATTTACAATAAGTGCAAAACAACATATTATGATAAGCATGCCATACCTTTTCATAATATAAAGTTAATGATAATCTTGTAGCAAATAGTTTAGGTTTATAAACGCAAAAAAGCCCGTCATCTTCCGATGGCGGGCTTATTCCGCCTTTGGCGGATAAAATAAAATTGGGCACCGACCTACTCTCCCACGTATTACCGCAGTACCATCGGCTCTGGCGGGCTTGACTTCTCTGTTCGGAATGGGAAGAGGTAGACACCGCCGATATAGGCACCTGAATTTCTTTGAGGTAAAAGGCTGGAAGGTAAAAGGTTTTTCCTTTCGCTTCCTTACGTTTTTACCCGGTATTTTATTTGTTTAACCGGCCCAAAACCATGAACTATCATCCATGAACTATGAACCAATAAAACAATGACAAAAATTGAAAGAAGTAATTCAAGAGAAAACAACAGTTTATTATTATCTGTCTGTTGTTTTGTTGTGGTTGATAGTTCATGGTTCATGGCTACATATTACTATGAACTATGATCCATTTGCTATCAACCTTTAATTCAACACGAAGAAAGCTTCGGGCGATTAGTATTACTCGGCTATGATGTCGCCACCTTTATACCTGTAACCTATCAACGTAGTAGTCTGCTACGGCCCTCAATGGAAGTCTCATCTTGTGGCTAGTTTCGCACTTAGATGCTTTCAGCGCTTATCTATTCCAAGCGTAGCTACTCTGCAATACAGCTGGCGCCATAACAGATTCACCAGAGGCTTGTCCAACCCGGTCCTCTCGTACTAAGGTCAGCCCCACTCAAACTTCCAACGCCCACAACAGATAGGGACCGAACTGTCTCGCGACGTTCTGAACCCAGCTCGCGTGCCACTTTAATGAGCGAACAGCTCAACCCTTGGGACCTTCTCCAGCCCCAGGATGTGACGAGCCGACATCGAGGTGCCAAACCTCCCCGTCGATATGAGCTCTTGGGGGAGATCAGCCTGTTATCCCCAGCGTACCTTTTATCCTTTGAGCGATGGCCCTTCCATGCAGAACCACCGGATCACTATATCCGTCTTTCGACCCTGCTCGGCTTGTCTGCCTCACAGTCAAGCAAGCTTATGCTATTGCACTCCGCGTACGGTTACCAAGCGTACTGAGCTTACCTTTGAAAGCCTCCGTTACCTTTTTGGAGGCGACCACCCCAGTCAAACTACCCGCCAAACAATGTCCCCCGCATATGCGGGGTTAGACACCAAATACAGAAAGGGTGGTATTTCAACGTTGGCTAACCGAATCCTGGCGAATCCGGATCACAGCCTCCCACCTATCCTACACATCCTGTACCCGATATCAATGTTAAGTTGTAGTGAAGGTGCATGGGGTCTTTCCGTCCCGTTGCGGGTAACCGGCGTCTTCACCGATACCACAATTTCACCGAGCTCATGGCTGAGACAGCGCCCAGATCGTTACACCATTCGTGCAGGTCGGAACTTACCCGACAAGGAATTTCGCTACCTTAGGACCGTTATAGTTACGGCCGCCGTTTACCGGGGCTTCGATTCAATGCTTCTCACTTACGCAATAACATCCCCTCTTAACCTTCCGGCACCGGGCAGGTGTCAGGCCTTATACTTCATCTTTCGATTTTGCAAAGCCATGTGTTTTTGTTAAACAGTCGCCTGGGCCTTTTCACTGCGGCTCCGCTCACGCGGAGCGCCCCTTCTCCCGAAGTTACAGGGCCATTTTGCCGAGTTCCTTAGCCATGATTCACTCGAGCACCTTAGGATTCTCTCCTCGACTACCTGTGTCGGTTTACGGTACGGGGTTTTATAACCTGAAGCTTAGCAGGTTTTCTTGGAAGTCTGATTACCTGAACTATCCCCTTGCCCGAAGGCTCAGGGTACTATCAGCTTTCAGCAAATCTGGCGTACTTAACTACCAAACCTATACCTACGGCCTTTAACGAACTATTCCGTCAGTTCGCGTCAGTTTCACTACTCCGTCACTGCATCGCAGTTATAAAACGTACTGGAATATTAACCAGTTATCCATCGGCTACGCCCTTCGGCTTCACCTTAGGCCCCGACTAACCCTGATCCGATTAGCGTTGATCAGGAAACCTTAGTCTTTCGGTGGGCGGGTTTCTCTCCCGCCTTATCGTTACTTATGCCTACATTTGCTTTTCTATTCCCTCCACAGTCAGTTACCTTCCTGCTTCACCGCAAATAGAATGCTCCCCTACCACTCATCCGCCGTCTGGCGGATAAATCCATAGCTTCGGTATACCGCTTAATGCCCGTTTATTATCCATGCCCGATCGCTCGACTAGTGAGCTGTTACGCACTCTTTAAATGAATGGCTGCTTCCAAGCCAACATCCTAGCTGTCTGTGCAATCGGACCTCGTTAGTTCAACTTAGCGGTAATTTGGGGACCTTAGCTGATGGTCTGGGTTCTTTCCCTCTCGGCCATGGACCTTAGCACCCATAGCCTCACTCCAGCGTATATTATAAAGCATTCGGAGTTTATCTGGATTTGGTAGGATTTGACTCCCCCGCACCCAATTAGTAGCTCTACCTCTTTATAACTCAACCGCCAGGCTGTTCCTAAAAACATTTCGGGGAGTACGAGCTATTTCCCAGTTTGATTAGCCTTTCACCCCTACCCACAGATCATCCGGAAACTTTTCAACGTTTATCGGTTCGGTCCTCCAGTACCTGTTACGGCACCTTCAACCTGTCCATGGGTAGATCACAAGGTTTCGCGTCTACCCCCTCTGACTATACGCCCTTTTCAGACTCGCTTTCGCTTCGGATCCGTGTCTTAAACACTTAACCTTGCCAGAGAGGAGTAACTCGTAGGCTCATTATGCAAAAGGCACGCCGTCACCACATTACTGCAGCTCCGACCGCTTGTAAGTACACGGTTTCAGGTTCTATTTCACTCCCCTGTTCGGGGTTCTTTTCACCTTTCCCTCACGGTACTGGTTCACTATCGGTCTCTCAGGAGTATTTAGCCTTACCGGATGGTGCCGGCAAATTCCCACAAGGCGTCTCCGACCTCGCGGTACTCAGGATACCACTATCCTATTACTCATTACCCGTACGCAACTCTCATGCTCTTTGGCCGGGTTTCCCACCCCGTTCCGGTTCTTTGTAATATTCATGTTGTGGTCCTATAACCCCGGCTATGCCGTAACATAGCCGGTTTGGGCTGCTTCCCTTTCGCTCGCCACTACTCAGGAAATCACTGTTGTTTTCTCTTCCTCTGCTTACTTAGATGTTTCAGTTCAGCAGGTTCGCGCATTTATGCAACTAGTCTTCAACTAGTTAGGTTTCCCCATTCGGAAATCCGCGGATCAATTCATATTTGCTGATCCCCGCGGCTTATCGCAGCTTATCACGTCCTTCATCGCCTCTGAGAGCCAAGGCATCCCCCGTGTACCCTTTCTTACTTTCTTCTACCATTGCCGCCTTTTGCTCGGCACGGTATGCTTTTTGATTCTTGTTGTGTCCGGCAGATCCAAGAGTCAGGATTCAAGAGCCAAGACGAATCTTGATCCTTGTTTCTTTATTCTTGTCTCTTTCAGAGCCCCAACAGTCCTCTACTGTTGTTTTCTCTTTTTTTACTTCTTCCAATATGTCAAAGAACGTTCGTTTTGAGGTAAAAGGTGAAAGGTTTTGAGGTAAAAGGTATTACCTTTCGCCTTTAACCTTTAGGCCTTTAACCTAAAACTTGGTGGAGAATAACGGATTCGAACCGTTGACCCTCTGCGTGCAAGGCAGATGCTCTAGCCAGCTGAGCTAATCCCCCCTTAGATTGAGTTTGCAGTTCTGAGTTTGCAGTTCTGAGTTCCTTAACTCATTACGCACAACTCATTACTTTTAACTGCGGCTCCGCCGCAATGTAGTCCCGAGCAGATTTGAACTGCTGACCCCTACATTATCAGTGTAGTGCTCTAACCAAACTGAGCTACAGGACTTTTTTGAGTTTGCAGTTTTGAGTTTGCAGTTTTGAGTTGTTAGCTTCGCTTTTGCTAACTGCCAACTGCCTTCTGCCTACTGATAACTGCCAACCGAGTGTCCCTGCCCCAGCGGGCCGGCACCACATAGATGGCTTCATCTTTGGGTTTACTTTTTGTTATTAATGAGTGAATTAGTGAATGAATGAATTAGTGAATGTTTGAACCATTCAGGCCTAATCAACTATTCTCTAATCAACTAATCATCTAACTTTAAGAAATTTAAATCATGCAGTAAGCAGTTTTGCTCATTTTGGGAAGCGGAATGGGAGATATTGCTCCAGAAAGGAGGTATTCCAGCCACACCTTCCGGTACGGCTACCTTGTTACGACTTAGCCCCAGTTACCGACTTTACCCTAGGACGCTCCTTGCGGTTACGCACTTCAGGCACTTCCAGCTTCCATGGCTTGACGGGCGGTGTGTACAAGGCCCGGGAACGTATTCACCGCGTCATTGCTGATACGCGATTACTAGCGAATCCAACTTCACGGGGTCGAGTTGCAGACCCCGATCCGAACTGTGAACAGCTTTTGGAGATTGGCATCCTGTTGCCAGGTAGCTGCCCTCTGTACTGCCCATTGTAGCACGTGTGTAGCCCCGGACGTAAGGGCCATGATGACTTGACGTCGTCCCCTCCTTCCTCTCTATTTGCATAGGCAGTCTGTTTAGAGTCCCCACCTTAACGTGCTGGCAACTAAACATAGGGGTTGCGCTCGTTGCGGGACTTAACCCAACACCTCACGGCACGAGCTGACGACAGCCATGCAGCACCTAGTTTCGTGTCCCGAAGGACTAAAGCGTCTCTGCTTTATTCACTAACTTTCAAGCCCGGGTAAGGTTCCTCGCGTATCATCGAATTAAACCACATGCTCCTCCGCTTGTGCGGGCCCCCGTCAATTCCTTTGAGTTTCACCCTTGCGGGCGTACTCCCCAGGTGGAATACTTAACGCTTTCGCTTAGACGCTGACCGTATATCGCCAACATCGAGTATTCATCGTTTAGGGCGTGGACTACCAGGGTATCTAATCCTGTTTGATCCCCACGCTTTCGTGCCTCAGTGTCAATAAAACCATAGTAAGCTGCCTTCGCAATTGGTGTTCTGTGACATATCTATGCATTTCACCGCTACTTGTCACATTCCGCCTACCTCTAGTTCATTCAAGCCCGTCAGTATCAAGGGCACTGCGATAGTTAAGCTACCGTCTTTCACCCCTGACTTAACAGGCCACCTACGCACCCTTTAAACCCAATAAATCCGGATAACGCTTGGATCCTCCGTATTACCGCGGCTGCTGGCACGGAGTTAGCCGATCCTTATTCTCAGAGTACATTCAGCCCCGGTCACGACCGGGGGTTTATTCCCCTGCAAAAGCAGTTTACAACCCGTAGGGCCGTCTTCCTGCACGCGGCATGGCTGGTTCAGGCTTGCGCCCATTGACCAATATTCCTTACTGCTGCCTCCCGTAGGAGTCTGGTCCGTGTCTCAGTACCAGTGTGGGGGGCCATCCTCTCAGATCCCCTAAACATCGTAGCCTTGGTAAGCCGTTACCTTACCAACTAGCTAATGTTCCGCATGCCCGTCTCAGTCCTATAAATATTTGATTATTCTATGATGCCACAAAATAATTTTATGCGGTCTTAATCTCTCTTTCGAGAGGCTATCCCCCTGACTGAGGTAGGTTACATACGTGTTACGCACCCGTGCGCCACTCTCACCAGAAGCAAGCTCCTGGATCCCGTCCGACTTGCATGTATTAGGCCTGCCGCTAGCGTTCATCCTGAGCCAGGATCAAACTCTCCATTGTAAAATGTTTAGTCTGACTTCCCGACCCTATTATTAATAATAGAATCTGATTAATCATTGTTATTGTATTCTTTATACAATATCTCCGCTTTCTTTCCGATTCTTCCTTCGTAAGCGCCCTCTTCTCTTAGTTATTAGTTATTGGTTATTCAGTTATTGGTTCCCGGCCGCTCGTTATTACTAACTGCTTTCTCTTACTGCTAACTGCTAACTTAAAACTGCCAACTTCCTTAAAAGCCCGCTCACTGCATGATTTTCTATTCCTTATAAGAACTTTCTTAGTTCGCTTCGCAGCAAACTTTGTATTTTGGTTATCACCTTTAACAGTGATTACTTTTTCAATTTTTGTATGCCGGAAATCGCTTCCGGCAACCGCTTTATTTAACGCCCCTTGTTTTGGGACTGCAAAGGTACGAACCTTTTCTGCTTCTGCAAGATATATTATTAAATATTTTTTTCTTGAATTTTCAGAGCCATTTCGCTATGTTTTTTGCGGGCTGCAAAGTTACACCGAATTTTGGCTTATTCAAATGGTTTTTACTATTAAAACATAAATCTTTGCAAATCAGGCGTAAAATTTAAAGGCAGCTTGTTAGCTCAATACTATCTTCCGGCACCATTCGTTAAAAGATGTTAAAACAGCACCATATATATACATAGAATAAAAACACGCTATATATTAGCCGGTAAATAAATAATTGACTGTTTTATAATATTCCCTTATCTTTGCAAAATGTTTAAAAAACACCAAGCGCTATTTGCCGGTATTTTACTTGTATTGATCTTTGCAGTAGCAGGCTGCAAAACCAAGTATGAAAAACTAAAAGCAAGTAATGATAACGCCAAAAAATTCCAGGAAGGTAAAAGGCTGTATGATAAAAAAGAATACAGCAAAGCATTGGGGCTATTTGAAACCCTGCTAACCCGTTATCGTGGCCAGGATGGGGCCGTGGACCTATTTTATTATAATGCGTACACTAACTACAGATTAAAGGATTATACAGCAGCGGCTTATCATTTTAAAGATTTTGCTACTTCCTATCCATCGGACCCACGCGCAGAGGAATGTAGGTTTTTAACAGCCTATTGCTATTACCTGGATGCGCCTGTATTTTCGTTAGACCAGGAGAACACCTTAAAGTGTATCGAATCATTACAATTGTTTATTAACCTTTACCCTAAAAGCGAACGTGATGCCGAGGCGAGTAAACTGATACAAAACCTGCGCGACAGGCTGGAGCAAAAGGCCTATGCCAATGCAAAAATGTATTTAACCATAGGCGAGAACCAGTCGGCTGTTATAGCATTTGGTAATATGCTGCGCGATTACCCCGATACTAAATATGCTGAAGAATTGGAATTTTTAACTATAAAAGCACAATATGCATACGCCCACGAAAGCCGTGAATATAAACAGGAAGAGCGGTACACTCAAACCATAACGGATGCTGACCTGTTTGTTGATAAATACCCGAAGAGCGCTTATGTAAGCCAGGCCCAGGCGGTAAAAAAAGATAGCCAAAGCGCTATCCTTTCGGTAAAAAGGTTGATGGCTGAGGCGCTCAATAATGACCGGATTGCCCGGAGGCTAGCTAAAAAAGATTCTGTAGCTATACCACTTTCAGAGAAACCTGACCTTAATAAAAAAATTCCATAATTAAAAAGATATGAGTAACAACGTAATTAATACAACAACAAACAAACCTGCTATAGCCAGCAGTACAGTAACCCGTGATCTGCGTGAACTGGATGTAGAAACAGGCAACATTTATGAGTCGCTGGTGATTATGTCAAAAAGGGCGAACCAGATATCAAATAATATAAAGGAAGAATTGCATCAAAAACTTTCGGAGTTTGCTTCGTCAAATGATAACCTGGAAGAGATATTCGAAAATCGCGAGCAAATAGAAATATCTAAATATTACGAAAAATTGCCGAAACCTTCATTGGTTGCAGTTCAGGAATTTTTAGATGGCAAAATTTACTACCGCAATCCTACAAAAGAAGTATAAGCTTCTTTTAATTCAAATCCTTAAAGTCAAAATTCAAAAATATTTGGTTTTCCAGTTTTTTTGAATTTTGGCTTTTTATTTTTTACTTTAACAAGATGCTTGAGGGTAAAAAGGTTATTATGGGTGTATGCGGCAGTATAGCTGCTTATAAATCGGCTTTGCTGGTTAGGCTGCTTATTAAAGCGGGTGCCCATGTGCAGGTGGTTATGACCGCCGATGCTATTAACTTCATTACCCCTTTAACCCTCTCCACCCTTTCAAAAAACCCGGTACTGTCCGATTATTTCAAGCCCGAAAGCGGCGAGTGGAACAATCATGTGGAGTTAGGTTTATGGGCCGACCTGTTTATCATTGCCCCTGCAAGCGCCAATACTTTAGCCAAAATGGCGGGCGGTTTAACCGATAATTTATTGACTGCTGTATACCTATCAGCCAAATGCCCGGTGTATTTTGCGCCGGCTATGGACCTAGATATGTGGAAGCACCCCTCAACTACCAAAAATATAGCCAGGCTCCAATCATTCGGAAATGTAATGATAGCCCCCGGTTATGGCGAGCTAGCCAGTGGGCTCCAGGGCGAAGGTCGCATGGCCGAGCCTGAAGAGATCATGGCTTTTATAGCTGCCGATATTAAAA
>JABDBW010000018.1:0-652 GCA_013288485.1 Bacteroidota bacterium
TTACAGTCATAAATTAGATAAGTCGAGTTTTTTTTATGTAAAACATGTTAATGATAACGGCACGCACTCTATGCTTTATTATATTTATAAACAGGATGGCAAACTGCACCCCATCCATATTAGCTGGATATTATTGCTCGCTATACCTTTAGGGCTTATTTTATTAGCCTATATGTTTAAAAGGTTTATAATTATAGCCATAGTGATATTTTGCGTCTTTTTATACTTTAACCATCATAATGGCCTCAGTATGCCAACATTCTTCGAAAGTATAATTGATGGGTTGAAGGGGGTGTTTAAGTGATGTGCGGATATGCAGATGCGTGGATGTGCGGATAATTAACTGATTATACAAAAAAACTCATTTGCACATTTGCATATCCGCACATCAAAACGGCATTCCTATACCAAAATTCAGCTGCATAAAAGCATAATTTTCGCCATTGGCCTGTAAATAGGCATCTTTGAATGAGCCCGAATGAAACAACTCATTGCCGTGGTTAATTAACACCCATTGATCCGATCCGTTAAACTGGGGGTCTTTAAATTTGAAAGCAGCGTCGAGCCTGAAAACAAAATAGGTTACATCAAACCGCAACCCGGTGCCTATACCCATTGCCGATGACTGTAAAATATTGTTGAACTTAAATTC
>JABDBW010000018.1:662-38635 GCA_013288485.1 Bacteroidota bacterium
AATTCGCCATTCGGGTTCTCACTGGTTTTATGTATGCGCCAAATGTTGCCGGCATCCATAAACAGGGCGCCTTTTAATTTTGACCCGAAAAAGTTATTGGCAATTTTATACCGGTATTCGGCATTGGCTATAATTTTTATTTCACCAAACTGGTCCAGGTATTTTAAGCGTTGGCGGGTAACGGTATCGGTGCCGTAGGCTGTTCCGCGGTTAAACTGGCCGGGGCCCAAAGTGCGGGGCAACCAGGCTCTCACATCATTAGCGCCGCCTGCATAAAAGTTTTTTTCGAATATCAATTGGCTGCTATTGCCGTACGGAACGCCAATGCCCGGGTTTATCCGGAATATAAATTGCCTTTCGCCGCCTAAGCTATGATACACCCTGAAATCTATTTCGGCCTTGGCATATTGTGCAAAAGTATATCCCAAAATTGTGCGCTGGCCAAGCGTGTCTTTAGGGGTGTTCAGTATTTTGCTTACGCCTGAAAGCAAATTGCCGCCTACATCAAGCGACCCCCTGAAATAAGTAAAATTCCCGTAAGTGTTTAGCAAATTACCATTTGCCTGGTAAGTATATTGACTGCCGGTAGTAAAAATAGTGCGGCCTATTAAATAAATATACGAATAACGGTTCTGGCTTAACAATTCCTGGTAAGCAACCGGGTCAATGGAACCTTTTGAAAATTCAATATCAATAGGGGTTATACTATGGACTTTGTTTGCTGTTTCCAGGAAATCGTAAGTAACCGAATTGATAAAGCTTGTACGTTCAACCAGGCCATTTTGATAAAATAGCGAGTAATTTGATGAAAATGTAGTATGGGGCACACCAAATTTGCCTGGCCTGGCCACTTTAAATGGTGAAACTATACGCGGGTAGATCAAACTCGCGCCTATTTTAAAATCCTGGTTCTCAATACCGCTTGAGCTTACGGTGTTACGGCTGTTATCAAACAATATGCTGTAATTAACTTTTACCTGTAAGGCTACCGCCTGCTTAAACAGGTTACGGTCGGTAAAGGTATTGCCTATATTATAACCATACCGGCCACCGCTAAATAAAAATTCACCTTCCATACGGTTCCTCATTTGCGGCAGCGGTATAATATCTATGCTGGTGTTTAACCGGTTGGTGCTGTCGGCCGTTTTTGTATAAGTTGGGTTGGGAACATTAACGAAAACATTTAATTCTGAAAGGCGCGAAGTGGTGACCGTTTGCATATCGGTGTTAAACAGATCTCCTTTTATCTCGTAAACATAATCAGTAACCGTATGAGGTTTAAACTTGTGCGTATAATCAACAAACCTGAATTGGGAGTCGACCTGTATGGTATCTGCTTTCAATGTATTGCGCCTGTTAGAGCCTATGGTAATCAATGTGTTATTTATAGTATAAACGGGATGATCCGGCCTATCGGCAGGGTTATCAATTATCATATCCAGGTCTACTATGCTACTGCTAAAAGTAGTATCGCCAACAAACCTGATGTACTGGCGGTAAAAATCGTAATACCCATTGCGCTTCATTAACAGGAAAAAAGCGTCACGGTCATAAGCCACACTATCGGTATCAAAACGCCCCCCCGGTTGTAAATGTGAAAAATTGTTACGGTTAGCACGGTATAGGTTGCGCACTTTTACATCCGGAATGCTATCGTTAATTTTACGTATTCTAAACATCGGGCCCTCAGTTGCAGTAAATAACAGGGTAGCTCTTTTCTTTTTAATGGTAATAGTATCAGCTACTTTAGCCTTTAAATACCCTTTGCTTTGTATAAACTTTTCTATTTGAATACGTGAAAAATCAACCAGGTTGCTGTCTAAAACTGAGGGGGGCTCGCCAATATTTCTTTTACCGCTTTTATTAAACATGTAATAAAGCTGCAGGTTAATTACATTGTTAGGCTGCTGTTGTTTGTCAACGTAGTTTAGAGCCTGTTCTTCAAACTCCTTATCCATTCCCTTTATCACAACTTTACGTACCAGCGACTGGTTGCCCTTAAGCCCGCGCGTTAAACTACAGCCCCAGCCCGTAAAGAGCAGAAGAATACTTAATATTGCAACGAGATAACTATTTATTCTATTAAAGTATGCTTTCAAAATCTCATATCAGTTTATTACAGTCTTTGCAACATAAAAAATTTCGCAGGGAACACGGCTTTTTTTTAGTTGAGGGCTACAAATCGGTCAGCGAATTTGTTAACTCGCCTTACCAGGTTGAAACCGTTTACTATACGCCTGCCATTGCCCCAAAAGTGCTTAAATTATCGCAGAAAATAAACTTTCAGGAAATTTCATCCGGCATACTCGGAAAAATAAGCGCTTTAAAAACTCCTGCCAATATTATCGCGGTAATTAAAATCCCCCAATGGCCTGTTTTAAATTACAATATGCTTAACAAAAAATTTTCAATATTGTTGGATGGCATACAAGATCCTGGTAATATGGGCGCCATTATCCGCACCGCCGATTGGTTTGGAATAGAACATATTATTTGTTCGGAAGATAGTGTAGACGTATATAACCCTAAGGTAGTGCAGGCAACAATGGGTTCGTTAGCGCGAGTTAATGTGCATTATACCGATCTGTCTGCTGTTTTATCACAAGTTAATCTGCCCGTATTCGGCGCTTTATTAGATGGTGAAAATATTTACCATACAAATTTCGGCCCCGAAGGGCTAATTGTAATGGGTAATGAAGGTAACGGCCTCAGCCCTGAGGTTAAGCAGTTGGTTAACAAAGCCGTAACCATACCGCGCATGGGCCATGCCGAATCATTGAACGTAGCTATTGCAACAGCCATATTCTGCTCAGAGATAACCAGAAGTAAGCATTTATAAATAAAAATTTAGTGGACCAGGTGGACCACCCCGGACCACCCCGGACCAGGTGGACCATGTGGTCCAGGCGGTCCGGGCACATCGGCAGCAGATACAGGGTTTTCAATTTAATCGCTAAACGCTTATAATAAATAATAAATAATTGCTATTTTTGCAATCCTTAAAATTGGTCGGGTGGCCGAGTGGCTAGGCAGAGGTCTGCAAAACCTTTTACAGCGGTTCGAATCCGCTCCCGACCTCGAGGTTAACAAAAATATTAAATAAAAATTATCATGGGCGTAACACGTTTAAAAAGAAAAGATAGAAAAAATAAAACCACTTCAAGATTAGAAGTTCAGTTTTTAAAGAATGCTACCAACCTGGAACCGGGAAGCCGCTCGCACGAGTCGCCAAACAACCAGATAGCAAAAAACAATGTGGCTTTAGCCAAAGCTGCAGGTAAATAATATTGTTAGAAGAGTGATTTTTTGAGTCCTGCTGGTTTTATATCGGCGGGATTTTTTGTGAGTTTTGTCTGAACCATGATTTTTGGGATTAAAAGATTACCTTGATTTTGTTTGGGATTACCACTCAAGGTGATCCTCAAATCCTAAAAATCATGGTTCAGACAATATCTTTCTATTTATCCTTTTTATCAGCCCGGGCCCTTCATAAATAAACCCCGTATATAATTGAACAAGCGATGCGCCGGCCTCCAGTTTCTCCAGCGCGTCGGCACCGGAATGTATGCCGCCAACCCCAATGATGGGGAAGGCGTGTTTTGACCTTTCGGCAAGGTAACGTATAACTTCAGTCGACCGCTTAGCCAAAGGCACTCCGCTTAAACCGCCCGCTTCTTCTTTTATTTTTTTATTGGTCAGCGTGGCCTTATCAATGGTAGTATTGGCGGCAATAACCCCGGCTATTTTTGTTTGTTGAACGATCTCTACAATATCGTCTAATTGCTCATTAGAGAGGTCGGGCGCTATTTTTAACAGGATAGGTTTGCTTATGCCGTTTTTGTTATTGCGTTGCTGCAGGGTGTTTAATAGGTGCATTAGCGGCTCTTTTTCCTGCAGGGCACGCAAACCGGGCGTATTGGGAGAGCTTACATTCACTACAAAATAATCAACCACATCAAATAAACGGTCGAAACATTTAATGTAATCGCTTACCGCGTCCTCATTGGGCGTATTTTTATTTTTACCGATGTTGCCGCCAATTATTAAGCCTTTTTGCGCCGGGGGGGCATTTCTGCGGTAGGTGGCTATCCGTTCGGCAACCACATCAACGCCCAAATTATTAAAACCCATGCGGTTAATTATTGCCTTATCGGCCACACTGCGAAACATACGCGGTTTAGGGTTGCCGGGCTGCGGCAGGGGCGTTACCGTGCCTACCTCAATAAAGCCAAACCCCAAATTGGCCATTTCGCCAATGAACTCGCCATTTTTATCGAAGCCAGCAGCTAAACCTACAGGGTTTTTAAATTTAAGGCCGAATACTTCTTTTTCTAAACGGGTGTCTTTCAAATCCCATAAAGCCCTGCTCAATGCCGCGCCGCCGGGAAAACGGTTAAACCTTTTTAAATTCCGGGTTACAAAATAATGTACTTTTTCAGGGTCGAACAGGAAGAGAATAGGTTTGAGCAGCGGATACATGGTGCAAAGTTAGGTTTTTTAGTTCATGGTTGATGGTTCATGGTTAGCCCCCTCTAAATCTCCCCCTGTAGGGGAGACTTTCCCCACACTCAAGGCCCCCTTATCAATAAACGCAAAAGGTTTAATTTTTGGCAAATCAAAAGTCTCCCCTACCGGGGGAGATTTAGAGGGGGCTGCGGCTATTCTTTGAATAATAAAAATACTTATATTAGCCCCAGCCTAAGTCATAACGTTAACCAATTGCCGCTATGAACTATCATCCATGAACCATCAACTATTAACCATGAACCAAACGAACAACCGACGCAGTTTTATCCGTAACGCTTCCTTCGGCACCATTGCCGCTATCAGTATCCCGCAAATTGTATCCTCGGCTTTCGCTGCCGCGCCGAAAGGCAAACGGGTAACTATTGAGAAGGGTGATACTATTCTTTTCCAGGGCGATTCTATTACCGATTCGGGCCGCAGCAAAAACGGTGTCGCGGCACCCAATAATGCCGGAGCGTTAGGAAATGGTTATGCGCTAATGGCTACCGGCGAATTATTGCTGCAGCACCCTGATAAGGACCTGAAATTTTTTAACAAAGGCGTTAGCGGTAATAAAGTTTATCAAATGGCCGACCGTTGGGACGCGGATACCATTGCTATAAATCCGAATGTTTTAAGTATACATATTGGCGTGAATGATTTTTGGCATACCTTAACCAATGGCTATAAAGGCACTATAGAAACTTATATAGCCGATTATAAAAAATTACTTGACCGTACCAAACAGGCATTACCCAATGTAAAACTGGTTATTTGCGAACCTTATGCTGTATTAGGTGTAAAAGCCGTTGATGATAAATGGTACCCGACGTTCAACCTGTTCCGCAAAGCGGCAAAGGATATGGCCGACCAATATAACGCCCCGTTTGTGCCTTTCCAGGCAGTTTATGATAAAGCAATAACCCAGGCCCCACCTGCTTACTGGACACCTGACGGTGTACATCCATCTGTGGCCGGCGCTGCGCTAATGGCGCGTACCTGGCTGGAGGCGGTTAAGGGGTAGGTTTTGAGGTAAAAGGTGAAAGGCAAAAGGTTTGCTTTAGTTTAATAATAGTTGATATGCTACAGTAGATGCTGAGGATTGACCACTATGCCCTTACCTTTCGCCTTTAACCTTTTACCTTTCGCCTCAAAAACCCTATCTTTGCGGCGAAATGATTGCTATAAACAACCTTACGTTCGAGATCGGTGCGCGCGCATTATATGATGAAGCCAACTGGCACATTAAACCCGGTGAAAAAATAGGCCTTATTGGGGCTAACGGAACCGGGAAAACCACCCTCCTGAAAATTATTACCGGCGAATATAGTCCTACATCGGGTACCATATCAATGGCTAAGGATTTGACGATGGGTTACCTTAACCAGGACCTGCTGTCGTACTCATCCGATAAAAACATTGTGCATGTGGCTATGGAGGCCTTTGAGCGACAGAACCAATTGCATGACGAGATAGAAGCCCTGCTTCAAAAACTGGAAACAGATTATACAGAAGATCTGCTGCATAAATTAAGCGATAAGCAACATGAGTTTGAGCTGCTTGACGGTTATAATATTGAATATAAGGCGCATGAAATTTTAGCAGGTTTAGGATTTACCGAAGCTGATTGCTCGCGTAAGTTAAGCACCTTTTCGGGTGGGTGGCGGATGCGGGTAATGCTGGCCAAGATATTATTACAGGCACCCGATATTTTATTGCTGGATGAGCCTACCAACCACCTCGACCTACCCTCTATACAATGGCTGGAAGATTATTTAAAAGCGTTTAGCGGCGCCATTGTGATTGTATCGCACGATAGATGGTTTTTGGATAGGGTAATAAACCGCACAGTTGAAGCGCGTAAGGGTAAGCTGAATGTTTATGCAGGTAACTACACTTTTTACCTCGAAGAAAAGGCCATGCGCGAAGAAATTCAGCGGGGAGAGTTTAAAAACCAGCAGTCAAAAATAAAACAGGAGGAGCGTTTAATTGAGCGTTTCCGAGCCAAGGCAACCAAAGCTAAGATGGCGCAGTCGCGCATAAAAATGCTCGATAAATTGGAGCGGGTGGATGATGTGGATGATGATAACCCGAGCGTTAACTTCAGTTTCCGTTTCAGCAGGCAATCGGGGAGGCACGTGGTAACGATGGAGCATATCACCAAAAAATACCCGGCTATTGATATTTTAGATAACGCCGAAGCGATAATTGAAAAAGGCGATAAAATAGCCCTTATCGGCGCGAACGGTAAAGGTAAATCAACCCTGTTGCGCATTATTGCAGGGGCCGATAAAGAGTTTAAAGGCACCAGCCTGACCGGCCATAATGTAACGCAAACATTTTTCGCGCAACATCAGTTAGAATCGCTGCATTTGGAGAACCAGGTATTGCAGGAACTGCAGGCCTTCGCGCCCAAACACACCGAAACAGAGCTGCGTTCTATTTTAGGTTCGTTTTTGTTTACGGGAGATGATGTATTTAAGAAGATAAAAGTGCTTTCGGGTGGTGAAAAATCAAGGGTGGCATTAGCCAAAGCGTTAACCGCCGACGCTAACTTCCTGATACTGGATGAGCCCACCAATCACCTTGATATGGCTTCTGTAAATATATTGGTGCAGGCATTGCAGCAATATGAAGGTACGCTTATCGTGGTATCGCACGACAGGTATTTCCTGGATAAGGTAGCCAACAAGATATGGTTCATTGAAGATCAGAAAATAAAACAGTACCCCGGCACTTATGTAGAATATGAAGAGTGGTCATCAAAACGCAAACTGGAACCAAAAGCGGCGATACCAACTCCTCAGCCAAAAAAGGAAGAAAAAAAGGAATTAGAACCTATTAAACTTCATCAACCATCAGACAATAAGCATCAGCAATTAAAAAAGCTGAATACTGATCTTTCAAAAATGGAAGAGCAGATTGCCGGGCTGGAACTATTAGTTAAGCAACTGGAAAGCCAATTGGCTGATGATAAAATTTATACTGACCCTACTAAACTGAAAGAAACCAACACCGTTTATTCTCAAAAGAAAGCTGAATTAGAACAAATTCAACAGCAATGGGAAACATTGGCTGAGCAGATTTTGGAGTTGGAGGCGTAGTTAATTAAAGCGTCATTGCGAGGAACGAAGCAATCTCTTCATATGCAAATCAAACAGTATAATATTGTTGAAAAGATAAAAGCAAACTGCAATGCCTGTCGATGCAGAGATTGCTTCGTTCCTCGCAATGACGCGTGGTTTTTTATATGCTTGTTTGTTTTTTTATTTGGTAACAGTTCTTTCGCCCAATCCGCTTACGACAATAACGTATACAGCACCGCAATTAAAACCGTTGAGTTTTACAATACCAAAAAACAAGGCTCTTTTCCCATTATCGCTTTACAATCGGGCGAGCAGGTGCTTTTGGCATTTGATGACCTGCGCGGGAGCAGCCGTAATTATTATTATACCATTGAGCATTGCGACGGCAAATGGAACTCATCTAACTTATCATCATCCGAGTATTTAAAAAGTTTTTCGGATGACAGGATAACGGATTATACCTACTCTTCCAGTACCATTCAAAAATATACGCATTACGAGCTGAAATTACCTAATGATATAATCGCCCCCAAAATAGCCGGCAATTATATCCTGAAAGTTTATGAGGATGATGACCAGTCGAAAATGATACTGACCCGAAGGTTGTATGTAGTGGGCACCAGGGTTTCGGTGGCTGCTGATATTGTTGCTTCAAATGACCCCTCGTTGCGGCAAACCAATCAAAAAATTAATTTCCAGGTGAATTGCGGCGGTTTACCGGTACAAAATCCCAATGCGGATATACGGGTATTGATCATGCAAAACGGGCGAGCCGAAACCGGGATATGGAATACCGCGCCATCCACTATAAGGGGGCAGCAACTGGTGTATAATGATTATAGCACGAACGATTTTCCCGCGAGAAACGAATTCAGGCATTTTGATACCCGCAGTTTGAAATTGAATTCAGACAGGGTTTCGCATATTTATCATGATACGGCTTATACCGTTGTTTTATTAGGCGATCCGCTTCGCGACCAGACTACTTATTCGTTCCAGTATGATAACGACGGTAACTTTTTCGTCCTGAACCAGGATGGTAACGACCCGCGCCGTGATGCTGATTACGCGCATATGTATTTCAGCCTGGCCGCCAATAAAACGGATAAGGAAGGCGCCGCTTATATTGTTGGTAAGTTTAATGACTACAAAATTGATGAGCGCAGTAAAATGGATTACGAGCCTGTAAAGGGCCGCTTTTATACCAACCTGTTTTTAAAGCAGGGTGTATATGATTATGAATATATTTGGGTTGACAGTAAAACTGGCACCGCTGACGACGTGCCCATTGAAGGGACCCATTTTGATACAGAAAATGACTACCAGCTACTGGTTTATTATCGTCCCCCATCCGCACGCTGGGAAGAGCTGGTAGGGTATAGATTGTTGAATACGGTGAAGAAGTAAGCCCACAACCACAACGTCATTGCGAACGAGGAACGAGTGTGGCAATCTCTGCACGATAGGTGAATTACATATCTGTCGTGTAGAGATTGCCACGCTACGCTCGCAATGACGTGTGCGGGGAGGGGCTATCTAAAACTGGTGAAACGCGTCCGAAACAAACGCCAGTACTTTCGGCAGGGCACCGCGCCACACCGTCCAGGTATGGGCGCCGTCAACTACACGAAATTGGTGATCTATTCCTTTTTTACGCATAGCGATATGTACCAGGCAATTGGGTTCGCTCAGTGCATCATCATCGCCCACCTCTGCAAACCAGCGTACCGCTTTTTTCTGTGCGTCGGGCATATTATTTATCAACGCGATAACACTTTGGCGGTTATAATAATTAGTTACCACCGAGTCGGGGGCATCAGGAAGTGTGCGGAGAACTGTTGTACGGGCATCCGCAAGCGCCATTGGCCCAACCGCAGCGCTTAAAGGGCAAGCTGATGAGAACAGCTCGGGATGGTGCAGGGCATAAATAAAAGTGCCGCCGCCGCCCATTGATAAACCCGAGATCGCGCGCGAACGCTTATCGGTTTTAGCCCGGTAATTTTTTTCGATGTACGGTATCAGTTCCTGGAAAAAGAAATCTTCGTAGTTCCAGTCGCCTTTAATATCGTTAAAATACCCCCGGCGGCCGGTATTGGCATCGGGCATTACAATGATCATGGGTGTTGCCGAGCCATCGGCTATGGCTTTATCGGTAATATGCTGTACCTCGCCAAAGGTTACCCAGCCGGTTTGGTCATCGCCCGAGCCATGCAACAGGTACAGCACGGGGTAACTGCGTTTTGAGGTTTCGTAATCGGGTGGTAAATAGATGGCAAATTTGCGTTCGCTTTTTAATATTTTACTGGGTAATGAAAGATCGTCAAATACCTTCCCGCTTTGTGCTAATAATACAACCGGGCTTAGTAATAGTGCAATTGCTGCAACAAATATTTTTTTCATGTATAGTTTAATTACTGTTTGTTAATCAAAAAGATCATGGTTGGTGAAATGCTTCGGATACAAAATCCAATACTTTGGCTAATGATGCGCGCCAAAACACCCAGTTATGGCCGCCGTCCTCAACACGAAACTCATGCGGGATATTGGCTTTGCGCATAGCGATATGCACCAGCGCGTCACCCTCGCCCAAACCATCCTGATCGCCAACTGCCATATACCAGCGTACTGCCTTTTTCTGCGCTTCGGGCATGTTTTCTATCATTGAAATAACGCTATGGCTTTTATAATAATTTACAATAACCGAATCGGGCAGGTTGGGGTTGCCGCGGGTATAAGCTTTGCGCGCGTCTTCCAGCGTAACCGGGCCAATGTCACCGCTTAACGGGCAGGCCGACGAGAACATTTCCGGGTGATGCAAGGCGTATATAAAAGTACTACCGCCACCCATTGACAGGCCCGAAACCGCGCGGAATTTCTTATCAGTTTTAACGCGGTATTTCTTTTCGATGAACGGGATCATCTCCTGGAAAAAGAAATCCTCAAAGTTCCAGTCGCCTTTAATGTCATTTACAAATCCCCGGCGCCCTCCGTTGCCATCCAGTATAACAATTACCATAGGGGTTGCTGTGCCTTCGTTTATTGCCTTATCGGCAATATGCGATACTTCGCCAAACTGTACCCACCCGGTTTGGTCGTCAAGCGACCCGTGCAATAGGTACAACACCGGGTAAGTGCGGTCGGAGGTTTCATAATCAGGCGGTAAATAAACGGCATAATTCCGGGTGCTGTTTAATATTTTACTGGGCATTGTAAGGTGGTCAAACACCTTCCCCATTTGGGCCGAGGATGCAAATGGTTGCACAAGCAATAGCGCAATAAATGCAATAAGCAGTTTTTTCATTGTGTGGTTAATTGGTTAATTCAATATTTGAGAAATATTGACAGGCTAAATTTAATATAAAAAATTCATTATAAACCAATATCAAAACTCTGCTTACATTTACCCGGTTGTAATATGAATAAACTAAACTCCGCCGCGATTAATACTAAATGGCTGTACCTATTTATAGGGATGGCTGCAGCTATAAATTTTAGCGGACTATTTGTGCCCATAACCGGTCCCGACGGTACTTTATACGCGGCTATAGCAAAAACTATGGTACAGCGTAACAACTATGCCGAACTGTTTGCCTATGGCAAGGACTGGCTGGATAAACCTCATTTTCCTTTTTGGGTTACCGCGTTTTTTTTTAAGTGTTTCGGGTTTAAAACCTGGGCCTATAAGCTGCCTGCCATATTGTTTTTATTGATGGGCGCCGGTTATACTTATTTGTTTGGGAAAGCATTGTATAATAAACAAATTGGCTTGTGGGCAGTGCTGATATTGCTTACCGCGCAGCATATTATCCTGTCGAACAATGATGTACGTGCCGAACCCTATTTAACCGGGTTGGTGATTGCCGCTGTTTATCATTTCTATAAAGCGCATACGGGTAATAATTATTGGCATTTGGTAGCGGGCTGCCTTTTCACCGCCTGCGCCATCATGACTAAGGGCCCTATAGCTTTGGTACCAATCGGCGGCGCCATAGCCGGACATTTTATGATAACCCGGCAATGGAAACAGCTTTTTAACCTGCGCTGGTTGATTGCCGTTGTATTGATACTGCTATTTATCACCCCCGAACTCTATTGCCTGTACCGTCAATTTGACCTCCATCCCGAAAAATTAATTTTCGACAGGCACAATGTATCGGGTATCCGGTTCTTTTTTTGGGATAGCCAGTTTGGCCGTTTTTTTAATACCGGCCCTATTAAAGGTAACGGCGACCCTTTCTTTTTTGTACATACTACTTTATGGGCATTTCTGCCCTGGTCGCTTTTATTATTCGCGGCTATATTTCAATTTATAAAAAAGGGCAGCAGGAATGTCCGGCATACAGAGTGGTACTGCTTATGCGGATCGATGCTTACCTTCCTGCTTTTTTCGGCTTCAAAATTTCAGTTGCCGCATTATCTCAATATTGTATACCCGTTTTTCGCCATTATAACCGCGCAGTACTTATACCATATTAAAACTGAAAAAAGCGTAAAGGCTATCCGCATTATACAAACCGTAATTATTGTACTGTTATTGCTGGTGGTGGGGCTATTGCATTATTTTTACCGGCCTGAAACTTTTACCCTAACTATTGGCATTTGTTTATTTATTTTATTGCTGGCCTTAGGGCTGTTGCCGCAAATGATAACCAATAAGGTTATTCCCAGGATAGTATTACGAACTCTGTTGGCCTCTTTTATTATCAACCTGTATTTGAATACCGTGTTTTATACTTCATTACTGCGCTATCAGTCCGGAAGCGAGGCGGCTATGTGGATCAACCAGCATAATCCCCAAAAACTTCCGGTGGTACAAATTAAGGATGATTATGTTTCGGCAATGAATTTTTACAGCGACGCGCCGGTGATAACCGTCGATGCCGGGGAGCGGCTTCCGCCCGCGCCATTTATATTGTACGCCGATGCGGGTACAATTAAAAATCTTTCCGCCAACGGCTTGCATTTACAACCACTTAAAACCTATCAGCGTTACTGGATAAGCCGCTTAATACCGGCCTTTTTAAACCGATCAACACGAAGCAAGGAGCTGACAGAAATGGAAATAGTTATGGTTAACCCCTGAACAACTATTTAAAGCTTATTTTAAACGTGTGTAACGATGATTCAAAGCTATAGGTAAGGTTAAAACCATATTGGCTGCAAATATTTTTGGCAATGGTTAAGCCTAAACCTGTACCATCAGAATTTTTTCCTTTTTTAAACCGTTCAAAAATTTCACTGCTATTAAGCGGGCCGCTTTCGCCGGTGTTTTGAAACACCAATTCATTTGGGGTAAGGTCAATAAATATTTTGCCACGCGTAATATTGTGTTTTATGGCATTGTTAAAAAGATTGTTGATCAATATCTCAATTAAATACCTGCTGGCAGTAATTTCTTTATCGCCAAGCAACTCCGTTATTTCTATTTGCTTGTTTTGATTAAGTTCCTGGAATTGATGTATTTTTTCAAGAATAATGTCTTTTAAATTAAAAGTGGCATTGTCCTGTATCAGGTCATTATCAATTTTAACCAGTAATAAAAGCGATTGGTTTAAACGTGATAGTTTATTTGTAGCCGCATATATATCAGTTATCTGGGTAAATTGTTCAGCCTTAAGTTTTTCGTCCTGTATAAGCGTATCCAGTTTTGAGGTGATCACAGCTATAGGGGTAAGCATCTCATGCGACGCGTTTTCGGTAAAGGTTTTCAAGTTTTGATAATCACTTTTAACTCTTGCAGACATGGTTATCACTGCTTCATTCAATTCCCCAAATTCATCGATGTTGGTTTTACTCAAATTAAAGCTGCCCGAATCGGCAATATTAAATGCTTTTAATTGTTGTAAAATAGAATAGAAAGGTTTCCATAACCCCCTAAAAATATAACGGTTAGTAATAGCCAGAATTAGCAATAAAAGCGCGGTAAGCAACAAAGTTATACCAATTATCAGCTGTGTCAAATGTTCAGACGCATCCTTTGATTCGGTAACGGTTAACAGGTAATTATCACCTTTTAATGAAACTAACGCTTTTACTGCCCTGCCCGATTCGGTTTTATTATGCCCGGGTTTATGCTTTTTTTTATAATAAGGCGCGTCATAAAAAGCCATTTCATTTAACTTTTCATTTGTTTTGGTGAGTGTGAGTTGGTCGTCCTCAAAATCAAGCTTTCCGGGCAAGCGTTGATTAAGGTTTACAAACTCGGTTATTTCCTCTACCTCTTCTTTTAAGTCGCGGTCAAGCTGATTATTAACAATATAGGTTATGGTACAGTAGTAAATTATACCCGCGATAAACAATACTGAGAAAGTAATGATCAACGTGGCTTTACTATAGTGGGCTGATAGTTTCATGCTATAAAAATTTATAACCTACACCATAAACAGATTTAATATAATCCTTATGCGCTGCTTCCATTAGTTTTTTGCGGATATTTTTAATATGGGTATATATAAAATCAAAACTATCTATCAGGTCAATTTCATCGCCCCATAAATGTTCGGCAATAGCATTTTTCGATATTACTTTCCCCTTGTTGGCTATAAAATATAACAGCATATCATATTCTTTCCGGGTAAGTATAATACCTGTTGTGTTTACTTCAACCTCGCGCGCCAGCAGGTTAATGCTGATCTGGTCGTAGGTTAGTACATTGGTTGTATTAAACGCTTTCCTCCTGAATATGGCGGCTATTCTTGCTTTCAATTCGGCCAGGTGGAACGGTTTGGTCAGGTAATCATCGGCCCCCAGGTTTAATCCCTGTACTTTGTTATCCAATGAATTACGTGCCGAAATAATTAATACACCTTCGTTTTTTCCGCCTTCTTTTAAATGTTCCAGCAGGGCAAAGCCTTCGCCATCGGGCAGGCCAATATCAAGCAATATGCAATCATATTGATATAGCGTGGTTTTGCTGATGGCAGTACTCAGATCACTGCAGCTTTCGCAAATAATTCCCTCTTCGGTAAAATATCGTTCAATACTTTCCCTTAAACCTTGTTCGTCTTCTACTATAAGCAGTTTCAAGAAATATTTTTTCGATAAATATAATAATTGAATTTGAGTAAAATTTGAAGCGTTTATAACGGTAAAAGCATACCCGGCGAAAAATAAAACCTATTTTTGCCGCCTGATGGACACTTCACTAAAAAACAAATTCGACAGCATTATTTTTGATTTGGATGGTACGCTTTGGGATAGCTCGGCCAATGTGGTGCTGGCCTGGCAGGCCGCCAAACAGCAGGTAGATTATATTAAGGAGGATTTTACCCAACCGATGATCCATTCTATAACCGGGATGACCTATAAGGCTATTTTTGAGACTTTACTGCCTTATTTAACGGAAGGGCAGCGCGAAGATTTTAAAACTATCGCCAGTAAAAAATAACTGGAAATACTTTACGAAAAAGGCGGCGAGCTTTATCTCGGCCTGGAGGAGACTTTAAAGCAGTTAACAAAAAAATACAAACTGTTTATAGTAAGTAATTGCCAAAGCGGGTATATCGAGGTGTTTTTTAAAATAAGCGGACTGGAGCATTATTTTTTAGGGCACCAATGTTATGGTACCAAAAGCCTGCCCAAGGCCGACAATATCATGGATATTATAAAAGACCATAACCTTGCCGCCCCGGTTTATGTGGGCGATACTATGGGCGATTATACTGCAGCCGTAAAAGCAGGCATACCGTTTATTTTTGCGGATTACGGGTTTGGGGTTGTCGAGGAGGACCAGGTAGCTACTATTAGCCGGTTTAGCGAGTTGGTGGATATTTTGTAATTTCATAACAGCCCAATAGAAGAAAAAACTTTTACAGGGACATACAGTTATTCTTTTAATCATATCGGTATGAAAATTTCGAAATACCTCCATTCCTGTTTGGTGTTTGAGTTGAACGGGCATAAATTATTATTCGATCCGGGTAAATTCACTTTTGCCGAAGGAATAGTAAGTCCTGCTATGTTTGCTGAGGTGAATAGTATTATCATAACCCATATACACCCCGATCACCTGGATACTGAAAACCTTAAAAATATAGCCAACTTAAGCGGCGCGAATATATATACCAATGAACAGGTGGGTGAAGTATTGCAAAAAGCAGGCATAGCCCATAGCGTATGGAAGGATGGCATTCATCATTTGGGTCCGTTTAAACTGCAGGCTATAACTGTTGTACACGAACCCATATTAGATAACCCCCTGCCGCAAATGACGGGTTTTTTAATAAACGACCAAGTGCTGCACCCGGTTGATTCGATGGAAGACGCGTTATTTGCTTATGAAGGTATTGAGTTGTTAATAATGGTAACTATGGCGCCCTTTGCCAACGAGTTGCGGATCACCGCCTTTGCCGATAAATTGCGGCCCAAACAAATACTGCCTGTTCACGATGGCTACGCCAAAGAGTTTTTTATTAAACAGCGTTATGAAGCCTACCAGAAACATTTTGACAGGCAGGGAATAAAATTTAATGGTATTTATAAGGTAGGGGATAGTATCACTATTTAAAGTCCAATTAACTTCCAATCACAAATCATTACTTATTAGTAAGTTTATAGCGATAATTCTGTTACACAGTTATAATTTAGTTTATAATATCAACTAATTTTTAATTTTGCGCTACATAATTCCCCGTGTAATGTTCAATTCTGTATCTAAATATGCCTTGTTAGGTGTTTTTAGCATTTTTTATGCAAGCCAGGCCCGAAGTCAGCAAAAGGTATTAAGCCTTAAAGAAGCAGAGCAAATTGCGTTGGCGAACTACGGAACAATTAAAGCTAAGGCCAGCCAGCTAAACGCTTCAAAAGCTTTTTTAAAAGAAACTCATACCGAAGCCCTGCCAGACCTTAATATTTCTTTGCAGCAAGCCTACGGTACGGTTAACGGCTCAAATGGCCCGCTTTTGGGCTATCATGGGTTGGCGGTGGCTTCATCGGGGCCGGTGCTGCCCAATCAAAATAGCAATGCCGCCTTTGGCTCTCTATATGTAAGCAATGTAAACTGGGACTTTTTTGCATTCGGAAAAGCAAAGGAACGGGTTAAAGTGCAAAGCTCCATCGTATCATTGGATGAGACCGATCTGGCGCAAGAGCAATTTCAGCACGAAGTGCGCGTAGCAAGCACCTATTTAAATTTACTCATAGCCCAGCAGCTAAGCAAGGCGCAGCAGGATAACCTGAACCGCGCGACAGATCTGCAAAGGGTAGTGGTTGCCCGGGTAAAAAACGGGTTAAACCCCGGCGTGGATTCCGCTTTGGCAAATGCGGAAGTCTCCAACGCCAAAATAGCGTTAACCAATTCACAGCAAGCAGTACAGGACCAAAGCAGCCAGCTGGCGCAATATTTAGGCATACCACCGCAGGATTTTATATTAGACAGCGCATTTGTAACCAAAACGCCGCCAAAACCCGACGCGCAGCCCCTCGTGAATTTTGATGACCATCCCGAATTGCGTTATTTTCGTAACCGGATAGGGGTGAGCGATGAACAGGCCAAATATTTAAGCACATTCAGTTACCCAACATTTAGCCTGTTTGGTGTTTACCAGGGCAGGGGGTCGGGTTTTAAGGCCGATTATGGCACCAATACAACCGATTACAGCACCGGCTTTGGCGCGGGCGCCGACCCAACCCGGTTTAATTATTTAATTGGCGCGGCCGTGATATGGAATGTTACCAACCCGTTCAGGGTGAGGTACCAGGTGCAATCGCAAAAGTTTATTTCCGATCAATACCGGAACGAATATGACGTGGTTGGCCAGCAATTGCGCGATCAGCAATTATTGGCCGAAACACGCATCAACAACGCTTTAAAGAATTATAAAGAAGCGCCGGTTGAGGTTAAAGCGGCTACCGATGCTTATAACCAAAAATTTGCTTTATATAGAAACGGGCTTTCAAATATTGTTGATTTCACCCAAGCGCTATATGTATTGAACCGTGCCGAAGTTGACCGGGATATTGCCTCGAACAACGTTTGGCAGGCGGTTTTGTATAAAGCAGCCGCCACCGGCGATTTTGGTGTATTTATGAATAATTTTTAACAAAATATAAATAATGGGATTGATAAAAGGCGCACTCAGAAGGCCAATTACCGTACTGGTTTTAGTAGCGGGGTTGTTCTTCTTTGGTATTGGGGCCATTCGCACCATCAAAATAGATATTTTCCCTAACCTTAACCTGCCCGTAATTTATGTGTCGCATCCGTATGGCGGTTATACGCCTAACCAGATGGAATCGTACTTTGGTAAGCAATACGTTAACTTATTATTATATGTATCGGGCGTAAAGAGTATAGAAACCCGCAATATAACAGGGTTAACACTCATGAAGCTTACTTTTTACGAAGGCACCAACATGGCGCAGGCTGCCGCCGAGGTAACGGCCTACACCAACAGGGCGCAGGCAAACTTTCCGCCCGGTTCGCAGCCGCCTTTTATTTTAAGGTTCGATGCTTCTACCTTGCCCGTTGGGCAACTGGTATTAACCAGTCCAACAAAAACCAATAACGAACTGCTTGACCTCGCCAACATATACATCCGGTCTTCATTTACCTCTATACCCGGCCTGGTTGCCCCGGCGCCGTTTGGGGGTAATCAACGCAGTATTTTAATTAAAGTAGACCCGGAACTGCTACGCGCGCATAATTTAACGCCCGACCAAATAGTTACCGCCCTGCGCGATAATAACCAGAATACGCCCGCGGGTAACGTGCGCATAGGCGATTATAATTACCTGGCCCCTGCTAATACCAGCATGAAGCAGGTTAAGGATTTTGGAGATATAGCTATATATAAAAACGGCATACAAACGGTGTTTTTAAAGGATGTCGCGACTGTAGAGGATGGCGCTGATATTACCACCAGCTACGCGCTTATTAACGGCAAGCGCTCGGTTTACCTGCCCATAACCAAATCGGCTGATGCCTCAACGTGGGATGTGGTACAGGGCCTTAAAAAAGCTATACCCCGTTTCCAGGCCCTGATGCCCGAAGATGTGAAACTATCCTATGTGTTCGATCAATCGGTATATGTTATTAACGCGGTAAAAAGTTTGGCCGAGGAGGGGGCAATAGGCGCTGTGCTTACCGGTTTAATGGTGCTTTTATTTTTGGGCGACAGGCGCGGCGCGCTCATTGTTATATTAACTATACCTACTTCTATTATATCGGGCATATTTTTCCTGTCGCTGTTTCATCAAACCATAAATATCATGACGCTGAGCGGGCTTTCGCTGGCTATAGGTATCCTGGTCGATGAATCAACAGTTACCATCGAGAATATTCACCAGCATTTTGATATGGGCAAACCTAAGGCTTTGGCTATATGGGATGCCTGTAAAGAAATTGCGTTCCCCAAGCTGCTTATTTTGTTTTGTATACTGGCGGTGTTCGCGCCGGCCTTTACCATGAAGGGCATCCCGGGCGCATTGTTCCTGCCTTTGGCGTTGGCTATTGGTTTTTCCATGGTCACTTCATACCTGCTTGCTCAAACCTTTGTGCCGGTTATGGCCAACTGGATAATGAAAAATGAGCATGAGGATAAAAGTCACCCCGATGGTTTCGCATTGGATGATGAAGGCGACGCGTGGGAACAAAAAGAACTCGCCATAAAAAATGCTACCCAAAAGGATAAAAGCAAGTTAACCCGGTTTGATAAATTCAGGCTTCGCTTTTTACTTTTAATGGATAGGATGATGCCTAACCGCAAGATCATTGTATCGCTTTATGCCATTGCGGCTTGTGGTTTGGCGTTCCTGCTGTTAAACACAATAGGGCGCGATGTATTGCCAAAAGTAAATTCGGGCACGTTCCAGGTTCGGCTGCGGGCGGCGGATGGCACACGTTTGGAGCGCACCGAAGCTATTACCCTTAAAGCTCTGCATATATTGAACGACCTGGTGGGCAAACAAAACATTGAAGTTACGTCTTCACTGGTTGGGCAACATCCCGGACAATTTTCAACCAGCCCAATTTATTTATTTATGGCAGGCCCGCAGGAGGCCGTAATGCAGGTAAATTTAAAGGAAGACTATAAAGTTGACCTGGATGAACTGAAAGAACGCTTCCGTGCCGAAATGCATAAGCAGTTGCCTGAAATATTGCTCTCTTTCGAGCCTATTGAGCTTACTGATAAAATTTTGAGCCAGGGATCGCCAACGCCTGTTGAAATTGCTATATCAAGCAAAAACAAGGCACAAAATGTGGCATTCGCTTTTAAGGTATTGGATAAATTAAAAAAAATACCCTACCTGCGCGATGCGCAGATCGGCCAGTCGTTTAAATATCCTACCCTGAATATTGATATCGACAGGCAGCGTGCGGCCCAGTTGGGGGTAAGTTTAAATGATATATCCCGGTCGCTGGTTGCTTCTACCTCATCATCCCGGTACACCGAAAAAGTTGTATGGTTGGATGAAAAAGTTGGCTTAAGCTACGCCGTGCAGGTAGAAGTGCCCGAATACCAGATGGCCAGTATAAATGATATTCGTGAAATACCCGTGTTAAGCAACCAGTCCCGGCCGGTATTAAGCGATGTGGCCAACATAACCACCGGCACCACCTATGGCGAAGATGATGATATAGGCGCAATACCCATGCTATCGGTAACCGCTAATTTGAATAATAAAGACCTGGGCACAGCTACTGATGATGTGCAGAAAGCAATTAATTCATTGGGTAAATTGCCGCGGGGCTTAACCGTTGAGCTACGGGGCTTAAGCTCTACGTTAACTGATACGCTTGATAGTTTGCAAACGGGGTTACTGGTAGCGGTTATAGTGATATTTTTAATGCTGGCCGCTAATTTTCAATCGTTCAAAATGTCGTTCGTGGTATTATCAACAGTTCCGGCGGTATTGTTTGGTTCGCTGTTTTTAGTAAAGCTAACCGGTGCCACGTTAAACCTGCAATCGTATATGGGCATGATCATGTCGGTAGGGGTATCCATATCAAACGCGGTATTATTAATAACAAATGCCGAGGAGTTGCGCAAGCATAACGGCGATGCCCTTAAATCGGCCCGCGAAGCGGTTGCCCTGCGTTTGAGGCCCGTTTTAATGACCAGCCTGGCCATGATAGTAGGCATGATCCCTATGGCATCAGGAATAGGCGAGGGGGGCGACCAAACCTCGCCGCTTGGCCGCGCGGTTATTGGCGGCTTATTTGCCTCAACCTTTGCTGCCCTGCTCATATTACCGCTGGTTTTTGCCTGGGTACAGGGCAATGCCACCACCGATTCTGTTTCATTAGACCCTGAAGATAAAGAAAGTAAATTTTATGTCCCACAGCACCATCATGAATAGTCGTAAAAACAGACCGATCACTGCGTTAGCCGTTCTGGCTATCAGCATCAACTTATTACTGGGTGCCTGTCATTCGGATGATAAAGCAAACCTGGCAGCCGATCAGCAAGAGCAGCAGCAAAACGCTGTTGATGTTCCTGCGGTTAGTGTCGCGCCGGTAGAAAAAGGCAAGTTAAGTTCAACCATTGCCGTACCGGGCGAGCTATTGCCCTATCAGCAGGTTGACCTGTATGCCAAGATAAACAGCTATGTAAAAAAATTATTTGTTGATATTGGCTCGCAGGTGCACCAGGGGCAACTGCTGGTAAGTTTAGAAGCGCCCGAGATAAACCTGCAGCTAACAGGCGCGCAATCAAGAATAAAACAACAGGAGGCCATTTATTCGGCCAGTAAAGCTACTTACGACCGTTTATTGAACACCAGCAAAACCCCCGGAACAATTTCGCAGAACGACCTGGAGCAGGCCGAAGCAAAAAAGAATGCCGATAAGGGCAATGTTGATGCTGCTAATTCGGCCTATAAAGAAGTAATTGCAAACCTAAATTATTTAGAAATAAGGGCGCCGTTTGATGGGGTGATAACCACGCGCAACGTAAATTTGGGCGCTTATGTTGGTCCCGGAGGTAAAAATGCCGACCCTATGTTTGTATTGCAGGACCAAAACAGGCTGCGTTTAGTGGTATCGGTACCCGAAAGCTATACCGGCGGGTTAAGCAATAACAGCGAAGTCACTTTTACTGTGCGCGAACTACCCGGCCAGCAATTTACTGCTAAAATTGCCCGTTTAGCCGGTGCTATTGACGATAAATTACGCTCGGAGCGGGTAGAGATAGACGTTTATAATAAAAGCAAAAAACTGCTCCCGCACATGTATGCCGACGTGAATGTGCCCTTACCATCGCACGACAGTACGCTTATCGTACCTAAAAGCGCCGTAGTAACATCAACCGAAAAGGTATTTGTTGTTAAGGTTGTTGATCACCATGCTGTATGGGTGGATGTAAAGAAAGGCTTTCAGTCGGGCGATAAAATGGAAGTTTACGGCAACCTGAAACCCGGCGACCAGGTAGTTAAAAACGCTACTGATGAAATACGAGACGGGCAACAGGTTAAGGATAATTAAACCCGGCGGGGGTGTCATGCTGAGCTCCGTCGAAGCATGGGCGTAAAGGCCCTCGCACATAGTCTTCGACGGGGCTCAGACTGACAACGCTCTTTTGTTCGAAATGACATTTTTCTTTTCTTATTGCAACGTAATCAAAAGCCTTTTACCCAACTCATCGGTGCTTGCAGCCGCGTTGGATAGTATAATTACAGCAACATTCCTTTTGGCATTAAAGGCAAGAAAACTGCTGCTGCCATAGGTGCCGCCATTATGGAAAATATAATCTACCCCGTTTACGGTTATAATATGCCAGGCCAGCGCAACTTTAGTGTCGCCGTCGAGGGTTATTTTGTGCGTTAATTCAAATGCTTTTGCGAGTTTAGTATTGCCCGGGGTAATATTTGATTCTGCATACATCATCAGGTCGTTCACAGTCGATCGGAGCGAGCCACAGGGAGCAAATACGTCAAAATCCCAGGCCGGGGTTTGGTCGCCTGCGTCATCATAAACAGTTGTAAAGCGCGTAGCAATCATCGGGTATAAATGCTGCATCGTACTTTTCATTTGTAAAGGGGCGCAAATAATTTCTGAAACCATTTGTTCAAAAGTTTTATGGCTCACCTGCTCTAAAATAGTACCCAATAAGCCGACCGCAAGGTTTGAATAATCATATTTTTCGCCGGGTTTGCTGTTCAAAGTGCAATTTTTGAGGTAAGCATATAGCAATTGCTTTGTATAGTTTTTATAGGGATTTAGCTTATCATAAGGATTTTGTGCCGAAAAATTATCAGGCAGACTTGCCAAGCCCGAGGTATGGTTGCTTAAGTTAAGTAAGGTAATGTTTTGAAGCGCCGGGTTACGCACTACCGAATCGGGCAAATACATCGTTACGGGATCGGTTAAACGCAACCTGCCCTCATTAACATAATAAGCTAATAGGGTAGAGGTAAATGTTTTGGTGATAGACCCGATCTCGAACAGGGTGCCGGCAGTGGGCAAATGCTGATTGCCCTTTTTTGTTTCGCCGTAGTTATAGGTATTAACCTTGCCATCTTTAATTATGCCGATGCTTAAACCAACCGTATTTGATTTTTGTATATAGTTACGCGCCGCGGAATCAACTTTCTTATCTATTGCAGTTATTAAAGGATTTGACGACGCGACAAGCGCGGGCTTATCAAAAGGCTCTATTTTAAACGGCTGAAATAAAAATAGCTCTATTTTATCGTTCTGGTCCAAATTCATAAGCAGTTGCATGGTTACCGCTTCAAATTGTATTTTGTAGGTAGCTGTTTTATTATTCACAAAACTTAAAAGCGAGTCTTTTTTTATTTCGCCCAAGGGGAAAAGATTATTGAAGCAAATATCCCTGAATGCGCCCTGGGTTATGGCTTTTTTAAAATTAACGCCCGTAAGCGCGTAAATGGCATCAGCATCCTTTGTTTTGAAATATTTTTTAACCAGTGTTAAAACTGAATCTGTTTTTTTAAGCTGCATGTTTTGGGCATAGGTGTTTAATGATAGTAAACTTACAAGCAGGGTTATTAATATTTTAAAACATACGGTTCTCCTAATAAATAAAGCTGGCATAATGTTTAATGTTCTTGTTCTGTAACGGACAATTCTTCTAAAGGTATATATCCTTGCTATTTTAATGGCGAAGATACACGATTACGGGTGTTCGGAAGATTTATAAACACTGACTAACGCTATCTTAAACCAGCACGACATTTAGGATGTGCCACGAGTCCAAAAGGACTCCTTCGAAGAGGCGTAGCCTCGGATAATATTGTAACAACGGATTTTAATCCGTTGAGCCGACAAACCGAATAAATAAAAAAACCATAGGTTCGGCCAATATAAATATGGGTCGTGCCTATGGCACTCGTTATTGAGTGTGGGGTGGTCGCCGGGTTAAAACCCGGCGTTATAAGATTTGTCGAGCCGATGTCTCTTAAAACAAAAATGGCGGCTGTTAGTCCGGATTTGCAATTAAGAGTGTTCGAAAAATGCCGTACAAGTGCAATTTGTCATTCTGAACGTAGTGAAGAATCTTATATAATTGATAGGACTGCGCCAGACTAATTATGCGTTCGTATCGCGTGTATAAGATTCTTCACTACGTTCAGAATGACAAAAGAGATAATTAATGGATTTTTTATCTTTCGAACACCGCTGTCTCAAAAGGCGCAACCTCCTTTGTTTCATGCTATCAAAATAAGCTAATTTATAATTATTTGAATATCAATATAATAATGTAAAATTACACCTAAAAATACTGACGAATACGTTGTTACATCTTGTTTCATTCTGTTTCACTCCATTTTTATAAAGTGTTATTTTTCAATTTGTTAAGTCAAAATCTTGTTTCACGTGTTTCATCTGTTTCACACACGCGTGAAACATCCCGATAGCTATCGGGACACATCAAAAAGCAAGCAATACACCACTCATTTGCGGTAGGATAAAGGTTAAGCCCATCGTCTCTATATTGCCGGTATCAAACCGGTTCCCGGTTAACAGGTCGGTAAATGTTACCGGGCCGCTCACATTCATCCACAATAATAACTCCTGCGGAATATTGACGTGAATGGCCTGGTCGTTACGGTCGAAACTGGCAATTACCAATACCCGTTGGTTATCGGTATAACGCATATACATATACATGCAGTCGTTAAAGTTAGCCTGGTTAGCTAACAGTAACTCGTAAAACTTGCCTGCATATAAGGCTTCATTATTCCGGGCGGCATTGAACAACTTACTGTAAAACCCACGCAACCTACTCTGACTATCAGACAACTGGCCGCCATCATACAAGCCACCATTAACCCATTTCTGATGTTCGGGCACGCCCCAGTAGTCAAATATGCTGGTGCGCCCGTCGTTATCGCCAAACCCTTCCAGCCCCTCGCCCGGCTCACCAACCTCCTGCCCGAAATAGATCATCACCGGCCCATTCGACAGGGTGGCGCAAACTATCATCCCCGGTACCGCATACCACGCATCCCCCGCGAAACTACCAGACGTTACGCGTTGCTCATCGTGGTTCTCCATAAAGCGCAGCATATAATCGTCGATCCCGTTGGTCTGGTTGTTCCATACGTTGTTAATATCCCATACAGTGGCGCCGGTTTGGTTAGTGGTTAATTTCCTTACCGCGTCCAATATGCCCGCCTTGTCATACAAATAGTCAAACTTACCGTCAAAAATATAGCTGTCGTAATCCGTTGTATTATAGGCTTCGCCTATGAATACCAGGCCGGGGTATTGAGCTTTTAATTGCCCTATCACCCATCCCCAAAACTCAAAAGGTATCTGCTCCACCATATCGCAACGAAAACCGTCAACCCCTTTGGCGCACCAATAATTAAGTATATCAAACAGCTTATGCCATAAGGGCGGCGGCGGGTTATAGTGAATGGCATTGCCATTCTGTACATCAATGCCATAGTTTAGCTTTACCGTTTCGAACCAATCATTAATACCCGGCGCGGCGCTAAAAAGGTTATTCCCCGTTACTTTTGCCGGGTTCTCCTCAAACCGGCCATCCTTAAGCGGGCTTTTAAAATTATCGCCCCCGGCATTATAGCCGGCAGGTACGGTAAAAGATTGCCCCGGCAGGTAATAAAAATCGTTATCAGCGGCAAATGCTTTGGTATTATCATCATCCGCGCCGATATCGCGCACGCCGCTTGGTTTAACATCCGAATTGTAAGTGCGCGCCACATGATTGGGCACAAAATCCATAATTACCTTTAAGCCGTTAGCATGGGTGCGTTTAATAAGCGCCTCATATTCGGCCATGCGATCGTTAACATTTACGGCGAGGTCTGGGTCAACATCGTAATAGTCCTTTATCGCATAGGGCGACCCGGCAATGCCTTTTACTACATCCGGGTCATCAGGCTTTATACCGAACCAGGAATGATCGGTCATGGTAGCATGTTCAATAACCCCGGTAAACCAAATATGTGTTATACCCAGTTTTGATAGCTCCTGCAGGGCCATATCGGTAATGTCATTGAATTTGCCGGTACCGTTTTCATCAATGGTGCCATAATATTTATTGTTGGTATTGGTATTACCAAACAAGCGCGGCAATAATTGGTAAATGACAAGCTTATTATTAGTAGATGGTGTGCCCATAATTGACTGCTAATATACAACCGTATATATAAAAATAGCGATGGGTTTCAAACCCATCGCTATTTTTAGGAATGACGAAATGAATTAATTATAAAGCGTTTAAAGTTTCCTTTAACACCCGTACGGCTTCATGGTCGCTTTTGCCTGTCTCAAATATATCCTGCGAACTCATGTCATTACCATAAAACGCGGCATTCGCGCTTTTATCTATTGATAAGTTTGAACCGTGTATACTAATACCCGCAAAAAGCCCGCGGCTGCGCGAATAAGAATATACTTCGGCTTCCAGTTTATAATCGGTGCTGGCTGTCGAGCTTCGTCCAACCGGGCCTGCCGCTGCTGATATATCGCCTCCGATAGTAAAATCGCCATTCTTCACTTTGGTAAGCACCCCTTTATGACGGAACACCAACACCATATCAACCGATTGCATTCCTATTTGAAAACCAAAGCTGCCCCCTGTTAACGTAATAAAGACGGGGTCGCTCCATTTGCCGTCAGGGAGTTTTACCAGGGCAACGCCCCGGCCTCGTTTAGCGCCAATACCAAAACCCGCATTTAACAGGTTGGGGATAATAACCACACCCTGGTAACTTTCCAGCAAGTCGTGAGGGATGCTTTCCTTCATTTTGCCAAAGGCTTTTAATACATTGGCAGAATCATGTATCCTTTCAATTTCCTTACTTGGATCCGTAGCTGATAGTAGTACGAGGAATACACTTAATAAAACCGGTAGCCCTAACAATTTTAATGTTTTCATAGTTTGATTTGCTTGTTTTAATCAACAACCCTAAAAACGGGCAGTTGTTTTTTGTTTATTACCTTGTGTAAATTTTATTATTGCAGTAAAAAAATGAACAATAAAAATATCCCGTTCCAAATAATTGACTGGGATCTGATCGAAAAAGCAGATCATCCCGGCGAGGCTGGAAATGCGACCTGGCAAACCTTGCAATTTGCAGGCCTGCGCATACGTATTGTTGAGTATTCCGCTGGTTATATCGCCGACCATTGGTGCCAAAAAGGGCATATTGTTCATTGCCTGGAAGGCGAATTTATTACCGAACAGCAAAACGGCGAACATTTCACCCTAAAAAAAGGAATGAGTTATGTGGTAACCGATGAATTAAGCTCGCACCGTTCTGTAGCTAAATCCCCTGTAAAATTGCTTATTGTTGATGGCGATTTTTTGAAGTACCAGCAATAAATACGAAACAGGTATTTGTACTTTAACCCCTATCTTTACTGTGTGAACAAACCAAACAAACAGCAAATATTCTCCATAAATACCTCCGAGCAATTTAATACCATTGCTTTACAGGTTTTTCAGTACCAGGCTAAAAATTGTAAAGTTTATGCCGATTTTATTGCAGGTTTAAATATTGACCCGGTTTCGGTTACAACTATCGGGCAAATTCCTTTTTTACCTATTGAGTTTTTTAAGTCACAACTTATAGTTAGTTCGACCAATGCGGTACAGGTAACTTTTACCAGTTCAGGTACTATAGGCCTAACTACCAGCAGCCATGCTATTACTGATATAAGTTGGTATGAGGATAGTTTCCGCAACGCGTTTAAACTGTTTTATGGTGATATAGAAAAGTATACAATTTTGGCATTACTGCCCTCATATTTAGAGCGGCAGGGTTCATCATTGATCTATATGGCTGAAGACCTAGTGAAGCGATCGAATAATTCTGATAGTGGATTCTATTTATACAATTACGATGAATTAGCCGCCCAATTAAACAAACTGCAAGAGGCAAAAAAACAAACCTTGCTTATAGGTGTTACGTTTGCATTGCTTGATTTTGTTGAACAGTATCAGGTCAATTTTCCTGAACTGATAGTGATGGAAACAGGCGGTATGAAGGGCCGCCGCAAAGAAATGATACGCGAAGAGCTGCATGACACTTTATGTAAAGGTTTTGGTGTTAATACCATACATTCGGAATATGGTATGACCGAGTTATTATCGCAGGCTTACTCCAAAGGTTCGGGTATATTTAACTGCCCGCCGTGGATGCGCATTATTACCCGCGATACTAACGACCCTATGAGCATCGTTACCAATGGAAAGGCCGGGGGTATTAATGTGATCGACCTCGCTAATATCAACTCCTGCTCATTTATTGCTACACAGGACCTGGGTAAAATATATGATAATGGCACGTTTGAGGTATTGGGGCGATTTGATAATGCCGATATTCGTGGCTGTAATTTGCTGATAGCTTAAAACTTAATCTACAACTAACAGAATTTAATTATTTTTGCAATAAAGTAAACAAAATGATCGAGAAATTTCTGAACGACGAACAGGACCCTAAAGCCATTGAAAAAGTTTATAAACGGCTGGCCGACCTGCTTACCACGGGAGAAGAAATAATATACATAGCGGTTCAAAAAAAGCCGTTGGTAAACCTGTTGCCCGACTGTATAGCGTTAACCAATAAACGCATATTGTTTTTTACCCCGGCCAACCTGGGCCTGTCTATAAAATTTATTGATTTTGTTTGGAAAGATGTGGTTGACGTATATACCAAAGAAGAAATTATAGGCGCCATATTCAGCATAAAAACTACCAACGGCGCCGAAATGGGTGTTGACTACCTACCTAAAGTACAGGCGCGTAAACTATACCAATACGCCCAGGAGCGCAAAGAATCTGAGCGGGAGGCCCGCCGGTTACGCGACCTGGAGGAAAAACGTGCCGAGTCGGGCTCGGTACAATTTGAAAGCCCGTCGCAACCTGTGGCTGCTTTCCAGGTAGCCAACCCTGTCCAGCAGCCAGAACCTATCGTTCAGGCAGAGCCAAAACCCGATGAACTTACCGAAAAACTAAAGAAACTAAGAACCCTGTTTGATCATGGTTTAATATCGCAGGAAGAATACAACCATAAGAAACTGGAGTTATTAAGCGATCTGTGATTATTTCACCAATCTTTCATCAAAACTAAACGGTTTCTTGCTCAGTATTTTTACCGACGGAGCCTGTTTGTGCAGTGGGTTCATCAGGTAATTATATTCTTCGTTTACCAAAGCCGAAGGTACCTTCAGCAAAAGATGCTTCGCTTGCTGTAAAAAAGCATTGCCCATTTGTTTCAAAATATTTTGCTCGGGGTATTCCTGCCAGTTTTGGGGTAATTGGGTAATATCAACTTCGCCAATACTATCCGGCGTTTCTATAATGGTCATGCAATAATCATCAGGCAAATTGGTCGGGTTAAAATGCACCAATGCTTCCAAAACAGCCAGCGAGCGCGATGATGCCATATAAACCATTTGTTTTCCTTCGCTGTTCCACCTCCCGCCATATAAACGCGCGCCGGTGCCGCTTAGGTCGTCGGCATATACACATCTAACTATACGGTAAAGAATCATCAGGCAAAAATACCATGCTCAATACGGCCCAGTTCTTTGAAAACCATATCAAAACCTATAGAAGTATCCAGAAGAGAAACAGGCGCTTCGCCCCTGAAAACATGAATAGGGGTTTTCATCCAAATTTTAAATTTATCAAGCGAGCCAAAAACTTCCTCGCCGCGGGTATATAAACGGGCAAGTTCAACGGCCTTCTCGGCATATTCGGTTTTGATGATATCATTATCATCATAGCGTTGTAAGGTGCGTTCAGAAATATGCATAATATTGGCAAATTCCTGTAACGTTAACGAAATTTTCTTAGCCAAAGCCATTAAAACGTGTTTGGAAAACCCTTCCCTTGCTGATTTCAAAATATCAAAATCACTCATAAAGTTAAACTGTTTAGCTGTACTGCCTAATAAATTGCTAAACAGGCTTTCGGGAGTTTGTAAGCCATAAATAACCATCGGCTCACTTACTTTACTTATGGGTGTATCAATTTTATATTTTTTCATATTTCAGACATTAATCCAAAAATATGTACTTTTTGTCGTATTATCAAATTATTTCACAATTATTAAAAAATAATTTTTCTTTCCTTTTTGAGCCACTAAAAACCTACCATTAATAAGTGTGTCACTTTGGTAAATTGCTTCCGCCGAATCTATTTTTACTTTATTAATAGATACGCCACCGCCCTGTATCATTTTTTTCGCTTCTCCTTTTGATGGAAAAACGGTTGTTTGTGAAGCCAGTAAATCAGTTGCATTTATGCCTTGTTGCAGGTCAGTTAATGCTATTGTAAAGTTAGGCACACCTTCAAACAAAGCGATTACTTCTGCTTCGTTCAGCTCACTTAAAAACTCAATGCCAATATTGCCAAATAAAAATTCCGATGATTTAATGGCCTTTTCATATTCTGCCTCGCCATGTACACGTATGGTAATATCTTTTGCCAAAGCTTTTTGCAGCGTACGCAAATGCGGTGCGGCATCTTGTTCAGCCTCTAAGTTTTCTATAGTTTCCCTATCAAATAAAGTAAATATGCGAATGTATGCCTTGGCATCATCATCACTGGTATTTAACCAAAACTGGTAAAATTTATAGGGCGATGTTTTCTCAGGGTCGAGCCATATATTGCCACCTTCTGATTTGCCGAACTTGCTGCCATCCGATTTTTTTATCAGTTGGGTCGTTAAGGCATAAGCTTCACCCCCGTCTTTACGACGGATCAATTCTGTCCCGGTTACAATGTTCCCCCACTGGTCCGACCCGCCCATTTGCAAAACGCAGTTATAATTTTTCCATAAATAATAAAAATCATAGCCCTGAACCAACTGGTAAGTAAACTCGGTGAATGACATACCCGCCTCGCTGCTGATACGGTTTTTCACCGAATCCTTGGCCATCATATAATTTATAGTAATGTGTTTGCCTACATCGCGTATAAAATTTAAAAAAGTAAGCTCCTTGAACCAATCATAATTATTAACCATTTGGGCGCTGTTAGCGCCACTGTTAAAATCCAGGAATTTCTCTAGCTGTTTCTTTATTCCATTCAAATTATGTTGCAAAACATCTTCTGAGAGTAAATTGCGCTCAGCCGATTTACCTGAAGGATCGCCCACCATACCGGTAGCGCCGCCAACCAGGGCGAACGGTTTATGCCCCGCCTGCTGAAAGTGTATCATGGTCATAATTTGCGCCAGGCTGCCTACATGCAGCGAATCTGCTGTGGGGTCAAAACCAATATAGCCCGACGCCATACTTTTATTCAGCAGGTCCTCAGTTCCGGGCATAATATCATGCAACATGCCCCGCCAGCGTAATTCATCAACAAATTTCATCGTGTTTTATCTTTCAATTCCCCCGATAGCTATCGGGGCTATCGGGAGGCCAAAGATAATAGAATATGTGCTTTTGTATAGAAAAGAAAAGCGGGCTTATAAAATTATTTTCATTCAAATAGCAACTAAAACCGCATAATTTCTGTATTTTTAAAATGAAGGGCTGCTTATGAATTTCTTGTCTCATCATTATTTCGACCGGAATACCACCAACTGCTACCATATATTGGGTACAGTAATGCCCGATCTTTTAAAAAATGCCGATAAAACTATCATACTTCATCCCGAAAAATTACATCATCAAAATGAGCATATTAACAGCATCATAAAAGGATGGAACAAACACCTTGATGTTGACCGCTATTTTCATTCTTCAGGATTTTTTATTACGCATTCAAATCAGTTAAAAAAATTGCTGGCCCCGGTAATTGAAGGTTCGCCGGTAAAGCCTTTCTTTTTGGGGCATATCGGGGTAGAGTTAATATTAGATAATTTATTGCTCACCACCGGTAAAATTACTGTTGATGATTTTTACTGTCATTTGAGGGGTTGCGATAATGCCGTTATTGAAGAATTTTTAACTTTTGCAGGACTAAAAGATACTACTCGTTTTTTCAGGTTCTATGAAGGGTTTAAAAGAGATGGCTATTTGCATACGTATGCAGAAACGCAGCAAATTGCATATGCCTTAAAAAGAATTTGCATGAGGGTATGGCCAAACCCGTTTACACCCGAACATGAAACCCGTATGAACGTAGTGTTAACCGCCTATCGCCAATTGTTATTACCTGATTTTATGACTATTTTTAATGAAATTGAGCATAAATTACTTGCTCAATAACCCACCCTTTTGTTTACAGAAGCGACGTATCTGCAAAAAAATACTCGTAAAACCACTTATAAGTTGGCAAAATCGCTCAAAAATGAGCTTTTAACAGTAAATTAATTTTTTTGAATAAAATTATAGTCATACCTTTGCAGTCCCAATTAACAAATTGGGAAAAGGAGATAAATTATTTAATGGCAAAAAAACAAGAAGCAGAAAAAGAATTAAAAGCTAAAGAGGCTGAACTGGAAACGGTTACCGCCATTAGCGAAAAAGAAACTATTGAATCAGAGGCTGATTCGATATCAATCGAAGAGATCAAATCTCAAATTGCAACCGCACCAGGCGAAGATTTCGACTGGGATGCAGACGACAAAAAATTTGGCAATTACAGCGACAGTGAGCGTGAAAAAATGGAGAAATTGTATGATGGAACTTTCAGCTCCATCACCAAGGGCGAAATTATTACCGGCACCGTTGTAAATGTTAACAGCAAGGATGTAGTATTGAACGTTGGGTTTAAATCTGATGGTTTGGTATCTGTTTCTGAATTCCGTGATACACCTGATCTGAAGATCGGTGATACCGTTGATGTATTTGTTGAATCGCAGGAAGACGCTAACGGACAGTTAGTACTTTCACGTAAACGTGCAAAAACTCAAAAATCATGGGAAAGAATTAATTCTGCACTGGATAACGATGAGATCATTACCGGCTTTGTTAAAAGCAGGACCAAAGGTGGTTTAATTGTAGATATAATGGGCGTAGAAGCCTTTTTACCAGGTTCACAGATCGACATTAAACCTATCAGGGATTATGACGTTTATGTGGGCAAAACAATGGAATTTAAAGTTGTTAAAATAAACCACGAGTTTAAAAACGTGGTGGTATCGCACAAAGTGTTGATTGAGGATGACCTTGAAAACCAAAAAACCGAAATTGTTGCCAAATTGGAGAAAGGCCAGGTACTGGAAGGCACAGTTAAAAACATTACCGACTTTGGTGTATTTATAGACCTTGGTGGTGTTGACGGCTTATTACACATTACCGATATTTCATGGGGCCGTATTGAGCACCCGAGAGAAGTATTGTCATTAGATCAGAAGATCAACGTTGTTGTTCTTGATTTTGATGACGAGAAAAAACGTATCGCGCTTGGCTTAAAACAATTAACCCCACATCCTTGGCAAAGCCTTGACGAAAAAATACAGATCGGTTCGAAAGTTAAGGGCCGAATAGTAACAGTTGCCGATTATGGCGCTTTCTTAGAAATTATCCCGGGTGTTGAAGGTTTGATACACGTGTCAGAAATGTCATGGTCGCAAAACCTGCGTAACCCACAGGAATTCCTGAAAGTTGGCGACGAAATTGAAGCACAAGTTTTAACATTGGATCGCGAAGAACGCAAAATGTCATTAGGTGTTAAGCAATTAACTCCCGATCCATGGCAAAATGCTGCTGAACGTTATGCAGTTGGTACCAAACATACTGCTACAGTAAAAAACATGACCAACTTTGGCGTGTTTGTTGAGTTGGAAGACGGAATTGACGGATTAATACATATCTCTGACCTTTCATGGTCTAAAAAAGTAAATCACCCTAATGAATTCACTAAAGTTGGTGAAAAATTAAACGTGGTTGTTTTAGAGCTTGATGTAGAGAACCGTAAATTAAGCCTGGGCCACAAACAACTGGAAGAAAACCCATGGGATACTTTTGAAACCATCTTCACTATTGATTCAATACATGAAGGTACCGTAATAAAAGTAACTGATAAGGGCGCTATTGTTGCTTTACCTTATGGTGTTGAGGGCTTTGTGCCAACCAAGCATCTGGTTAAAGAAGATGGCAAGAGTTTAAAAGCTGAAGAAGCCGCTGAATTTAAGATCATTGAATTTAACAAGGAAAACAAACGTATCGTTATTTCACACTCACGTATATGGGAAGAGGCTCGTGCCGATGCCCGTGTGCAGGAATTTGAAAACCGTAAAAAGGAAGCAAAATCTGCTAACAACGCGGTTAAGAAAGTGAAAGAATCAGTAGAAAAATCAACTTTAGGCGATCTGAGTGTACTGGCCCAATTGAAAGAACAAATGGAAGGTGCCGAAAGCAAAGCCAGGAAAACTAAAAAATCAGAAGAAGAAGCTAAATAAGCTTTAGATAATTTTAAATTATAAAAAGCCCTGCCGATTTCGGTGGGGCTTTTTTTGTTGTGTAAAACTTTACTAAATTGGCGTTATTGTTATTTAAATTATGGGACTGTTCACCAAAAGAAAAATAAAAAAGGCACAAGAATTACTGGATTTTGCAATTTCTTTGAAAGAAAATCAAGAAGAGGAAGCAATAAAAATTTATGATGAGGTGATTAAGCTTAGGCCGGATTGGTCGACACCCTATTACAATTTAGGCTTATTATATAAGTATCGCAATGATTGGGAACAGTCACTATATTATAATACTCAGTCAGTAAAGTTAGACTACGAAAATGAAGCTGGATGGTGGAATTTAGGAATTGCAGCAACTGTATTGAATAAATGGGAGATTGCAAGAGAAGCATGGTCAAAATGTGGAGTAGAAATAGAAATCAACAAAAATGAACCAAATATGCAACTTGGGAATACTCCAATAAGATTAAACCCTAATTCAAATCCTGAGGTAATATGGGCTAAACGAATTGACCCGGCAAGAGCCATCATCCTCAACGTTCCTTTTCCCTCTAGCGGTCGTAGATATTCTGATATCGTATTAAACGACGGCGCTCCGCAAGGGTATAAAATTGTTGGAGAAATTGAATATGCTATATTAAATGAATTGGAATTAATAAAAAAGTCCGATTATAAAACCTATTCATGTGATATTTACACGAGCGATCCTAAAAACATAGAAGAACTAACAAAAATTTGCGAACAGTCCGATATTGAAATGGAAGATTGGTCAACAGTAAGATATTTTTGCAAGAAATGTAGCGAGGGTATAACACATGAGAGCCATGATCATGACTTAAAAGAAAAAGATAAAAACCTATCAGCTATTGGTTTTGCATTAACAGATGTGGAATTATTAAAGGAAGCCTTGCAAAAATGGTATGTTATAACTTTATGTGAGTATGATAATTTAAAACTTGAATTAGAATAAAGACATCACTACAACATCTATAAAAATTACTACCTTTGCCCAAATCCACCCAAACGATGCAAAACCTTACGCTGCTCGACGGTCAGAAGTTTCAAATCACTATACAGCGTTTATGTCGTCAATTAATTGAAAATCACAATGATTTTTCCGGGTCGGTATTAATTGGTATTCAGCCCCGCGGCATTTATCTCGCCAACCGTATAACTGAAGAATTAAGAAAAATATTACCCGGCCACACAATAGAACAAGGCGACCTCGACATTACTTTTTACCGGGACGATTTCCGCAGGCGCGAATTACAGTTGGTGCCCAATCAAACTAAAATAGATTTTATTGTTGAAGGCAAAAAAGTAGTCATGATGGATGATGTGCTTTGGACGGGCCGAACCATACGCGCCGCAATGGACGCGATGCTTGATTTTGGCCGGCCAGAAAAAATTGAATTGCTGGCATTGGTTGACCGCCGGTACTCGCGCCACCTGCCCATTGCTGCCGATTATATAGGTATTGAAGTCGATTCCATCGCGTCGCAAAAAGTAGTGGTAAGCTGGAAGGAAACAGATGGGGAAGATAAGATTGTTCTTTTATCTGAGGCAAAGTGAGTAAATAATATCGAATAATGAATGTTGAATATCGAATAATGAAGTAGTAATTAATGAAAGATAATAAGTACGATTTAGAAGAAAGACTGATAGATTTTGCAATTATTATATTTGACATTGTTGATGGCTTACCCGTTTCAAGGCTTGGCCATTATATGGCGGGACAATTAGTGCGCTCGGGGTGCTCACCAGCTTTAAATTATGGCGAAGCGCAATCAGCGGAGTCAAGAAATGATTTCATTCACAAAATGAAAGTCATATTAAAAGAACTTAGAGAGTCACTTATTTCGATAAAAATAATAGAAAGAAAAAAATTGCATGATTCGGAGATGGTATTAAAAGCTAAGGACGAATGCAATCAATTGGTCGCAATTTTTGTAAAAAGCATTGAAACATCAAAAAAGAATAATATAAAGTAATATCAGATACTGAAAATTGAATGACAACTTCATCATTCGATATTCAACATTCGATATTCGATATTCAAATAAAATGGCATTAAGTACAAAACATCTTTTAGGAATTAAGGACTTAAACCCGGCAGATATCCAGCTGATATTTGAAACAGCCGATAATTTTAAAACCGTATTAAACCGGCCCATAAAAAAAGTCCCTTCCCTGCGTGATGTAACTATTGCCAATATATTTTTCGAAAACTCCACCCGTACCCGTTTATCTTTTGAATTAGCCGAAAAACGCTTATCGGCCGATGTGGTAAATTTTGCCGCATCGTCATCATCTGTAAGCAAGGGCGAAACATTGATAGATACGGTAAACAACATCCTGGCCATGAAGGTGGATATGGTGGTGATGCGCCACCCTTATGCCGGCGCGGCCACCTTTTTATCCAAACATGTAAAGGCGCAAATAGTAAACGCCGGCGACGGCGCGCACGAACATCCTACACAGGCCTTGCTCGATGCGTTCTCCATCCGTGAAAAATATGGCGATGTTGCCGGAAAGAAAGTCGTCATTGTGGGCGATATTTTACATTCGCGCGTGGCCCTGTCGAATATTTTATGCCTCAAACACCTGGGTGCTGAGGTAATGGTTTGCGGGCCAACTACGCTTATACCTAAATACATCAGTGCCCTGGGCGTTAAGGTGGAACATAACCTGCTTAAGGCGCTTAACTGGTGCGATGTAGCCAATATGCTGCGTATACAACTGGAAAGGCAGGATATTAAGTATTTCCCTTCGCTGCGCGAATATACGATGCTGTACGGCCTTAATAAACAAATACTCGACTCGTTAGATAAAGAGATAACCGTAATGCACCCCGGCCCCATCAATCGCGGCGTTGAAATAACCAGCGATGTTGCCGACAGCAAACAATCCATCATACTCGACCAGGTGGAAAACGGCGTTGCCATACGCATGGCCGTATTATACCTGCTGGCCGGACAAACAACCTAACTTCCCCAATAAATTTACTCCGGCTGAGACATTGACGGAGGTACCGCATCAGGAGAACTGCCCCATTGCTTGTTAGGCCTGGGGCCCATGTTTAGCACAAGAGTACCACCTTTCATAAGCGTAGCATGTTCAAACCAGGGTTTATTAAGCGGCGCACCGTTTAAAGTGGCTGATTGAACGTACTTGTTACTTGCCGATACATTTTTTGCCTCGATCACAAAAATCTTTTTATTACCCAACGTAATGGTTGATTTTGAAAATATAGGGCTCCCTATAAGCCATACCGGGTAACTGGGTATCATGGGGTCAGAGTAAATGCCCATTGCACTGTTTACGTAAAAGTGAGAAAGCAAGCCGGTGTCTTCATCGCCGCATATGCCCAACGGACTTGCGCTATACCATACATCCATAATTTCCCTTACGCGCCGTTGTGTTTTCCACGGCTCGCCCGAGTAGTTGTACAGGTAAGGTATATTCCGTGAGAATTCATTTCCGTGGGCATAATTCCCGATCAAGCCTGTCATATCAGGGAACAGGTCTAAAAAATTATATTTCGATCTTTTATATTGTTCAACAAAAAGTGCATCCAGTTTAGCATTAAAATTATTGTTGCCGCCAAATAAATTTATCAGGCCCTGTATA